>DASWKK010000001.1:0-6058 GCA_036396655.1 Acidimicrobiia bacterium
TCTCTCGGGGAGGATTCTCATGCCGTTCGTGGGGCCGGTGATCCTCAATCGTGTCCTCACGACGAGCAACCCTCTGGGCCGGAAGTTCCGAACGAAGATGCTTCACAAAGGCGCGCCGCTCCTCCGGGTCAAGCCGAAGGATCTCGTCGCCGCCGGCGTGGAGCGAGTCGGCCGGGTTACCGGTGTCGTCGACGGCTACCCGAGCCTGGACGACGGCTCCGTTCTCGACGTCGCCAACGTCGTGTGGTGCACCGGCTTCAAGCCGGGGCACTCCTGGATCGACCTGCCTGTCTTCGACAGTGAAGGTCACGTCGTTCACGAGCGGGGCGTCGTGGACGCCGTGCCCGGTATCTTCTTCGTGGGCCTCAAGTTCCTTTACTCGGTGTTGTCGGACACCCTGCTAGCCGCTGGCAGAGACGCCGGCTACATCGTCGACCACCTTGCCGCTGATCGCCGAGACATCCAGTCGTCCGCGACGGCTTCCCGGACGGCTGGTTGACCACGTGGCAAAAGAGACCCTCTTGCAGAACTGACCCAAATGGTCGCGGCCACGTCTCTGAGGGGTAGGTTGCTGCAATGCCCCGCGTCGTCAAGGCCGCCGATCTCCCGACACTCGAGTCGACCAGGGACGGGCGTCATCGGGTCGACCTGGTCACAGAGGAACTGTTCGGATTCAGCGACCTGAAGGCCGACCACATCACATACCGCCCGGGAGACACAGCTGCTGCCCACTACCACGTAGGGGCGCGCCATATCTGGTTCATATCCGAGGGTCGAGGCATATTCCACGTCGACGATGAGACGTTCGAGGTGGCCGCAGGAGATGTGGCCACCGCCGGCGACGGCGAGGTGCACTGGTTCGAGAATCCACACGACGAGCCGTTCGCCTTCTATGAGCTCTGGGTTCCGTCTCCCAAGGAGACCATCTGGATCCGCGAGGACGACATATGAACGTGGGAACCCAACGTGTGAGTTCACACGTCCGGTCGCAAGCGAGACGCCGAACCCGCTGACCGACACCCTCGATCAAGACTGCTCGGGTTGGTCGAGCGACACGAGGGTCGGGTGTGACCCTGGAAAGGCGTCATCGCACATCGCGGTCAGTCAGCTGCGAAAACCGAGTGTTCCAACATCCACGGCTGAGCTGCCACCGTCAGCCACGAGCACCGCACCCGTCACGAACGAGGCGCCAGGTCCGGCGAGGAACTCGATGCAGGCTGCGATCTCCTCGGGCGCCGCGGCGCGTCCGAGGGGCAACGGTTCCACGAGCCTGCTCCAAAGCTGTTCCGCGCCGATTCCCTCTTCTGTCGCTATCAGCTCCGTCTCGCGCTCGCTCATTTCGGTTCGTGTCCATCCCGGACAGACGGCGTTGACCCGGATCAGGTCGGGTCCCAGATCGACGGCAGCGGACCGGACCAGACCGAGAACGGCGGTCTTCGAAGTGACGTAGGCCGCATACTCCGGCCCGGAGGTGAGCCCGGCAACTGAGGAGACGACCACGATGCTCCCACCACCTCTCCGCCGCATCGACGGTGATACGGCGCGTATGCCAAGGAGGACCCCGTCCACGTTGGTCTGCTGAACCCTCCGCCATTCATCCAGCGCCACCGTCTCCACGGAACCAAAGGCCTCGATGCCCGCGTTGGCGACCAGCACATCCGCCCCGCCGAACTGCTCATCGGCTACTGCGATGACTCGGCCCCAATCGTCCTCACTGGTGACGTCGGCTACGACAGCAAGGCCACCGACTCGATGAGCCACGTCTGCCAGCGGCTCCGCTCTCCGACCGGTGACGATGACACTCACCCCACTTGCCGCCAGCGCACGAGCCGTGGCTGCACCGATGCCGGTTCCCCCACCGGTGATTATTGCGACACGATTCGTGTCCGTCGCCATCACGCCACCATCTCGGTGGAGCGCCGTAACACGTGCTCACAGAAACGGGGCAGCTCAGCGCTCGTTTCGATGAATTGCGAGGGTTTGATGCAGATCGTCTCAAACCCCCGACTCATCTGGAATGGAATCTGTCCAAGGGCTTCCTCGAGGTCGGCCGGAGAGCGATCATCGGTGAACCGGCCCCGAACGCCGCCGACCCACTCCAGTTCGCCAGGATCGCTCCCGGCTTCCCGGAGACTGTCGTGGAGGTGTGTGAGCTCCTCTTCGCTCGGCTGACCGAGCGGATGGAACCCACTGCCGTACTCGACGAGGCGACGAATGACCGCCGGGTGGGCGGTGCTCCCCCCAATCCAGATCGGCGGTCCTTCCGGAGTCGTTGGCTTGGGCTCGAGATAGACCTCCTCGAACTGGTAATGCCGACCTGCGAAGGAAGCCGGCGACTCGGCCCAGACTCGACTCCAGGCAGCGAGATGCTCGTCGAGACGTTGTCCCCGTTCCCCAAAGGGCACGCCGAGGGCCCGGTACTCGTGGTGGTGCCAACTGACCGTCGGCTGCACGACCAGACGACCTCGGCTCAACAGATCGAGCGTGGCCAGCTGGTTGGCGAGCAGCAGCGGGTGACGCAACGGAGCGATGACGGCGGCGAGAGCGATCCTGATCGTCGTGGTGACAGCTGCGATCGCGGCAGCGAGACCGAGTGAGTCAGGCCACGGCATCGACGGATCCTGATTCCCGGGCATGGCATAGTCACGCGGGTTGCCCATCAGACCGTCGGCTCCCGCCGACGGGGCGAGAACGATGTGCTCGGACAACATGACGGTGTCAATGCCGGTGTCCTCGGCAACACGGGCCATCTCCACCAGCCGGTCGGGGCGTCTCGGGTCGACCATGGTCCAGTTCTCGCTGAGGACGAGGACAATGCGTGGTGGGCGGCTCATGTCCGCCGGCACCGGGTCGATTCGGGGTGTCTCATCCCCATATGCGATCGGCCACCCGACCGACCGATGCCAGCTTCTCCCATTGGGTGTCTTCGGGGATCTCGTTGCCGTCGATCACCGACGCGAAGCCGCATTGGGGTGAGACGGCTAGCTGATCGAAGTCGAGAAAGCGGGCAGCATCCTCGAGACGCGCGGTCAGCTCGTCGTCCGTTTGAACCCGTGGCGTCTTGGTGCCGACCACACCCAGCACGAGCGTCTTCCCGGGTGGGACGAATCGGATCGGCGAGACGTCACCCATGCGCTCGGGATCCTCCCACTCGACGAGGAACACGTCGTAATCCAGATCGTTGAAGATCCTCTCTGCGAGTGACTCGAGCGAGCCTTCGCAGAGATATCGCGATCGGTAGTTGCCCCGGCAGATGTGGAGACCGGTGGTGACTCCATCCGGGATCCCCTCGAGGACGGCCCGATCGGCGGCGATCGCCTCCTCCATGACAACGTTCAGATCGAACCCGTCCTCGATCATCCGGCGGCGCCAACGATCGTCGACCAGGAACGGATACATCGGGAAGTCGAATTGCACATAGCCCGCGCCCTCCGCCACCGCATCGGCCACCAGCTGTCGTTCGATGGTGACGGCATGATCGGTCAGCTCTTGTCTCGTGGAGTAGACGTGGTCGTTCACCCCTCGCTTCCAGGTGTAAGGGTTGGAGAAGATCGACCCTGCCGGCAGGGTGACCTTGAACGGATGATCCGTAGTCGTGGCCATGAAGGCAGCTTCCCGGGAGACCGGGCTGTCCACCTGTTCCAACCGGTCCACCACCTTGTGGACATGCCAGACGACCGGATCGCCGCTGTCGTTGCGGAACTCAACCGGATTGTCTTCGGTGGAAAAACCGCGCACCGCATCCCAGAACGAGTTGAGAAACATGTAGCGGCGAAACTCGCCGTCGGTGACGACATCCAAGCCAAGGTCGATCTGGCGTTGCACCACCCCGGCGATGGCCTCGTCTTCCACGATGTGTAGCGAATCGGCCCCTTGGGCGCGCTCGTCATCGAGCACAGCCCTGTGCCCCTCCCCATAGAAGGCGTCAACGGCCGCCCTCAGCGTCTTCGGTCTGAGCAAACTGCCGACCACCTCGGCACGGGCTGGATGACGGGCCACGTCGGCAGGTTAGAAGCCAAGTCCCCCCGATAGACTCGAGATGGTCCTCAACCGTTGGAGCAAGGTGACCACAGCCGAAGTCCACCTGGGTGATGCACTTCCCTCCCTGGCGAGCCAGGTCCCGCCCGGAAGTTCCCCATCCGACTGCTCTGTTGTCTGCTTGGAGGCCCCGAGGCCGACGCGGATCGTCTTGTGACTTGGGGGAGCAGATGATCAGTCGCAGCGATTCCGATAACTCCCAGCTCGTTGTCGACCGCCTCAGCCACGGAATCACCTTCCTGATGCACAACCTCGACCAGTTGGATGAGCTGTGCGAGAGTCCCGAGCTGATGGGTTCGGCCACCCAGGAGATCCTCTGCTACTCGTCGTTGACGACGCACTTCCGGCGAACTGCCACGAGGGGCATCAAGCACCTGCCGGTCAAGGTTCGGCTGGCTTGAGCGACACCTAGCCGTGGCCAACCTCGAGCCGCTCCGCCGCGAAGACCTCCCCGAGCTGGAAGAGCTGTTCCAGCACTACGACGACACGCTCAGCTTCGTGCCCAACAGTCTCTTCACCATGGCCCGGCGTCCTGAGATCCTGCGAGCATTCTCCGACCTGATCACCAAGATCTGGCGCACCGGCACGTTGCCCATCGAGCTGAAGCCTTTGATCGCGGTCATATCGAGCCAAGCTGCAGGTTGTCGCTACTGCCAGGCACACGAAGCAGTCGACGCCCGCGAGCGCGGAGTGGATGCCGAGAAGATCGCCTCGGTCTGGGAATTCGAGACCAACACGCTCTTCTCAGAAGCGGAGCGGAGCGCACTACGCCTGGCGCGGGACGCTTCTCTGCAGCCCAACCTGGCTACGCGCGAGCACTTCGATGACCTGAGAGGGCACTACACCGAGGGCGAGATCGTTGAGATCATGGCGGTCATCTCCCTGTTCGGGTTTCTCAACCGCTGGAACGACACCATGGCCACCGACCTGGAAGAGGAGCCGTTCACATTTGCTTCAGGGACCTACGGCCACGAGCAGTGGAACCCGGGCAAACACCGGCATTTCCAGGACGACTGAGGCCTTATCAAGCCGAGCCGAGAACTACCCGGCGCACCTCCTCGGGGCCCCTTCGCATGGCCTGTCGCTGATCAGGGTAGGGATGGACATAGGAACGGATTCGGGGCAGTGCGATTTGACCTGGGGATTTCGGTGAATCACCTGGTAAGAGCGCCCTTCTTGGTTCGCGACATCACGCCTCGTGTTGGTTGTCTTCCGTGCTCACCCAAGGACGGCAACACAGGCGTCGCAAGCATCCATCCCGACACCCTGGCAATCCACAGATCGACTACCTCTGACCTGATCTAATCCACCCACATGTTCAAGCGACTGTCCTATACAGACGCCCCGTCAGGTCCCGGCCAGGGTGGAGACGACGGGCTCCGCATCCCCTAGGTCGGCGCCAAGGAACACCACATAAGAGATCCCGTGACGCTCCCTCCGTTCCTGGATGAGCTCGATGATCCCACCGGTAGCGCCAAGGAGCACGTGTGGTGAGGCCAGCACCTGCTCGGGCGTGGTCCCCCACGTGGCCGCCAACTCATCCGCTGCCCCTTCGATGTCGTCCCCAACCCGGAGATGATGGGCGTATACGCTGATGACGACATCGTCGAAACGCTGCCCAGCCCCTGTCTTCACCCAATCGAGTTGCTCCTCGATCCGCGAACCCGACCCGCCTAGTGCGCCGCCAAAGTCCGCCAAACCTGTGTTCGCCCCGCCCACCGCTGAGATACCCACCATATCGGCGACACGACCGGCCAAGGTCAGCATTCGGCGTCCCGAACCGGCGATCAGAACCGGCGGTCGGGGTTGCTGCACCGGGCGGGGGCAGGTCACGCCCTCCACCTGGTAATGAGTCCCGGTGAAGGTGAACGGCTCGCCGCTCCAACAACCCAAGATCACCTGCAACGCCTCCTCGAAACGGTCGACCCGGACCGACGGTGGGTCGTAGGCCAGCCCGACCGAGTCGTATTGCTCCTTGATCCATCCGGTCCCGATCCCAAGCTCGAAGCGCCCTTCGGAG
>DASWKK010000002.1:0-38803 GCA_036396655.1 Acidimicrobiia bacterium
GGGTCGACATCTCCGCGCCAGAAGCAATTCCCGCTCGAGACAGGGGCTCCTCTCAGTCGAAGCCGAGGCGATCGAGTAACTGAGGTTTGCGCTGCCACCCCGGCTCGACCGTCACCTGCAACCTCAGATTGACCCGGTTGCCCAGCAAAGCCTCCAAGTCGACCCGCGCCTCGCTGCCGGCGGCCTTCAACAGCGACCCACCCTTGCCGATGACGATTCCCTTCTGGCTCTGGCGCTCCACGATGATGTCGGCAGCGATGTCGATCAGCCCGTCGTCGCGTTGTTCGAGATCCTCGACCACCACCACCAGCGAGTGCGGCAGCTCCTCGCGTAGCCGGTTGAGGAACTTCTCTCGCACGATCTCGGCCACCACCAGGCTCTCCGGCTGATCGGTGGTCATCCCCGCCGGGTAGTAGATCGGGCCCTCGGGCAGTCTCCCCACGATCTCGCTCACCAGCTCACCGACCCCGGAGCCGTCTATTGCGGAAACCGGGACGTAGCTAGCGAAGTCCCACTCCCCGGCTTTGACCAACTGCTCGACGACGTCACCCTTGCCCGCGGTGTCGATCTTGTTCAGAACCAGGATGACCTCGGCCTCCGCCTTGCCGAGACGTTCCGCGATCAGCCGGTCGCCGGGGCCGATGGGCATGGTGGCGTCAATCATGAAGAGAACCACGTCGGCCTCGCTCAGGGTCCCGTACACCAAGGAGTTCAACCGGGTTCCAAGCTCGTTGCGTGGCTTATGCAAGCCGGGAGTGTCGATGAGGACGATCTGGTATTCAGGATGATCCCGATCGGGGCCATTGACCACTCCGCGAATGGCATTGCGGGTTGTCTGGGGGCGGGCCGACGTGATCGTCACCTTGGATCCGACCAAGTGGTTGACCAGTGTCGACTTGCCGACGTTGGGGCGCCCGACCACGGGCACGAACCCCGACCTCATCTGCTGGCGGCGTCCTCCGACACCGAGACCGCCACGTCCCCGACACGCCGGCCTTGCATTCGGGTGACGGTCAGGGTCAGAGGACCGTAGGCGAACTCTTCTCCCTCATCGGGAACCCGTTCGGCCAGACCCAGGACCAACCCTCCCACCGTGTCCCAGTCCTCGTCGGGCAGGTCAACGCCGGCGACCTCGGCGAGGTCCTCGACGGCCAATCTGGCGTCGACATCCCAACCCCCGTCGGGTCGTTGGGTGATGAAAGTCTCGTACTCGTCGGTCTCGTCGACTATCTCGCCGACCAGCTCTTCGAGCAGGTCTTCGATGGTGACCAGACCCGCCACCTCTCCGTACTCGTCGACAACGATCATCTGATGCAACCGGCTGGCCTGCATCTCGCGCAACAGAGCCGACGCCAGCTTGGTCTCGGGGACGAACTCGACCGGACGCATCACCTCGGCCATCGACAGGGGACGAAGACCGGCACTGAGCATCGGAAAGAGGTCCTTGACGATGACCAGTCCGACGATGTCCCCGTTGCTGGTCACCGGGATGCGGGAGTAACCCTCGTCGGTGGTCACTGCGACCAGCTCGTCCAGTGAGGCGGTGACCGGCACCGTCACCATGTCCGGTCGTGGCGTCATCACCTCCCTGACGATCGTCTCCCCGAACTCGAGAACCGAGTCGATCAGGTTTCGTTCCTGCCCTGTGTCCTCTTCCGGCGAGGCTTCTTCATCCACGTCGGCCTCATCTTGGGAGTCGTAGATCAGGTCGTTGGCCCAGCCGCCGAAACGGACTGCCAGTCTCAACAGGTGGGCCGAGGCATAGGCGATGACACGCGGCTTGCGACGCCCCAACTGACGAGGAGCAAGATCGCCGAGCAGAAACACCACCAAGAAGACGATCATCGAGACTCCGATCGCGGCGCTGAGTGTCTTTCCCGCCGAAAAGACTGCCGTGCCCGCCACCGCGGCCACCACCAGCAGGGCCGAGCCGACCACGGCGACGGCGGGGGTGATCACCTCTCGGTCCTCGAGTAGCTCGGCGACAACCTCTGCGCCCCGGACCTCGTCGGAGGCGTCGCGCAGAGCATCCGCCCGATGCACCCTGGTGATCGCCGATCCGGCTGCCCGGAGCCATGCGGCTAGGCCAAGGGCCAACACCGCGGCAACGATGATTGCAGGGCTCATCGGCGCGTCCGCCCGACCTTCGAGAGCAGTTCGGTTTCCCGGCGCTCCATCAACGCGGCGTCTTCGTCGTCGAGGTGGTCATAACCGAGCAGATGGAGGATGCCATGGGCGATCATCAGAGCCATCTCGTCGTCGAAGTCGATCTCGCTGTCGGCGGCCTGACGCCTCACGTAGGCCGGGGCAACGATCACATCCCCGATCATCAGCGGTGGCCCGGAGGCATCGTGGTCGGGCGTGATGCCTGGCACCAACTCCTCCACCGGGAAGGCAAGCACGTCGGTCGGTCCCGCCCGGTTGAGAAACCGCTCGTTGTACGAAGACATCTCGTCTTCGTTCACCAGGAGCACGGTCAATTCCGATTCGGGCGGATAACCCTCCTCACGCAATACCAGCTCTGCAAGCCCGCGGAGATGCTCGAGATCCACCGATTCACTCTGTTCGTCGGCCATGAACACGCTCATAGGCCGGCGTTGGGTCTTCGACTGGGAGGGTCGTCCATCAAGTTCCGGGGAAGTTCGGGTACGCGATGCGTTGATGGTAATGGCCAACCAGCGAATCGAGGAAGGCCGTCCTGATCTGAGTGAGCTCGAAGAGGGTGAGAGGTGACTCGGAGAGCTGGCCGTCGTTGAGCTTCTCGTCTATGACCCGGTCGACCACCTTCTCGATCGCTTCCGGCTTCGGCTCCTCGGTCTGGAACACCGCCCGACAGGCGGCTTCGAGCGAGTCGGCCAACATGACGATCGCCGACTCGGCGGTCCGTGGCTTGTGCCCGATGTGCCGGAAGTCGTCCGGATCCACGTTCTCGCCGTCTTGCTCCCGTGCCTTCTCGTAGAAATAGCGAATGATCCCGTCGCCGTGGTGGCTGACGATCCCGGTTGCGACATCGGAGGGGATCTTGAACTGATCCGCCAGCAGGATCCCGTCACTCACATGCCTGCGCACAATCTCGGCCGACTCTTTCGGAGTCAGCAGGTCGTGCGGGTTCTGCATCCCGAACTGGTTCTCGATGAACATGGTCGGGTTCTCGGTCTTGCCGAGGTCGTGGTAATAGGCCATGGCTCGGGCGAGTAGAGCGTTGGCCCCGATGGCCCGGGCTGCGCTGTGGGCCAGAGTGCCCACCATGAGCGAGTGGTTGAAGGTCCCGAACGCCTTCTCTTGGAGCAGTTGCAGAGCCTCATGATTCCGATCAGTCAGGTCGAGAAGGCTGAGGCTGGTGGTGATGTCGAAAGCCGACTCGAAGAACTGAAGAGCAGCCAGACCGACCAGCGACGCCACCACAGAGACGGCGAACGCCCACGCCATCGAGGTGCCGATAAGGCCCAGCGGAACCTCCAGGGGCAGACCGAACAAGGTGAAGGGCGTGTCGTTGGGTAGGGCGTGGAAGAACCAAGAGGTGGCGCCCGCCGCCACCGCCGCCGTGAGAGAGGACAGCACAACCGCGTTGCGGAAAGCCCCACGACTGCTTACCGAGCTGACAAAGGGAATCGGCGCCATCGTGGCCAGCGCCCCGTAGACGGCGATGCCGGTGTCCAGTGTGCCCGCGGCCACCAAGACCCCCATGCATAGCGCCATCAGCACCGCAATGCGTGAGTCGAAGAGGACGGCGGCCATGAAGCCAAACGCCACGGCCGGAAGGACGTACCAACTGGTGCTTGTCTGAAGGAGCTCTGTCGCCTTGACTGTCCCGGCGGCGAGCACGATGAGAATCCCGAGCAGGGCGACCATCCGGGGGCGGGCCCAGAACTCAGGGCGGAAACGCGAGAGGTACAGGCCAAGGACACCGATCAGGACGGCAAGGACCGCGAGCAGACCACCCTGCTGTTGGGCTTCCGAGGCGCCACTCGTTAGGTCGATGGCGTCGATCTGGAACTGAGTGAGCGGCTCGTTCTCCCGGGCGATGATCTCCCCGGCGCGGAAGTGCTGTATGTCATCCGGCACCGCTGCTGCGGCCGCGATTCGGTCCTGGTCGGTGGCATCGACGTCCTCGAGATAGTTGGCCTGGAGATAGGTGGCCACGACCTCACCGGCTGCCATGCTTGCCTCGGGATTGATGCTTGTCTCGCCGGGAAGCAACACTGGGGGCGGTCCGGTGATCTGTTGTCCCTGGACACCCAGAAGCTCATCGGGTGTGATCAGCCCTCCGAACTCTTGGAGGACGCGGTTGATCACTTCACGTTGCACTTCGGCCAGATGCAACGGGTTCTGCTGCCCGGCCGCGGCCCGCAGCACATCACCTTGCGCCAACCCGACGAGGGTGGTGAGGGCGTCGGCAGCGAGTCGGGGGTTCACGGAACGGATCCCCGCGACCACCTCGTCCACCGGTCGCAGGTTGGGCACCACCGCTATCGCACCGATCTCGCACGGCTCTCCGGGCACACAGTCAACGCTCACTGGCGCCGTGATGTCGGCGAGCACGAACTTGTTGGCGTGGGGTGAGCGATCGATGTCCACCACGATGGTGACCTGTCCCTCCAGGGCTTCCGTCGCCACCATGCCGTCGGCACCGGTCGGGACACTGACCGCCTCCCCGCCCGACTCAACAGTGACCGGGGCACCTGACAATCCAAAGTCGGCGAAGCCCTGCTCGTTGAACACCTCGGGTTGAAACAGCCCGTCTCCGTCGACGTCGACGAAGACCAGTCCGGATACCTGGACCGGCTCCGGAGGCAGGGTGGTCGCGGTGGTCTCCTCCTCAGATGTCGGCTCCGACGTGGTGGTCGTGGATGATGTCGGAGGTGTGGACTCGGCAGGCTCGGCCAGGATCTGAGCCTGGATGGTCTCAAACAGACTCGTGATCCCACTTTGGACCGAGTTCTGCACCCCGGTGTCGATCCGGAAGACCGGTTCCACCGCGTTGCGGGCGGCTTCCTTCGCCGCCTCGGTGTTGGCGACATGGGGCACATCGGCTTCGTTCTCGGCGGTGTATACCTGTTCCGCGAGGGCACCTTCCTGCAAAACCGAAGTCGCCGGCTCGGCGCCAAGTGACAACACACCCCAGGCTGCGACGACAGTGGCGACAAACGTGGCCAGACGAACAAAGGTTGGTCGGGGTATCACGTGACTTGGGTCTCGAAACGGGCATAGGCCTCGACGATGGAGGCCACGATGCGATGGCGAACCACGTCTCTCGCGCTCAGCTCGACGAAGGAGACTCCCGGGATGTCGCTGAGGATCTGCCGCACCACCGTGAGACCCGAGCGTCGGTTCTCGGGAAGGTCGGTCTGCGTCATGTCCCCGGTGATGATCATCTTGGAGTTGAAGCCGAGACGGGTCAGGAACATCTTCATCTGCTCCGGCGTCGTGTTCTGGGCTTCGTCGAGGATGACGCACGCATCGTTGAGAGTCCTTCCTCGCATATAAGCGAGTGGAGCGATCTCGATAGTTCCCTTCTCGACCAACGAAGCGGTCTCTTCGGGGCCCAACATGTCCCACAGCGCGTCATAGAGCGGCCGCAGATACGGGTCGACCTTGGCGGCGAGGTCGCCGGGCAGAAACCCCAGACGCTCCCCTGCCTCGACCGCAGGACGGGTGAGGATGATGCGCCGCACCGAGCCGTTGACCAGACTGTCGACCGCCGCGGCCATAGCGAGATAGGTCTTGCCGGTCCCGGCGGGACCGATGCCAAAGGTGAGTGTGTTCTCCCTGATCGCCCCCATGTACTTCTGCTGGCCATGGGTCTTGGGTCGGATCATCCGTCCTCGACCCACCGGGATCCCGTCTGAGAGAATCCCCGAAGGGCTAGGAACGTCCTCGATGACCATCTTCACGATCTCGTCGACCCGTGGGGCGTCGAGGGCTTGACCCTCCTGGACCAGGATGAGAAGTTCCTCGAGCACGGTGCGGGCTCTCTCCACCGAGGTGTCTGGCCCCTTGAGGGCGATCTCGTCGCCGCGCGCGACAAAGCGCACCTCCGGAAAGTGGGATTCGACCTGTCGGAGGTGTCGATCCGCCTCCCCGAGAAGATCCAACATCAAATGATGGCTGGGGACGCGTAAACGCGAGTCGATTTGTTCAGAGGACACAA
The DNA here is from genome assembly GCA_036396655.1 of Acidimicrobiia bacterium. GTDB lineage: Bacteria > Actinomycetota > Acidimicrobiia > Spongiisociales > ZC4RG35 > JARDZU01. The sequence continues at coordinate 6,152 of DASWKK010000002.1, forward strand.
GGATGACGCCCTGTTGGTGGCGTCTCGAAGATTGTAGGGCGCCCCGGTGATTGAGCCAGTTCCAGAATTAGGACAATCAATCCGTGCCTGAGACGGCGTCGGCGGTCGATTCGAGCAATGAGGCGATCACCGCCTTGTCGGCGTAGCGAACCTCGTTGGGGCTGCCGTCCCGACGGAGGAACTGGATCGCGGCCAGAAACCGATCGATGATGTCGTCGCCGCGGGTGGCAACGGCATCGAGATCGATGACCGCGCCTGGACTCGACCCGGTGAGTGGAAGCAGATCGGCGGGCGGAACCGCGTAGATCTCTGCCAGTCTCACCAGGCGTTGAACACTCAGCGCGCGCTCTCCACGCTCGTAGGCGCCCACCACGGACGCCTTGAACTCGCCAACGGTGTTCGACTCCACTTCTCCCAGAGACCAACCGCGCTGACGTCGTGCCGTCCGAAGACGCGCACCCAGCGATGCGCTGAACTTGTCGACCAAGGATCGTTCTCCCTACGCCCTTGCACTATATGCTACCGCAGAGAACACGTTGGAAACAACCTTCACATCATCCGAGCCGCCGCCACCACCGCCGCGGTCTCCACACGCAGGATGGTGTTGCCTAGATCGAACAGCATCGCCCCTTCTGGCAGCTCACCGGGAGCCCATCCTCCCTCCGGTCCAATCACCACTGTCCGCGCGTGGGGTGGCTCCTTGCTTCCCCCCTGCTCGCATACGGCGACAGGACCATCGAGACCGGACAGGGTGACTAGTTCGGTGGAGGTCCTCATCAGCCACACTCCCGTCGACTGCTCGAGACCGGAGACCGCCCAGGCGCGAAGCCGATCCGCTCGGGGAGGTCGACCCTGCCCGTATCGGGTCTCCAGAAAGCGAACCTCGGCCACTCCCATTTCGGAGAGCTTCTCGATCATGAATCGAGCCCGATCCCGGTTGTTGGGTGGGGCAACCACGACGACCAGGTCGGTCGGTCGGTCGATTGTCGATTCGCCGCCACGGACAACCAGCCCGGGTCGATACCTGCCCTCACCCAAGGTTCCTAGACCGTCGGTGTAGGAAACCGGGTCACCTTCCCTCAACCGGAGGACACGCTCCAGGTGGGCCGCCTGTGCTTCGGAGACCTCGACCAGTTGCGAGTCCCAGGGCGATTCCAGCAACAGATGAGGGACGTGAGCCATTCAGCTCGTCGAGGCAGGACGATGCGTCTTCTCGCCTCTGAGATCTGCCCACTGGCGGAGGAGCTGCTCCTCGTCATGAGATAGATCAGTGGGAATCTCCACCGAGACCACGACGTGGAGGTCTCCCCGCGATCGCCGGCCGAGCCTGGTCACTCCAAGACCCTGGAGATGAAAGATGGATCCGGGTTGGGTGCCGGCCGGGATGTCCAGATCGGTTTCCCCTCCCTCGAGGAGAGGCACCGGGCGCCGGAGCCCCAGCGCGGCCTCGGCTATCCCCACCGAGACATGGTGGATCAGGTCGTCGCCCTGGCGGTCGTATCGCGGGTCGGGATCAACCTGGATCTCGACATAGAGGTCACCCGAAGGACCATTGCGCCCACCCGACTCACCACGTCCGGAGAGCCGGAGGCGCGTTCCAGACGAAACACCGGCCGGGACTTCGACCATCACCGTTGACTCTTCATCGACCGAGCCGGCGCCGGAGCAGGCACTACATGGATCTGTGATCAGCACACCTTCGCCGCGACACGTGGGGCAGGTGCCCACGGTCATCATCGTTCCGAACAGCGATCGTCTCGCCATCCGAACCGAGCCGTTCCCTCCGCACTCGGGGCAGGTGATCCGCCCCTCGTCGCTCTCGGTGCCGGTGCCCGCACAGGTCGTGCAAGTCTTCTTACTGTGGAAGCTGACTTCGGCTTCGGTTCCGAAGGCGGCTCCGGCCAAGTCCACGCCGACCCGAACCAGGATGTCCCGACCACGACTCTGGCGATTGGCGGGACCACCTCCAAACGTCGCTCCATCGCCGAACACAGATCGGAGGAGATCGTCGAGGCCGCCCCAGCCCGAGAAGAGATCGGAGAGGTCGAGCGTGTCGCCGCGGTCGTAACGTCGTCGCCGGTCGGGGTCAGACAGGACCTCGTAAGCCTCGGCAGCCGCGCGGAAGCTGGAGTCGGCACTCGGGTCGCCCGGGTTGGCGTCTGGATGTGTGGCCCGGGCGACGCGTCTGAACGCCTTCTTGATCTCGTCGCTGGTGGCGTCGCGTCCGACCCCGAGGATGTCGTAGTAGTCCTTGGCCATGGGTCAGTCCGGTTTGGAGCTGATCCGGTCCTCCAACTCGCGGGAGACCTCCTCAACCGCCGATATCGCCCGTTTGTAGTTCATTCGCATCGGGCCGATGACCCCAACCGAGCCCCCGACCGATCCTGCCTCATAGCTCTTGGAGACCACAGCCAGGTCGACATCATGGACCGGCAGCTCGGCACCGATCTGGATCGAGGTGCCCGAGGCACCGGCCAGGATCTTCATGACTTCTGCCTCGCGCTCCAACACTTCGAGGATTCGCTGCACGGCACTGAGGTCCTCCCAAACCGTTGCCAGCCTTTGGGTTCCTCCGATGAACATCTCCGATCCGGCGGCCCCGGCAAGATGCAACCCGTCGTTGATGGTGAGAACCGCTTCCCGGGCCGGCTCATCCAACTGGCTGATCACCTCATCGCTGATGGCGAGATCGCTTCCGAGGTCCATGCCCACCGCCGCTGCGCTGACCAAACGATGGGCGGCCTCCAGCTCACGCGGCGAGACAGGCACGCGGACTCTCGCCCGTTGCTGGAGCACCCGACCGCCTTCGGTGACGACGATGAGAAGCATCTGGTCGGCCGTGATCTGGACGCTGTGCAGCGAGCTCACCCTGTCGCCCACCAGCCCGGGGGCAACTACCACCGCCGGCAGGTCGGTGACCTCGGCGAGGAGGTCCGAAGTCGCTTTGAGCAACTTCGACAATTCGAGATGGACCTCCCCGAAGAAACTGTTGATCTTGGCCTGGGCCGCGGAGCGGAGACGACCGGGCCCGAGATGATCCACGTAGTAGCGGTAGGCGGCCGCGGTAGGGACCCGGCCGGCCGAGGTGTGAGGCTGGATCACGTATCCCTCGGACTCGAGAGCGGCGAGATCGTTCCGCACGGTGGCCGACGAGACCGAGAGATGGGCGCGTTCGACGATGGCTCGGGAACTGACCGGCTCTCCCGAACGTATGTGCTCCTCGACCAGGGCGCGGAGAATCTCAGAACGACGGTCTTCAAGCATTTGTCTTCTCGTCGTAGAGGTTATCCGGGTTTGGCCGTTCGACCCACCCCGCAGGTGGGGCGAGGCTCAGGACCTGTCGATGCACCGCATCGGTGAACAGCGGGCGCCTCACTACCAGCCGCCCATCCCGAATCTCGATCACCCGCTCCCGAAGCAGCAGATCACCCTCCTCCGATCCGAGCAGGGCGTCGACGCCAGGACCGGTCGCGACGCCGGCGGACCGGCGCAGACCCACGAAGAGTCGATCCAGCTCACCGTCCCAGCCGGCGATCGACTCCTCCCCTGCCCTCGGCGCAATCCCTTGCTCGACCCTTTGCATGTAGGCCTCGAGCCGGCGGATGTTGTGGCTTCGCACACCGTCTCGAAACCGATGGGCCCCGTTCCCGTAGGCCTCGTACTCGCCCTGAGCCCACACCGTCATGTTGTAACGACACTCCTGGCCGGGTCTCGACCAGTTGGAGACCTCGTACCGAGCCAACCCGGCCTGGCCGAGAACCCGATCCGCATATTCGTACCGGTCCGCCTGGATGTCGGGGTCGGGGGCCGGAGCACCCGCCAGGACGTGGCGGTTGAGCGGTGTCCCCGGCTCCACGGTGAGGGCATAACACGAGACATGATCTGGCTCCAGTGCCACAGCCTGATGCAGCGTCGCCTCCCATGAGCCGTCACTCTCCACAGGTGTGCCGAATATGAGGTCGAGCGACACGTTGACGAAGCCGGCGGCTCGGGCGTTGACTACTGATTTGGTGATGTCGGCACTCCGATGCCGTCGGCCCAATCGGATCAGGACATCATCATCGAAGCTCTGGGCGCCGAAGGACACCCTGTTGAAACCGAGTGAAAGCAGCTGTTTGGCTCGATCCTGGCCGAAGTCCTCGGGGTTGGCCTCGAGCGACACTTCGGCACCCGGTGCCAGGCCATGCCGATCCTGCAGCGCATCGAGAATCCGGCCCAGCAGTCTGGGATCGACATGGCTCGGGGTGCCACCTCCGACGTACACCGCGTCGAGAGGAAACCAGGGGTCTCCCATCTCGATCTCGGCGATGACCGCTTTGACGTACCGCTCGGCCAGGTGGTCGGATCCGGCCACAACCGCAAAATCACAATAGGGGCACACCGCCGAGCAGAACGGAATGTGTACGTAGGCAGCCTTGTGGTCGACATGGAGGTCCACCGTGTGACGGCTCATAGGTCGTCATCGACCCTGAGGGCGGCCACGAATGCCTCCTGGGGCACCTCGACCGAGCCCACCATCTTCATCCGTTTCTTGCCTTCCTTCTGCTTTTGCAGAAGCTTCTTCTTCCGGCTCACATCACCGCCGTAGCATTTTGCCGTGACGTCCTTACGTCTGGCCTTGACTGTCTCCCGGCTGATTATCCGACCGCCGATCGTGGCCTGGATCGGGACATCGAACATCTGCCGCGGGATGAGCTGACGAAGTCTGGTGGTCATGGTCTTGCCGTAGTCCGGGGCTTTGTCCCGGTGGACGATGGCGGAGAAGGCGTCGACCGCCTGGCCATTGAGGAGGATGTCGACCTTGACCAGATCGGCCTCCCGATACTCGATCGGCTCGTAGTCGAGCGATGCGTATCCCTTCGTCCTCGACTTGAGCAGGTCGAAGAAGTCGAAGACGATCTCGGCGAGCGGGATCTGATAGTCGAGCTCCACCCGCTCCGGGCTCAGGTAGCTCATGTTGCCCAGCTCTCCCCGTTTGCTGGTCACCAACTCCATGATCGGGCCCACGTACTCGCTGGGGGTGAGGATCATCGCACGCACATAGGGCTCGGACACACCGATCCGGGCTCCCGCGTCGGGCAAGTCCTGTGGTGACTTGATCTCGGTCTCCTTGCCGTCGGGCAGAGTCACGTGGTAGGCAACCGAGGGGGCGGTCGCCACCAGGTCGAGGTCGTACTCTCGCTCCAAACGCTCGCGGACTATCTCCATGTGAAGAAGACCGAGAAAGCCGACTCTGAACCCAAATCCGAGGGCCCGGCTGGTTTCCGGCTCCCACGTCAAGGAACCGTCGTTGAGCCGCAGTTTCTCCAGCGCCTCTCTGAGCCGTTCGAAGTCGTCACCGTCGGTCGGGAACAAGCCCGAGAAGACCATCGGCTTTGGCTCGGCATAGCCGGGCAACGGCTCCGAGGCCGGGTTGGCGGCATCGGTGAGGGTGTCCCCGACCTTGATCCGGTCGATCTCCTTGACCCCGGTGATCAGGTAGCCCACCTCCCCCGCTTCCAGCGTGTTGACCGGCAGCGCCGTCGGTGTGAGCACACCGATCTCATCGGCGTCGTGACCTTCGCCGGTCGCCATGAACTTGACCCGAAACCCAGACCTCAGCCTTCCATCCACCACCCGGACGTAGCAAACCACCCCCCGGTAGGCGTCGTAGTAAGAATCGAACACCAGTGCTCTCAGCGGCGCGTCGGGGTCTCCATGAGGGGGTGGCACCTGATCCACCAGCCGCTGCAACAAGTCATCGACACCATCGCCGGTCTTGGCCGAGATTCTGGTGATGTCGTCCGGCGATCCTCCGATGACATTAGTGATCTCACCCGCCACCCTATCCGGATCGGCAGCAACCAGGTCGATCTTGTTGATGGCCGGTATCACTTCGAGCCCGGCGTTCACCGCAAGGTAGGCATTGGCCAGCGTCTGGGCCTGAACACCTTGGGCCGCGTCGACCAGTAAGAGAGCTCCTTCGCAGGCGGCCAATGACCGGGAGACTTCGTAGGAGAAGTCGACGTGACCCGGCGTGTCGATCAGGTTGAGCAAGTAGGTCTCGCCGTCCTCGGCGACGTGGTTGAAACGGACCGTCTGCGCCTTGATGGTGATGCCACGCTCCCGCTCCAGGTCCATCGTGTCGAGGAGCTGCTCTCGCATCTCGCGCCCGGTGACCGTACCGGTTCGCTCCAATAGGCGATCGGCCAGAGTCGACTTGCCATGGTCGATGTGGGCGATGATCGAGAAGTTGCGGATGCGCGTTTGATTGGTCACAAGAAGGCGGTAGCGACATTGTACCTTCGATTCGCCTACTGCTACTCTGTCGTTTCCGGCACACTCGTCCTCGGACGGGCCCGAAACCCCTATCGGATTTGAGTCTTTAGACATGGCCAACATCAAGTCGCAGATCAAGCGCAACCGTCAGAACGAGGTCCGCCGCGCTCGCAACAAGTCGGTGAACAGCGCTCTCAAGACCAGTGTGAAGAAGGTCGAGACCGCGGTAACTTCCGGCGACCCGACCGACGAGCTGCTCAGGGACGCTCAGTCCAAGATCGACAATGCCGTCTCCCGCGGTGTGCTCCACAAGAAGACCGCCGCCCGCAAGAAGTCACGTCTGGCCAAGAGAGCAAAAGCTGCTTCCAGCTAGTCGCGGGCCGCTATCCGTACCAGCGGCACAAGGCCACCGTGAGCCGTTCCAGAGTCACGCGATGCACCTCTTCGGGTTGGGACTTGATCACCCGATCGGCGCGCACCAGGGCCTCTTGTGCTCGACGCAAAGACGACTCCCTGACCTTGCCCCGCTGACCCCAAAACCGTCCCGGGCCGCGATCGCCGGCCCGGGCGCCCAGCCATTCCCGGAAGGTCGATTCGTCGGGTGCCGCCGCGGCCAGCGCCCTCTTCTTGAGGTCGGACTCGACCGCGGCCAGGAAGACCAGGGGATGACCGTGGACCAGGAAGTCTGAGAGACGGCGCAGGGCCTCCCCCACCTCGCCTTTCGATATGGCGTCAGTGATCAAGAAGGTCGGCTCGTCGGGCCGATTCTTGAAACGATCGAGGATGAGCTCCTTGGTGATCTTCCCACTGGTCTCCTCCAACTGGTCGAGAGCCTGGCCCATGGCTGCGGTATCGGAGCCGAATTTCTGAAGCACCGCTTTCTCCGCGCCCTTCTCGAATACGAGACCGCGATCCCGAATCTCTGCGTCGAGCCATTGCCTGGCCTGCCGCTCCCACATCTTGGTGATCGACTGCGAGCTTCCCGACTTCTTGATCAGAGACGCGAGCGCCCTGGGCAGGGCTCCCGCCGCCAAGAAGACGATCTCGACCGATGAGAGGTCGACGGCACTGACAAGTGCCTGCAGCACCTCGCCCTCGCCCACCTGGAGATTCTGCGCATCGACCAACAACAGACCCTGGGCATCGCCAAACAGGGACCCGGATTGGAGCAGAGGGATCACTGGCTCGAGCTCGCCTCGGAGCGCACCGTCACCCTCCTCACCCGCTCCCCTCCCCGGGACGTCGAGCCTGAGCACGTCAGATCGCTCCAGACCCGCCCTGGCAAAGTGCCCCGCCGCAGCGTCCAACATCTGTTGACGTTCCCCCGGGCCGGAATTGGCGGATGCGGAAATGAGAAAGAGGGCCACGGTGGGACGCTAATCGCCGGGGCCGACAGGTTGGCCCCCTCAGATGGTTACTCGCTCTGGACGCCCCGGTCGAAAAGTCGAGCGATGTCGCATGCCACCGCCACGTCGTGAACCCGGACAATGTCGGCCCGGTGCTCGAAAGCCAGGGCCAGGTAGGCGACTACCCGATGAAAGTCCCGTTTGCGTGGGATCGGGATCAACAACGGTCGGCCCAACTCATGCAGCAGGTCGGAGTCAGCGATCACCTGGAGCTGCATTCGGGTGTACGCCTCGTAGTCACCCCGGTAGTTGAGCGCGATCCCCGGGTCGAGAATGACGTTGTCGACCCCGGACTGCGCCAAGTCGGCGAGCAGCAGCCGGAATCCATTCGCGGTCCGCTCCGCCTTATCGTCCCTGATTTCAACCTCGCCTACCGCGTGCGGGTTGGCCCCCTCCACATAGACCGCGATCGCAGCGACTCCTGTCGTGGCCACCACCTCTCGCATCTCGGGATCGGCCAAGCCACCGGTGTCGTTGACGATCACGGCCCCGGCTTCGACGGCCGCGCCCGCAACTTCCGGCTTCCATGTGTCAACCGCCACCAGATGGCCCTCGGCCGATAGGGCTTCGACCACCGGTACCACCCGAGAGATCTCGTCAACCACGTCTATCGTCGGGTTGTCGAAGTGGGACGACTGGCCTCCGAGATCGATCAGTGACGCCCCCCAGGACCGGTACCGGTCCGCCATGAGCAAGGCCTCGTCCACCGAGTGGGCGATGGTGTGGACGTTCTTCGAGTCAGGCGAGACGTTGATCACTCCCATCACGTACGTGGTTGCCCCGAGCGGCAGGCTGACATGGCCCAGATCCAGGTTTTCGGTCATCGCCGGCAGTTTCCCATCACTTTCAGTCTCCGGATAGCGGCACCATCACATCACCGTCCTGGTCGGTCCTGAACAGGATGGTCCCGTTGCTCTCGAACAGATCGATGACCCAGGCTGCTGGATGGCCGAAATCGTTGGGACCGACCGAGACAACCGCAAGGTCCGAGCCGACGCCCTCCAGCCAGCCGGGCTCTGAGGTCGCCGCCCCTTGATGAGGCACTTTGAGCACGTCAGCACGGAGATGACCCAGCTCTGCTTGGGCCACGGTCTCGATGTCCCCCGACAGGAGCATCGTCCGGGAAGGGCCACGCACCATGAGCACGATCGACTGATCATTGGGAGAGGCGTACCGGCGCAACGGTCCTTCGACTGTGAGGCTCAGCTCACCCAGGGCGAACTGATCCCCGACTTCGGGTCGCTCCAAAGCCACGTTGCCTAATTGGAGGGATTCGAACAGCTCGTCCGACGAGGAAGTCCGGTGTGGTTCCGTGGCGGCCCAGACCCGCCCAATCGGCATCCTTCCCACCAGGGCGGCGAGACCGGTGGCGTGATCGGCGTGAACGTGGGTCAGGACAACCAAGTCGAGCTGACGCACCCCGTACCTGCTCAGCTTCTCGAAGATACGCACCGGGTCGGGGCCACCATCGACCAGGGCGAAGCGGCCTCCCCCACCCGAAAGGAGGATCGAGTCACCCTGCCCTACGTCGAGGACGACCGCTCCGGGAGTGGGTAGGGGCTCGGTGACCCCGACCACCAAGGAGGCGACCACGATTGCCGCACCCAGCGCCAATCCTCCGCGCAGCCGGGGAAGCCGGAGACACAGCGCTGCCGACGCCACGATAGCCCCGAGCCCGAGCCACCCGATCTGAGGCCATCCCGACGCCAGGCGGGCCAGACCCAGCACGAGCCCCGCCAGCCACGCCCCGACCGTCACCAGTTCCCCTGGGCCCACGATCCCGATCGCGCCCAGCACTGTGGACGACGCCACTACCGGCGCCGCAACCAGGTTGGCCAGTGGCGACAGCAAAGGCACCAACCCGAAGTGAACGACCAGCAGTGGCGCTACAGCAACCTGAGCACCGGCCGTCACCGCAAGGGCGCGAGCCAACGGGCCCCGTGGCACCGGCCACCTGGCCCCGACGATGACCCCTGCGGTGGCTATCACCGAGAGTTGGAACCCAACATTTGTCACCAGGGTGGGATCCAGCAGAACCAACCCGATGACGGCCACGGACAGGATCTGCCATGCCTCCATGGCCAGTCCGATCAAACGCCCGCCGAGACCGAGTGCGGCCATGGCCGCCGCCCTCAGCACCGATGGCTCGAATCGCGTCGCCGCGACAAACACGGGAAGAGCAAGCAGGCCAAGGACCGCCCTCCGTCTGGGGCCCACACCGATCGGACCGAGGACCACAAATATGAGAGTGAGGTAGAGAGCGACGTTCGAGCCACTCACCGCGGTGAAGTGCGAAAGACCTGCCCTCCTCATGGCTTCTTGGTCGATTTCGTCGACACCACGGGTGTCTCCTACCAGGAAGCCGGCGAGAAGGGCCCGACCTCCCTCCAGGGGCGCCAGCCGGGCGACGACACGCTCTCTCATGGCGTTGCCCGCCGCCATTATCGGGGACGTCGGGTCGGCAATCACCTCGAACTCATCGACGCGTATCGCCCCGCGATGCCGTCGCCCGCGGAGCGAGCCTGGGTCCCCGACCGGCAAACCGTCAAGATGCACCACCTCACCCTGAAAGGCCACTGACCCTGGCGGCAGATTGGCGAGGACCAGGCCGGCCTCCATCGCGATCAACGCGTAAGGCCCGAACCTGCCGTCCATGGTGTCCGTGGCCATGACACCAAGTCCGGCAAACCGTCCGTCGGGAAGGGGCTCGAGGGGGGTCGCCGCCAGGGATGACACGACCGCAGTAACGGCCACCAGACCGGCAAGCAGAGCCCGTCCCTTGAACGACATCCAGAGGACTGGTATCGCCATCAGAAGCACCGTCGGCGCCCATTGGGGCACGAGCAGGGCGACCGCGAACACGACAGCGGCCGCGACCACCCAGGGACGCGACACCGGGGGTGGCAACGCCGGATGCTCGGGGGTCAAGGGACGGCGATCAGATCCCGGATCGATGACAGCTTGGCCTCACCGATGCCGGGGACCTCGAGCAGGTCTTCTACTTCTTGAAACGGCCCGTTGGCTTCACGATGGGCCACGATGCGCCCAGCCAGGACCGGGCCGACGCCGGGCAGCGATTCAAGGGCTGTTGCATCGGCACGATTGACAGGGATGAGGCCGGTGTCGGCTTGCCCCCCGGCGAAGGCTAGGACGTCACCCGGGCCCGGGACCTGGATGTGGTCTCCGCCGGCGATGGGTGCAGCCAGATTGATCGCGTCCAGGGCGGCTCCGTCTAAGGCGCCACCGGCGGCCGCCACGGCATCGGCGACGATCGCGCCTTCGAGGACCTCGACCACTCCGGGTGTGGTCACCCAGCCGGACACGTAGACGACCAGTGTGAGCGGTGCAGCGGGCTGATCCAGGACGAAAGTCGCATCGACTGGGGGCAACGGGGACGGTCCTGCCGACTTGCCGAGACCCGCCCCGATCAACACTGCGACCAGGGCAAGACCGATAGCCATTGCCTGTGACCGAGCCATCCCACCCCCAACTGAAACCCCGCAACCCGATACCTACCGGGGGCCGCCGGTGTCGGGAAGAGGGTCGTTAGTGTCCGAACATGCTCGAGATAGCGCCATATCTGGTGGTCCCCGGAGACGACGCCGGGCTCGAAACGCGTGACCCTGGATCGAAGAGAGGGTACGAAGGTGGCAAGGTCGAAGGGAAAGCAGCACTCCCACGCCTCAACACCACCCTCGCCGAACTGCAAACGCGCCTGTGGGCGGAGTCGAAGCAGAAGCTGGTGGTCGTGCTCCAGGCAATGGACACCGGCGGCAAGGACAGCACGATCCGCCACGTGTTCTCGGGGGTGAACCCTCAGGGGGTTCGAGTCTGGAGCTTCGGTGTTCCCAGCCAGGACGAGCTGAGTCACGATTACCTATGGAGAGTTCATCGGTGCATGCCGGCGAACGGGGTGATCACGATCTTCAACCGGTCACACTACGAGGACGTTCTGGTGGTCCGGGTCAAGAATCTGGTGCCGGAGGACGTCTGGCGGCGCCGCTACGACCACATCGCCCAATTCGAGCGAATGCTCACCGATGAGGGCACCACGATCGTCAAGCTGTTCCTCCACATCTCTGAGGGCGAGCAACGCCAGCGGCTTCAGTCCCGGCTCGACGAACCTGAGAAACGATGGAAGTTCTCGATCGAGGACCTGGAGACGCGCAAGCTCTGGGATCGGTACATGCAGGCTTACGAGGATGCTCTGACCCGAACCTCAACCGCATACGCACCCTGGTTTGTCGTGCCGGCCAACCGCAAGTGGTATCGCAACCTGGTGGTCTCCAGCATCCTGATCGACACCTTGCAGAAGATGGATCCCCGATTCCCGCCGCCGTCGAGCGAGCTGGACGGAGTCACCGTCGACTGATCTACGCCAGGTCGGCGAGTCTTCGGGCTTCGACCTCGAGCTCGATGCCGAGATATGCCTCACGATGGCCCAGACCACTCCACCGCCCTCTCAGATACCCGACCAGGTAGCTCCACAGGAAACCGAGCACGCCCAGCTCGAACCACTGTCGCACGTGAACCAGCTCGTGGACCAGCAGGGACCTCGAACCATCCATCGACCCTCCGATGACCGGAGGGTCCACGAAAATTGTCTGGCGCAGGGTCATGGCCCGGATGCCTTCACCCCAGATTCGTCTCAATACACGGGGTGCGGGCACAACCCGCACCGCCTCCGGCTGGACCGGGTAGACGAGCAACCGGAGACGAAGCGAATCCCAATCTCGGTCCGCCAGGAGCTCGGCCGCATTCACCCCACTACGAAGTTGATCAGGTTCGGCGGGCGGGCGACCACCTTGCTCACCGAAGCACCGTCGATCCACCCTTGGACCTTCTCCAGGCTCAGAGCCAACTCCTCGGCGTCCTCCGGTGAGATGTCGGAGGGGACTTCGACCCGGTCGCGGACCTTGCCGTTGACCTGAACCACCATGGTGACCGTGGCCTCGGTGACCAAATCCTCGTTCCACGTCGGCCACGGCTCGCGGGCGAGCATTCCTTGGTAGCCGCGGAGCTCCCAGAGCTCGTGGCTGATGTGGGGAGCAGCGGGAGCGAGCATCAGAATCATCGTCTTGTAGGACTCGTCGAACGCCTCCCCGCGGGGCTCGTCCGATAGGTAGGTCTGGAACTCGTTGGCGAGGGCCATGAGTGAGGACACAATCGTGTTGAAATGGAAACGGTCGATGTCTTCGGTCACCTTCTTCACCGTGCGGTGCGTCGCGGCGATCAACTCAGCGTCGGCTCGGTTTGGCGCCCGCTGGACGAATCCGTGGCTCGCGGTTCCCATCTTCCAGACTCGATCCAGGAATCTCTTGGTACCCGGCACCCCGGAGTCGTTCCATAACGCGTCGTCAGTCGGAGGGCCGACGAACAACTCGAACAGACGTAGGGCGTCGGCGCCATACCCCTCGTAGTACCGGTCGGGTGGGACCACATTGCCTTTCGACTTGGACATCTTGGCCCCGTCTTTGACCAACATGCCCTGGGTGAACATCCGCATGAAAGGCTCATCGACCGTGCTCAACCCGATGTCATGCAGGAACTTGGTGACGAAACGGGCGTAGAGCAGGTGGAGAATGGCGTGCTCGACTCCCCCGATGTACTGGTCGACCGGCATCCAGTAGTCCGCCTTGTCCGGGTCGAATATCGCCTCGCTGTTGTCGGGGTCGGTGTACCTGAAGAAATACCAAGACGAATCGACGAAGGTATCCATGGTGTCAGTCTCTCGACGCGCCTCGCCACCGCACTCGGGACAGGTAGTGATCACCCACTCGTCGACTGTGGCGAGCGGGGACTGTCCCTGCGGGGCAAAGTCCTCGACGTCGGGCAGCTCCACCGGTAGATCGTCGCGGGGAACCGGGACCAAGCCACACTCGGGGCAATCGATCATCGGGATGGGACACCCCCAATAGCGCTGTCGGGATATCAGCCAATCGCGGAGTCGGTATTGGATTGCCCGATCGCCGATGTCCTGCTCCTCGAACCAGGCGATGATTCGACCCTTGGCCGCCAGTTGATCGAGACCGTTGAGGAAGCCCGAGTTGATGGTGACCCCGTCACCGAGGTACGCCTGCCCATCCCAGTCGGCTGGGGGTTGCACCGTGCGAACGATGTCGAGCCCGTATTTGGTGGCGAAATCCCAGTCCCGCTGGTCCTGACCAGGAACCGCCATGATTGCGCCGGTCCCATACCCCATGAGCACGTAGTCGGCGATGTAGATCGGGGCCGGTTGCCCGTTGACCGGATTGACTGCGAACCTGCCGGTGAACACGCCGGTCTTGTCACCCTCGGCCATCCGCTCGATCTCCGACTCTCGCGCCGCCCGGGTAATGTATTCCCTTGCTACTTCCTCGTTCTCCCCACCTTCGATCAGCTTTCCGACCAAGGGGTGCTCGGGGGCAAGGACGCAGAAGGTCATGCCGAAGATCGTGTCGGGTCGAGTAGTGAACACCTCGAAGGACTCATCCATCCCCTCGACCTCGATACCGAACCGGGCCCCTTCGGAGCGTCCGATCCAGTTGCGCTGCATGGTGCGAACCCGGTCCGGCCAATCGTCGAGCCCGTCCAGGTCATCGAGCAGCCGGTCGGCGTATTCGGTGATCTTGAAGAACCATTGGGCCAGGTTCCGCTTCTCCACCAACGTACCGCACCGCTCACATGCCCCGTCCACTACCTGCTCGTTGGCCAGCACGGTCTGATCCTTGGGGCACCAGTTGACCGGCGCCGTCGCCTTGTAGGCCAGACCCCGGTCGAAGAGCTCGAGAAAGAGCCACTGATCCCAGCGGTAGAAGGCGGGGTCGTGGCTGGCTAACTCCCGGCTCCAGTCGAATGCCGCACCCAGCTTCCGGAAGTGCTCTTTCATCCTGGCGATCTGGTTCTCGACGCTGATCCTGGGGTGGATCCCGGTTTCGATCGCCAGATTCTCGGCGGGGAGCCCGAAACTGTCCCAGCCCATCGGGCTCAGGACGTTGTAGCCCTTCATCATCTTGTAGCGAGTGATCAGGTCGATGTAGGTGTAGTTGCGCACGTGGCCGATGTGCAGCTCACCCGACGGGTAGGGATACATCGCCACGTTGTAGAACTTGGGTCGGGAGGGGTCGACATTGGTGTGAAAGACCCCTTCAGACTCCCAGCGATCCTGCCACTTGGCCTCTATCGCCTTGTGATCGTATGCCATTGGCTTTCAGGGTATAACGGCCGAGGGTGGTGCGCGTCGCTACTGATCGGCCGATGCTCGAGTCCTGCAATCGAGTCGGGGACGCGCCCAAACCACTCGAGCGACGGTGACATGTAGCGGTCGCTTCGAACCATTCATTTAGGCGAAGCGCATCTGATCGGAAACCGGTAGCGTGGAGCAATCGCCGGCGGTTTGCGTCGGCGACAACCCAACAAGGGAGGACAATGAATATGAAAAGAGTGCGCTGGTTGGCGCTCGCCGCAGTATTCGCACTTGTCATCGCAGCCTGTGGTGAAGGCGATGGTGGCGAGACGACGACTACCGCCGGCGGTGGTGAGACGACGACAGCGGGTGGGGCCACGACCACAACGGTCGAGCCCGGAGCGCCGTTCGAAGGTCTCGCCCTCGACTCGGGAGGCTGTGACTACGGTGGCAAGATCGCCTCGATCGAGGCCACAGCCGAGACCGAGGTTGTGTTCACCCTCTGCTCAGAGGACCCGGCGTTCCTGGCGAAACTGGCGTTCATCCCGTTCGCAGTCCAGCCCGCCGAGCACTTGGAAGCAACGGGAGGGACGCCATTGGAGAACCCGGTCGGGACCGGCCCGTTCGTGCTCGAGGAGTGGAGCCGTGGCTCCGAGATCGTGTACAGCACCAACCAGGATTACTGGGGTGAGGTACCGGCATTCGACTCACTCGTGTTCCGCTGGAGAGACTCCAGCACGGCACGAATCACCGAGCTCACCTCGGGCAACGCCGACTTCATAACCAACCTGGCAGCGAGTGACTACGCCACCATCGAAGGTGATGCAAACCTCCAGTTGCTCGTCGACGAGAACCCCAATGTGTTCTATGTCGGGTTCAACAACCTGTTCCCACCCTTCGACGACGTTCGGGTGAGACAGGCCGTAGCCATGGGTGTGGACCGGCAGCGGATCATCGACACCTTCTACCCCGACGGGTCGGCGGTGGCTGACTACTTCACGCCATGCATCATCGAGAACGCCTGTGTAGGCGAGCCCTTCTACGAGTTCGACCCCGAGGGAGCGCGAGCGCTCCTGGCCGAGGCCGGGTTCCCCGACGGGTTCGAGACCACGATCAAACTCCGTGATGTGTTCCGTGTCTATCTCCCCGAGCCGGTCGCGGTTGCCGAGGACATTCGCGCCCAGCTCGAAGAGAACCTCGGGATCGTCGCTGAAGTCATCGTGATGGAGTCGGGTGCTTTCATCGAGGAGAACGCCTCGGGACAGCAGGAAGGCATCCATCTTCTGGGTTGGGGTGCGGACTACCCGCACGTGACCAACTTCCTCGACTTCCACTTCGGTGGCGGCAATCCCCAGTTCGGTGAGATGAGCCAAGACATCGTTGACACACTGGCCGAGGGAGCGCGCACGGTCGATCCGGCTGCGGCGCAGCCCATTTACGAGCAGGCGAACAACCTGATTCGTGAGTTCACGCCGATGTTCCCGGTGGCGTGGGGGGCGGCAGCGGACGCTGCTCTCACCACTGTCGAGAACGCCGCGGTGGCACCCGTAGGTGCGCCGCAGTTCGCGACCATGAACCCGGGTGACGCCGACATGGTGTTCGTCCAGAACGCAGAGCCCATCTCGCTGTTCTGTGCTGACGAGACCGACGGCGAATCGCTCTCGGCATGTGAGCAGGTGCTGGAAGGGCTCTATGGCTATGGGCCCAACGGCGAAGTCATTCCCAAGCTGGCGACGGAGTGTGCGCCTGACGATGCGGGTCTGGTCTGGACCTGTGCCCTGCGTGAGGGTGTGACCTTCCACGACGGCTCGACATTCGACGCCAATGACGTGCTGACCTCATGGTCGGTCGGGCTCGATGCCTCCCACCCGCTTCATGTGGGCAACACGGGAGCATTCGAGTACTTCTCGTACCTGTGGGGCGCCCTGATCAACGCCGAATAACCCTCTGAGCACTCAGAGACGAACCAGGGGGAGGCGCTTCGGCGCCTCCCTCTGTTCTACGCTCACGAATCGAACATGATCGGATACATCCTCCGCCGCCTCCTAGTCGCGATCCCGGTGCTGATCGGTGTCGTGGTGGTGGTGTTCCTGCTCCTCAGACTGGTGCCGGGCGAACCGTGCACCGCCATCCTGGGAGAGAGGGCATCTCCTGAGGCATGTGAGCGGTTCAACGAAGCGAACGGACTGAACGAGCCGATACACGTCCAGTTGGCGATCTACGCCGGCGACGCCCTGACCGGGGACTTTGGGGAGTCAATCCGTTTCTCCCGGCCGGTGAGCCGAATAATCGTCGAACGCCTCCCGGTGACTCTCGAGCTCACCGTCGCCGCCCTGTCAGCAGCGATCCTGGTAGGGATCCCCCTGGGTATCGCCGCCGCACGGAGGCACAACACCGGTGTCGACGTGGCGGCGATGGCGTTCGCCAATATCGGAGTGTCGATGCCCATCTTCTGGCTCGGGCTCTTGTTGGCCTACCTCTTCGCCGTGATCCTGTTGGGGACACCCTTGGCCCTGCCCCCGAGCGGAACACTCAGCCCAGGAAGCCGGCCGATGGCCTTCTACGACGTATGGGGCATGGAGCTGTCCGAAGGGCTGCTGGCCACTGGGGCAGAGTTCGTCTCCAACATGACGATTATCAACGCCTTGATCAGCGCACAGTGGACGATTCTCTGGGATGGAGCGAGGCACCTGATCCTCCCCGCTATCACCCTGGCCACCATCCCCATTGCCATCATCGCCCGGATGACCAGATCGTCGCTTCTCGACGTATTGGGACGCGACTACATCAGGACAGCCAGGGCCAAAGGAGCGATGGAACGCCGGGTCATCAGACGTCACGCCTTACGCAACGCGATGCTCCCGGTGGTGACGATCGTCGGGCTTCAGTTGGGTGGTCTTCTCGGTGGTGCCGTTCTCACCGAGACGGTCTTCGGTCTGGCCGGAGTGGGCACCGCCCTGTTCGAGGCCATCACCGCCCGGGACTTCCCCATCATCCAGGGGTTCACCGTGGTCATCGCGACCACGTACGTGCTCGTGAATCTCCTGGTCGACATCTCATACGGTTATCTCGATCCGAGAGTGAGGTTGGAGTGACACTGCGACCCGACATCAGCGTGCCTGATCCCGAGGCACTGCTCGAGCAGCCCGGCTCGATGTGGAAGATAACGCTGCGCCGATTCCTGCAGAGAAAAGTGGGGATCGCCGGGCTGATCCTGGTGACTTTCATGATCCTGGTCGCCGCCTTCGCTCCTCTGATCGCGCCCTACGACTTCCAGGAGAACTTCATCGGCCAACCCGGTGCAGAGAGATGGTTGCCGCCCTGCGTCAACTTCCTCGGATGCGAGGAAACCCAGCACCTGATGGGTCTCGATGGCAATGTCCGGGATTTCTTCAGCCGTGTCGTCTTCGCCGCTCGGGTCAGTCTTCCGCTTGGATTCACCACGGTTCTCGTCGCGATCGTCATCGGCACAGTCGTCGGGGCGATCGCTGGATACTTCGGGGGATGGACCGACAACATCCTCATGCGGATCATGGACGTGGTCCTCGGGTTCCCGTCGTTGATCCTCGCCATCGCCATCGTCTTCGTCCTCGGGCCCGGCATCAGAAACACCCTGCTGGCCATCGCCATCGTCACCATCCCCCAATACGCCAGGGTGATGCGGGCGTCGGTTCTCTCCATCAAGGAGGTCGACTATGTCTCCGCTTCTCGCGCTCTCGGCGCGTCTTCATGGCGGGTCTTGACTACCAGAGTCGTCCCCAATGCCCTCACTCCTCTTGTCGTGTTGGGAACGCTCGGGGTAGCCACCGTGATCCTCGAGGCGGCCGCACTCGGATTTCTCGGCCTCGGCGCCCAGCCGCCGACGCCGGAGTGGGGTGCGATGCTGGCAGCGGAGCGTGCCCGGATCTTCACCGCCCCACATCTCATGGTCTTCCCTGGCCTGGCGATAATGATCACGGTGCTCGGCTTCAACCTGATGGGTGACGGTCTCCGGGACGCTCTCGATCCGACCCTGAACCGATGAGCGCAGCCCGACCCCTACCCGAGAGCCCGATCGACTTCGACGCGCCGTTGCCGGTTCCGGCCGGGGAGCGATTGCTCGAAGTGAACAACCTCAGGACCCATTTCGACACGCGGGATGGGTTGGTGAAGGCTGTGGACGGGACCGACTTCTACGTGAACCGGGGAGAGGTCCTTGGTCTCGTCGGCGAATCCGGGTGTGGCAAGTCGGTGACGGCGCTTTCGATCATGGGTCTCGTCCCCCACCCCGGGGAAGTCGTTGCCGGGGAGATTCTCTTCGGTGGAAGAGACATCGCCAAGATGAAGCTCAACGAGTTGCGACGTCTTCGCGGTGAGCACATCTCGATGATCTTCCAGCAGCCGAGCTCCGCCCTCAATCCGGTGTACCGGGCAGGGGTCCAGATCCAGGAAGTGTTCGAGCTTCATCGGGATTGGACCAGCGAGGTCGAAGAAGAAAAGGTCGTCGAGATGCTGGCCAAAGTGGGCATACCCGACCCGAGGCGGCGAGCCGAGGCTTACCCCCACGAGCTCTCTGGGGGCATGGCCCAGCGGATCATGATCGCCATGGCCTTGGCTTGCGAGCCGGAGCTTCTGATCGCCGACGAGCCGACCACCGCCCTCGACGTCACCATCCAGGCACAGATCCTGGACCTGATACGTGACCTCCAGCAGACCTCCAACACCGCAGTCATCCTCATCACCCACGACCTCGGCATAGTGGCCGAGATGGCCGATCGAGTGGCGGTGATGTACGCCGGCGAGATAGTGGAGGAGACAGACGTCCGCACCCTGTTCAACAAGCCGCTCCATCCGTACACCAGGGGTTTGATCGGTTCGATCCCGGTGCTTGGCTCACGACGGGACCGCCTCGAGGTGATACCGGGCGTGGTGCCTTCGATGATCGACCTCCCCCAGGGTTGTCGGTTCGCTTCGCGGTGCGTTCCGAGGGTGGAGAATCAGCTCCAGATCTGCACCGAGCAGAATCCGGATCTACGTGAGGTCGACCAGGATCACCACGTCAGATGTTGGCTCTACTACGGGCCGGAGAAAGTTGTGGACGTCGATGGCTGAGACTCTCGTCCAGCTCCAGAACCTGGTCAAAGAGTTCCCGGTTCGCGGTGGTGTGTTGCAACGGCAATTGGCCACGGTCCGAGCCGTTTCCGGTGTTGACCTGGACATCTTCAAGGGAGAGACAGTGGGTCTCGTCGGCGAGTCCGGATGTGGGAAAACGACCTTGGGGAGACTGCTGACCCGGCTTCTCGAGCCGACCAGCGGAACGATCAGCTTCGACGGCGTCGACATCACCCACCTCTCCGGCAAGGACCTCAAGCCGTTCCGCAGGCGTGTCCAGATCATCTTCCAGGATCCCTACGGATCGCTCGATCCCCGGTCCCAGGTAGGCCCGGTGATCTCCGAAGGGCTACGTCTTCACGGCGTAGGCGACAAGGACGAGCGGCAGGAGAGGGTCAAAGAGATGCTGGAGCTCGTCGGGCTCCGCGCGGCACATGCCAACCGGTATCCACACGAGTTCTCCGGCGGTCAGCGACAGAGGATCGGCATCGCACGTGCACTGATACTGGGACCAGACTTCGTGGTCGCCGACGAGCCGGTGTCGGCCCTCGACGTGTCGGTGCAGGCACAGGTCCTCAACCTGCTCAAAGAGCTTCAGTCGGAGTTGAAATTGACCCTCTTGTTCGTGGCACACAACCTCGCCGTGGTCGAGCACATCTCCGACCGGGTGGCGGTCATGTACCTGGGTCGGGTCGTCGAAACGACCGACAGGGACACTCTCTACCGCCAGCCACTCCACCCCTACACCGAGGCCCTCCTCTCGGCGATCCCAATCGCAGACCCCGACCGTCCCCGCAATCGACGCCTGCTCCAAGGTGAGATCCCTTCGCCGCTGAATCCACCGACCGGCTGCCACTTCCATCCCAGGTGCCCGATCGCTGAGCCGGGGCTATGCGATGTCGAGGATCCACCGCTGATGGATTCACCACAAGGCGCCCACCACCGGGCTGCGTGCTGGCTCCGAGCCGGGGACCGTGCCAAGGCTGCGGTACCGGTCTTTGAGGGCGGCATCGACACTCCATGACCATCGAACGCGTCGGAGTGATCGGAGGCGGTTTGATGGGCTCGGGGATCGCCGAGGTCTGTGCCCGCGCCGGGAGCGACGTGATCGTCCACGAGATCGACCCTGCAGCCGCCGAATCTGCCCGGGCGCGGATCGAGACTTCGCTGGAACGCGCCGTCGAGCGATCGAAGCTCGACATCACCGAGCGTGACACCATCCTGAGTCGGATCTTGGTTTCCACCGACTTGGCCGACCTGGCCGACAGACATCTGGTGATCGAGGCGGCAACCGAGAACGAGGACTTGAAGAAGAGACTGTTCGCCGATATCGACGCCGTTGTCTCGCCCGACGCCATCCTCGCCTCCAACACCTCCTCGATTCCGATCACCCGGATCGCTTCGGCAACCAATCGACCGGATCATGTCATCGGGTTGCACTTCTTCAACCCGGTGCCGGTGATGGGCCTGGTCGAGCTGGTTACCACGGTGATGTCGGCACCGGAGACCGAGGCCCGAGCCGAGAGTTATGCCGTATCGCTGGGTAAGACCGTGATCAGATCCAAGGATCGGGCGGGTTTCATCGTCAACATGCTGCTCGTCCCCTACTTGCTCGGCGCGATTCGCATGTACGAGGCGGGATTTGCCACCAGGGAGGACATCGATGCGGGGATGCGGCTGGGAGCCAATCACCCCATGGGCCCGCTCGAGCTTTCGGACTTCGTGGGGCTCGACACCATGAAACATGTTGCCGATGTCCTCTTTGACGAGTTCAAGGAGCCTATGTACGCCTCTCCCCCCCTGCTGACCAGAATGGTCGAAGCAGGTCTCCGCGGACGTAAGTCAGGCAGGGGTTTCTACGACTACCGATGAGAAATGTTGGCCAGGAGGGTCAACCGGGTAACTAACGTGCCACTCACGCCGAGCCCGGCATTGCGCCGGGACGGGGGAACCGAAACTTGGGGCGAATCCCGGACCTGTGCCGGGAAGAGCACCTTCCAGCTCGAGCCCGTCAGCTAACCCCGTAGGCCTATGAGGAAGGTTGGTTCGTATGGAGCCGTTGGCCGGCATATCTCATGAAGATCTGCTGAAGCTGGTCCTGTCGGTCGCCATCCTTCTCGGCACGGCACGTCTGCTGGGAGAGCTGTGCAATCGGATCGGCATCCCGGCGGTAGTGGGTGAGATCTTCGCCGGCGTCCTGCTCGGCCCGTCGCTTCTCTCCCGGGCGTTCCCCGCCTTTGGAAGGCTGATAGTCCCGGAGACAACCAGCCAGGCTCAGCTGCTCGATGTCGTAGGCCTGCTCGGGATCATGTTCCTCTTGATCGTGATCGGTATGGAAACCGACCTGGCGTTGATTCGAACACGCTTGCGCACGGCGGTAGGAGTTGGCCTCGGCGGACTGATCGTCCCTTTCGCATCCGGTTTGCTGGTAGGGGCGCTGATCCCCGTCGACCTTCTCGCCGACGCTGAGCAGCGACCGGTCTTCAGCTTGTTCCTGGCAGTGGCCCTCGCCCTTTCGGCGATTCCGGTCCTCGCCAAGATCCTGGCCGACCTCGGATTGATGCGTCGCGAGTTCGGTCAGACAGCTCTCGCGGCCGGGATGATCGACGACATCTTGGGTTGGACCCTGCTGGGCATCGTCACCTCGCTCGCCGGCGCGGGGAGGATCGACGCGGTTTCGGTGGCGACCACCCTGGGAGCGGTCGTTGTCTTCTTCGCAGCCACATTCATCGTGGGAAGACCGCTGACCAGGTGGAGCCTGAGCATCGTCCAAGACCGAATGAAGTCTCAGGACCGCATCCTGACACTCATCATCGTCCTCGCCTTCGGGTGGGGTGCGTTCACCCACGCTCTCCACCTCGAGCCCATTCTGGGGGCGTTCGCGATCGGGATCCTGTTCGGGCAAACCCGTCGCTTGCCGCTCGAGGTGAGCCGCCAGTTGGAGAGTGTCACCTACGGTGTCCTGGCGCCGATATTCCTGGCTACCGCCGGGCTGCGGCTAGACGTCGGGGGTCTGCTGGAGCCCCGCCTTCTCCAGCTGACCGGAATACTTCTGGCCGTAGCGGCCGCCGGCAAGATCATCGGGGCCTACTTCGGCGCACGATGGTTGGCAGGGAGCGATCGGCGTGAGTCTCTCGCCTACGGCCTCGCCCTCAACGCTAGAGGTGTCCTGGGAATCATTGTTGCCGCAATCGGGCTGTCGATGGGCATCTTCTCGGTAGAGATCTATTCGATGATGGTGGTGGTCTCGGTGGTCACATCGTTGGTGGCACCGATCGGTGTTCGTATCGCCCTGGGCGGGCGCTATGCCTCTGACGACCAGAAGAAGCCCACTGCGTTGGGAGGCGTGCGCAGAGTGCTGATGCCCGTCCGTCTTCGGGAAGCAACCGGGACCGATGTTCAGGAACTCGAGGCGGCGGTGCTGGCCCGTCTTGGCGCCGACGGTCTGGCGGTGACCCTGCTGACCTCAGTGGATAGACGACAGCGCAAGGACGCCGCCCGTTTCATGGACGGTCTGGCCAGTCTGTTTCCGCCCAACACCGAGATCACAAGACGGATGGTGGGTGGAGCGGAGCCGGGCCAGGCGATCGTGAACGAAGCGGCCAAGGGATACGACCTCCTCGTCCTGGGTGCCCCGGAGAGGATCGGCTCGCCCGAGCACGTGTTCTCGTCGGTCGTCGATGAGGTCGTCCGACTCGCGCCGTGCCCGAGTCTGGTCTTCAGGGCCGGTCAGGGTCAGTGGCCACCACGTCGGATCATGGTGCCCACCGGCGGGACCGCGACGGCAAGGCGGGCAGCAGAGCTGGCGTTCGCGCTGGCTCACGACGACGGTGAGGTCCTCGCCTTCCATGTGGTCGACACCGCTTCGACCACAGGTATGGCCACCGGTCGATCGTCTTCCCCGGCGGTCAGGCTCGCCATCGGTCAGGAGGTGGTCGAAGACATTCGTCAGATCGGCGCGACCTTTGGGGTAAGTGTCGCAACCGAGGTGATGATCTGGAACGAGACGACATCCGGAATCATCTCTCGCGCCGGCAGCGACATCGATCTGATAGTCGTGGGTACTTCGGTAAGGGCAGGTTCACGACGGTTGTACCTGGGTCCCAAGGTGGACAGGCTACTGGCCGAGGCCCCCTGCCCGGTCATCATCCTCAACATCTGACCTCGAAGGACTAGCTCGGATGTGCGCCGGGAGAATAGGCCATGCGGCCCATGCCCAATTCCCGGTTTCTTGTGAATTATCCATGTAGCGGTTATCCACAGGACCGATCACGGGCGATTGCAGAAAGGGCAGGGAGACGGCGATGTTGTCATCAGACCATGTTGAAGCGGGTCAGCAACGGTCTAACCAGGTCGATGGTCTGGGGACGATTGCCGATCTGCTCGAGATCGAGCGCTTCCGCGTCGGAGAATGGGACGAGACCCACGCCCGTCTCTACGCCATCGACTGCGCCTCGATCGTCTACCGGTACCACACTGCCGATCTCAACGAGACGGCGCGCGATCTCGTGCAACGACTGCTACATCAAGCTCTGCAACTGGTGACCGCGGGTCGGGACAACGAGCTCGCCTCCATCGAACGTGCCCTGATGACGGGGCTGCAGTCGGCATCGCAGGTCACCCGTTCGGTATGGCTGGCCGCTCTTAACGCGGTCCTACCGGACCCTTTCCGGGCCGCGGTCATGAGCACCGAAGCCGCCCTCCTCGCCTTCGGACGCGGGCCGAACCCCCGCCGGGATGCAGTAGCCGAATCGGTGCGCCGTCGGCTCATATCCCGAACTGAAGAGGCGTCGCTGCTCGGCCCGGCTGCACCCACGCACCGCCTGCCCTACGCCGTAGCCTGACCTACAGTCCGGGTGGTGACCCGGCTCGAGGCGATCCTGGCCGACATCACCACGGTCGACGTCGACGTCATCGTCAATGCCGCCAATTCGTCTTTGGCGGGTGGTGGTGGTGTCGACGGTGCCATCCATCGGGCAGGGGGGCCCGAGATCCTCGACGACTGCCGGGCAATTGTCGCCGCTCGTGGCCGGCTGGGGACGGGGGACGCCGTCCTCACCACCGCCGGCCGTCTTCCGGCTCGCCATCTCATCCACACGGTAGGGCCGATCTGGGGCACGTTGCCTGAGGACGAAGCGATAGCACTCCTTGCATCCGCTTATCAGAACAGCCTGCAGCTGGCCGCCCAGACGACGGCGAGGACGATCGCCTTCCCCAACATCTCAACGGGGGTCTATCGCTTTCCCAAACAGCTGGCCGCAGAGACGGCCGTCGGAGCGGTGCGAAGCTGGGTGAATGACCACAGTGAAGCATTCGAGACAGTGACCTTCGTCTGCTTCGACGACGAGAATCTCGCCTTCTACCGACACCTTCTCCCCTGATCGCGTCGCATCCGGTGAAATCGGGAAGGTCGAGGTGGCTGTGGATGTTGTCGTCCCGTATACGCAGAGCCGGAGGAACGTTGGATTCGACACTGATCCAGATAGAAGAGCAAGCCATCGACAACCCCCAGCCCTGGGCCCGTGACAACATCGAGCAATACTTGCGTTCGGACGGGGCCGAGGTCGAGCATCCCCGTGCGGATCGGATGATCCTGCTCTACACCAAGGGCCGAAAGAGCGGGTCCATCCGACGCGTTCCCGTGGTTCATCTCCCCGACGGTGATGACCTGATCGTGATCGCATCCAAGGGCGGAGCGCCAGATCACCCCGACTGGTACTTGAATCTTCGGGATGACCCCCAGGTCTGGGTCCGCAACAAGTCGGATCTCTTCGAGGCAAGGGCGATCGTGCTCGAAGACGAGGAGCATCACCAGATGTGGGAGCGGGTCACTGAATGGGCTCCGGGCTTTCAGGACTATCAGGACAAGACCGAGCGCATCATCCCATTGATAAGGATCAGCCGGGTCTAGCGGAATCGGGTACCGACGCTGAGATGCGCCGCCAGATGCTCGGTCAGTTCCCGGGCATCGTCCTCCGCACCGTGGATGAAACTCGACTTGCGACGTCGGAGCAGGTTCAACCCGATGCGGTAGAGGCCGGGGGCGTTGGTGACGATGCCCGCATCGTGTCGCAGCCTGCCCCGGCGGTCGAGGACGCGGGCGTGCAGCCATGAGTAATCCGGGCGGAAGCCGGTGGCCCAAACAATGCCAGCGATCTCGCCGTTGTTGAGATCGATGCTGAGCGGTGGCGATTCGTCAACCCGGGTCGCCGGGAGGCGATGGGGAGGATCGAGCTCGTCGTCGATACCCGAGCTAAAGGCCCACTCGTCGAAGGTGTCGAGCAATCTCCCCAATTTGAGGTCGGCCAAATTGCACTTGTTCCGCAGCGAGCCCGAGAATTGTGCCCTCCCACCCGAGATGCCGGCGAGACGGCCGACCAGCCGCACTCCTTGCCCGGTCAACGCATTCAGGTCGAGGGTCCGCCGCTCGGGTGTCCCCACCAATTGCGGTGAAGACAGGTTGCGCGCTCGCACCAGATCGTCGACCTCGTCGTGGCGCTCGTCGAGGATCCCGGTTTGCTCCAGCCACCACATGACGTCCTTGCCCCGGTAGAGGCGGGGCATCCGGACATGCTCACCCACCGACAGGGTGACCGGCCTCCCCGAGCGGTGGACCTCTTCCGCGATCTGGATACCGGTGGCGGAGGCGCCAACCACCAGCACCCCTCCCTCGGGAAGCTGATAGGGCCCCCGGTAGTCGATCGGTGTCACCCTCACGACCCTCGCCGGCACCTCGGTCGCCAGTGCTGGGACGTCGGGCAGGTTGAATGCACCGGTGGCCAGAACCACGGTCGGGCTGACCCAGATTCCCTGGTCGGTCACCACCTCATAGCCGTTTCTGTTGGGGCGGAGCGAGGTGACGGTCGTGTTGGTCTGGACCGGCGCGTCCCCTTTCCGGGCATAGCGATCGATGAAGTCGACCACCTCGGGCATGGTCATGTAGCCGTCAGGATCGCTCCCGGCGTAGGCCATCCCCGGGAGCCGGCTCTGCCAATTGGGAGTGAGCAGACGCAATGAGTCCCACCGCTCGGTGCGCCATGAGTTGGCCACCTCGCCGCGCTCGATCACCACATGGTCGATCGAGCGCTCGGATAGGAAGTGACTGACGGCGAGTCCGGCGTGGCCGGCCCCGATCACGACAGTCGTCGTGCGCGTGCTCGAATTGGTCAGTTGACTTCGACTGTCACATTGGTCGGGTTGGTGATGACATCGAAGACCGCCGAGCGCTTCTGCGACTGTGCCACTAGCGCCTCGATCTCCTCGGGGGTGGCATCGGCGTCGATGTCGTAGTGCACCTTGATCCCGTTGAAGCCGTTTCTGACCTCTGGATCGCCGCCCAGGATTCCCAGGATGTCCATGTCGCCCTCGATCGTGGCTTTGACTGAATTGAGCTGGATTTCCCGGTTCTGGGCCACTGCGGCAACTCCGGCGGTCAGACAGCTGGCGAGACCCACCAGAACGAACTCGACCGGGGTCGCTCCGTGGTCCTCGGAGGCGAATACCTCTGGGTGGTCTGCATCGAAGCTGAAGGTCGTCCGGTGTGTCTGTTCGCCGCCGAGACCGAAGAATCCTTGAACTTGCGACTGGCTATGAGTGCCGCCCACCCACTCGGTGGACGCCCGCCAAGTGAACTTGGCCGCATCGGGAGCGTCGACGAGTGCCGCTCGGGCGTCGAGCAGGGCCTGGACGTTGACACCGTTGTTGACCGGTGTGCTTGTTGTGGTCATGGTCATTTCCTCCATTTGGGTGTTTGATAGATCGACGGAAAAGGGATCTTGGGCCGATATTGAATCGAACGCCATGGGGAATTACCCCCTGGATGGCTCTCGGGTGACTGGCGTCCGTTACGACCGGATCTTCGACCTCGTCGCGGTCTCCCGAGAGCTGGGACAGGCGCACATCATTCCCGGGCCAGCTGGCTGTTGGCCCGATGTGCATGACATCGTGTGGGGTCCTGTCACCGGTTTGCCCTCTCAGCTCGCTTGCCGCCCTCGGCGGCTGTCCGTCGCCCGATGGGCGAGCAACCAGTCAGCGGGAGTAGAGCAGAAAACCCAACGGACGTCAACGCTGCGGCTCCGTTCACATGCCGGCTGTGCAATTGCCACGAAGAGCACAGGTTCACCTCGTTTGTGTCATGTTTGGTCATTGAGCCGTCTCCAGAGTCTGCAGCTTCCCGCGACGCATGTGGTCTAGGGATAAGAGGCGGCCTTCCGGGTATGGGGACCGCCAGTCCCGAGGTTAGGGACCCGACCGAGGAAAGGAACAGGATGGAACCGGTGACACCGCTCGACTGGGAGCGTCTCTTCTTGGGCGTTCAGCCGCTGACGTTCTTTCTCGAAATCGCCCTGCGCGTGGTTCTCATATACACCTTCGCAGTAGTCGTCGTTCGCTTCATGGGCAAGCGAGGCCAACGACAGATGTCTTCGTTCGAGTACGTGGTGATCATTGCCCTCGGATCGGCCACAGGCGACTCCATGTTCTATCCCGAAGTCCCGGTGCTCTACGCATGGCTCATAATCGTCCTCATCGTCGCGCTGGATCGCGGGCTGACTTTCCTCGAGCTCTCCTACAACTGGGTGATGAGGTTCCTCACCGGCTCACCGAGCATGTTGGTGCGGAACGGTGAGGTGCTCGAAGAGAATCTGCGGGCTGAGTTTCTGCGCCGGGAGGAGTTGATGGCCCTGCTCCGGGAACAGCAGGTCTCCGACATCGGCGAGGTCAAGTACGCCATTCTGGAGACGACGGGCCATCTCGGGTTGCTGAAACGGACTGACGCGGAGAAAGCCCAAGTGGAGAGCACCGTTCCGTCCGAGGCGTGACGCGTCCGCTCCTCGTCGAACGGTCGTCAACGAGGCCCAGACGACACATGAACCGGTTTCTCGCGGTGCCAAAATGGGTACGAACACCCACGACCCCGAGTCCCCCACGGTTCGGCGTGGTTGGTCTCCAATGATCAGCTCCGATCGAAGACGCCGAAGGAAAACCAGCAAAGGAGACATGGAATGAATAGGAACGTCGGTTTCGGAGGTTCGCTGTTCCTCATCGCAGTGGGCGCCATCCTGGCGTTCGCAGTATCGGTGGAAGCGGAAGGATTCAACCTCGACACGATCGGGATCATCCTGATGATTGTCGGTGCGCTTGGTGCAATCCTGACCTTGGTGGCATTGACCACCACGAAGAAGGAACAGCACACCGAATACGTGAAAAAGGACGTCGACATCGACGCCCGCGATCACTGATGCCTCTCTGCAGCTGCTGACACCCACCCCCTGCCGGTGGCGGCAGCACTCTGGCCATCTGATCTAACCATTAGCCCCAAACCCGGGTAGAGCGAGTTGGTTTGAATTGCGCCACTCGTGAACGCCGTAGGGTTCCGCGATCTCATGAGCCGTCACCCCAATGTCCTTGAACTCGTCTCCAAGCTGGTCGGAACATGGGTGGGGCATGGAGAGGGTGGTTATCCGACAATCGAGCCGTTTCGCTACCGCGAGCTCCTGGCGATCACTGAGCGCAGTGACCACCCGTCATTGCATTACGACCAGCGCGCCTGGCGTGAGGTCCCACACGGCGAGGTGGTGTCCCATTGGGAGACGGGGCTCCTGAGGATCTCCAGTGACGGCACACTCAAGGCCTTCAACGCTCAGGCCGGTAGAGGCGAAGCGATGCGAGGGACGTGGTCACGGGAAGGTGACTCCTGGCTGATTCAGCTCGAGAGTCAGCAATATGCCGGAGATGACCGTGTTCTCGGCTCGATTCGGACTCTCACCGTGGAAGATGACACGCTCTCCTATGAGATGTCGATGAGCACGACCACGACCAGCCAAATGGAGCCCCACCTGCGGGCGGTGCTGAGCCGGACCGGGTGATCGGACGGGTTCAGTCACCTTGGTCGTCAGCGATAGTCGAGATGTTCGATCCATCTTGGGTCCAGTCGATGTCTTCCCGTCGGTAGACGTCGAGGGCGCGCGGACCGGGTGGCCCCTCACGGGGTGAAGTCGAGAGACTCGGCGAGGAAGGCGATCCGGTCGTGTTGGATAGCCTCCAAATCCATCTCATGACCACTGTCATAGTTGAGAACCTGTTTGGGCTCTGGTGCAGCTTGGAACAGCTCGAGCCCGGTCATCGGAGCGATGTAGAAGTCGGTCTTCCCGTATTGGAACAGAAGTGGGCAAGCGGCCTTGCTGATCGTCGTTATCGGATCGACGTCACTCAGGGCACGCATGTAGTCATAACGATCGGAGGTGATAGGCCAGAAACGGAGAAACCAATCCGTCCAACGTGGGGTGGCCGCCACAAACACGGCCGCTCGCAGCTCGACATGACCGAGGAGGGCGATGCCATACATGGCTCCGAAGTCGTGCCCTACCACCGCGATCCGGTTGTTGTCGACACCTTCGGTGTCGGTCAGAACGGCATGAGCGGCGTGCAGGAACTCGAGCTCGGAGGTGATCCGACCCAGGTCTCGATCTGTGTCAGTCGGAGCCGAGTGCCACGGGAAACTCAACTGCGGAAGGACGGACACCACCCCCACCTCAGCCAGTCGCGTCGCCTCTTCGAGATATTGGGTGCGGTTGGCGTTGGGTGCCTCGTCAAACCAGTGCAAATACAGGACCGCCGCCCCATCGGCCGGTGCGTCGGGGCGCACAAGGTAGAGCTCATGCCCATCCTCGGTTCGAAGGTCTTCGACTGTCACCTTGGGCCTTCCCGCCGACGTTGGCACATCTCATCGCTCATGAGGTCTACGACGCACAATATGCAGCCGTCCATCGGCTGGACCGCTGCTATGCGAGGGATGGCGACGTATCGTCGATCGCCGACAAGCGCTCCTTGTTCGAGGTCGACCGGCGCCGACTTGATTCCGGTGCCTCCAATGTCCACTCCGAGTCGGATGGTCACTGACGTCCCCGTTCCGTTCGGTAACGGCGGATCAGGGCGTTGGTCGAAGAGTCGTGTCCGAGGTCGGGTGAGGTCTCCGAGGTCAGCTCGCCGATGATGGTCGTGGCGAGCTCCTTGCCGAGCTCCACTCCCCACTGGTCGAACGAGTTGATTCCCCAGATCACACCCTGGGTGAAGACCTTGTGCTCGTACAAGGCGACCAGCTGACCGAGGACCGAGGGGGTGAGCCGGGGGGCCAATATCACCGAGGTGGGACGATTGCCCGGAAAGGTCTTATGCGCCACCAGACCGGCATCGACCCCGGCGCCCGCCACCTCGTCGGAAGTCTTGCCGAAAGCCAGCGCCTCGGCCTGAGCGAGCATGTTCCCCATCAGCAAGTCGTGCTGACCGCCAACATCTACTGACGGTTCGACGAACCCGATCAGGTCGGCGGGAACGACGGTGGTGCCCTGGTGGAGCATCTGGTAGAAGGCATGCTGGCCGTTGGTGCCCGGCTCCCCCCACACGATCGGCCCCGTGTCCATGTCCACCGGTGACCCGTCGAGCCGGACGCTCTTACCATTCGACTCCATATCGAGCTGCTGGAGATAGGCCGGGAACCGGGCGAAGTCCTCGCTGTAAGGCAGGACCGCGTATGTGGGATAGCCCAACACGTTGCGGTACCAGACACCGATCAGGCCGAGCAGCACCGGCACGTTGTGTTCGAGCGGAGTGGTGCGGAAATGGCGGTCGATGGTCCGGAAGCCGGACAGCATCTCGCCGAAGGCGTCGGGTCCGATCGTGATCATGAGACTGAGCCCGATCGCGGAGTCCATCGAGTATCGGCCCCCGACCCAATCCCAGAACCCGAACATGTTGGCGGTGTCGATGCCGAAGGCGGCGACTGCCTCGGCGTTGGTGGAGACGGCGACGAAATGGCGTGCCACAGCCTCATCGCTGCCTAGTCGATCGACCAGCCAGGCCCGGGCCGTGCGAGCGTTGGTGAGGGTCTCGAGGGTGGTGAAGGTCTTGGAGGCGACGACAAAGAGGGTGGTTTCGGGGTCGACCAGGTCGAGCACCGATTGGAGGTCGGCCGGATCGATGTTCGACACGAAATGAGCTTCGATGTCAGGAAACACGTAGGGACGAAGGGCTCTGAATGCCATAGCCGGCCCCAGGTCCGATCCGCCGATCCCGATGTTGACCACATGGTTGATTCGGCGACCGGTGTGGCCCTGCCATGTGCCGCTGCGAACCCGGCCGGCGAACTCCGCCATCCGCTCGAGGACCGCGCTGACATCGCGGGTCACGTCGATGCCGTCGACGGAGAACTCGTCGCTTGGACCAGCCCGCAAAGCCGGATGCAGCACTGCCCGATCCTCAGTGACGTTGATGCGGTCCCCGGCGAACAGCGCGGCGATCCGATCGGAGAGCCCGGCACGACGGGCGACGGCCAGCAGCGCGGTGATGACCTCCTCGGTGACCAAGTGCTTGGACAGGTCGACTATCAGATCGCCGGCGACGAACGTGAGCCGCTCGGCACGGGCCGGGTCCTCGGTGAAGGCGTGGCGCAGGTCGAGCTTTCTTCCTCGTGAACCAAGACGTTCGAGCGCTTCCCACTCGGCAGTCGCAGTAATCGGTGTCATGTTCTCTCCTAAGGAAGATCTAGTTGTCTGCCCTCGAATTGCGCGTAGGCAACGGCAAGAGTCGATGCCACGTCGTCCTCGGGCATGCCGAGGATCCGGTCGAGGAGCCCGCCGCCAGGCAACACCTTTTCATCAGGTAGAAAGGGCCTGACAACCACGCGGCTCGTGTCGGGACGGAGTTCGATGTCGCTCCGGATGACGGGGACCCGAA
>DASWKK010000003.1:0-3026 GCA_036396655.1 Acidimicrobiia bacterium
GTTGGTCGGGGGGTTGCAACCGACCGTGATTCCGGCGTCCGCGATCCGGTTGATCGCCCCCTCCAGCACGTGACCGTTGTCATCGTCGAAGAAGTCGTCACCCGAGGCGGGCAGACCCAGTGCCCTCGCCAGGAACCCTGCCGCCTCAGCACGGGTCAGGCTGCGCTGGGGACAGAATCGGTCATTGAGCGGCGGGTTGCACCCCAAGGTGATCCCGGCATCCGCGATCCGGTTGATCGCCCCCTCCAGCACGTGTCCGTTGTCATCGACGAAGTGATCGGTGCTCCCGGACGGCAGCGACAGGGCGCGAGCGATCATGGCTGCCATCTCGGCCCTGGTGAGAACGCGATCGGGACAGAAGTGGTCGTTGAACGGGGGGTTGCACCCAACGGTTATTTGCTCGGAGGCGATCGCCTCGATCCCGCCTTCGTGGACGATTCCATCGTCATCGGTGAAGGTGCCCCCCGGAGCGAGCGCGGCCAAGGGGATCAGTGCGACAAGGAGAGCGTAGGAAGCGATGGATGTCATCGACTGCGCTCAAGGTAACCACATCTGTTTGCAAAGGGCCAGAGTCTGGGAGGATTGAGACCGATGCCGATCCTCATGGCTTTGGTTCTGGCGCTTGCCCTTGTGTCATCGTCGCCGCCCTCCGATCCTTCGGGCGAGACGGTGCGTCTCCTGGTGCGCGCCGACACGCCACTCGGGTCGGCCGGCCATGACTCGGCCGGCAGCACCGCGGGCTGGCAGCGGGTCGAAGTCCCGGTCCGGGGCAGTGTCGATCAGACTGCGGCCGAGCTGAGCGCTGCCACCGGCGACAGGGTCGTGGTCGAACAGCGCTACGAGCTGTTCGCCCCTCAGGACGAGCCCGGATTCGGAGAGCAGTGGTATCTGGAGAACCCCGGCGGAAGCGGCGCAGTGTTGGGTGCCGACATCGACGCCGTCACCGCCTGGGGGTCTGTCCTTGGGGCCGGTGTTGTCGTCGCGGTGATCGACTCTGGCGTCAACATGACCCACCCCGACCTGATCGGTCAAATCGATCCCGCCAAGCGTGACTTCGTCGACGACGACAACGACCCGAGCCCGAGCGGGACAGATGACTCCGAGGGTCACGGAACCGCGGTGGCGGGCATCATCTCGGCTGCCGTCAACGGAATCGGAATCGTCGGCGTCGCTCCTGAGTCGACGCTGATGGTCGTCCGGAGCTGTAGCGAAGGGACCTGTTGGAGCCTCGATCTTGCGGAAGGGATCCGTTTCGCCGCCGACCAGGGGGCCGATGTGATCAATCTCTCCTTGGGATCGGTGACGACAGGGGACGAGCCGGTGGCGGAAGCCATCGCCTACGCCCAGTCGAGAGACGTCTTGGTCGTGGCAGCCGCCGGCAATGAAAGTACCGACCTCGACGACCTCCCTCCTGGCCAACAACTGATCCCTGGTGGTCTCCCCTACTCCAACATCATCACGGTGGCGGCAAGCGACCGTAGCGACAGCCTCACCACCTTCAGCAACTATGGACCGGGCACCGTGGACATCGCCGCCCCCGGAATCGACATGCTGACCACCTCGGTCAGTGGCGGCTACGTGGCAGCGCAGGGGACCTCGTTCGCCGCTCCGGTCGTCGCCGGAGTGGCTGCACTTCTCCTGTCGAGCGACCCGGGGATAGGCCACCAAGAGCTCGCCGCGCGGATCACCGCCTTCGTCGCCAAACCCGCCGGCGTGGTCGGTGCGACCAGTTCGGGCAGGGTCGACGCGGGCCAGGCCCTGACCCGACGTTTCGTGGACACCTCGTCGTCAGTGTTCGTCGACTCCATCGATTGGCTGGCAGACGGAGGCATCACCAAGGGATGCAACCCTCCCTTCAACCATCGGTTCTGCCCCGGGGACCGGGTGACGAGGGGCGAAATGGCGGTGTTCCTGGCCAGAGCGTTCCAGCTCCCCGAAACAAACAACGACTACTTCACCGATGACGACGAGGCCTTCTACGAAGGATCGGCCAATCGTCTTCGGGCGGCCGGCCTGACCGTCGGCTGCGGGACGAATCGTTATTGCGGCGATCGTGACATCCGACGGGACGAGATGGCAGCCATGCTCACCCGTGCCCTGTCGCTGCCGATCACCAGCTCGGACTTCTTCGATGACGACGCCGGTTCCATCTTCGAGAACGCCATCAACAGGATCGCCGCTTCCGGCGCCACCAAGGGCTGCAACCCTCCTGCCAACAACCACTTCTGCCCCGAGCGCCCCGTCACCAGAGGCGAGATGGCCGCCTTCCTCAAACGATCCCTCGAGCCGTAGACCCAACCCCACACACGTTGTCCCCCGCTCCGAAGGGGGACAACCCAAGGGGGTTCACACCTAGGGCGCCATAGATCATGATGCGGACGTGAGAGACTCACGTCTCGTCGGCTATGCCCGTGCCAACCGGTGGTCGATGAGCGACGCGGAACGACTGGTGTGGTCCCGCCTCCGCTACCAGGCACTCGGCGTCAAGTTCCGCAGGCAGCATCCGATCGGCCCCTACGTCGCCGACTTCGCCTGTCTGTCGAAACGCATCGTCGTCGAACTCGATGGCTCCCAACACCGCGCTTCGGCTTATGACCGCGCCCGCGACGCCTACATGCACGAAAAGGGCTGGACTGTCCTCCGCTTCTGGGCCTGGGACGTGGTCAGCAACCTGGAAGGAACAATCAACGCAATCGCCGACGCGTTGTCCCCACTTTCCGAAGGGGGGACCGGCTGAGCGAGGCGAAGCCGAGGGGGGTTCGCCCTTGACCCCCCTCGCCCGACCTGACGGTCGGACGGTCCCCCCGCTCCGCAGGGGGACAACCCAACAGCCCAACGCGTTGTCCCCCCTTTCCGAAGGGGGGACCGGCTGAGCAAAGCGAAACCGAGGAGGTCACAACCCAACAGCCCCACCCGCTTCTCCCCTTTCCGAAGGGGGGGACCGGCTGAGCGAAGCGAAACCGAGGGGGGTTCGCCCTTGGCCCCCCTCGCCCGACCTGACGGTCGGACGGTCCCCCCGCTCCGCA
>DASWKK010000004.1:0-13636 GCA_036396655.1 Acidimicrobiia bacterium
CGTCTGCTCCCATGGCGATTTGATACCGGCACTGATCAATCGCATGATGTGGGCCGGTCTGAGCCTGTCTTCACGCTTCTACTGCTCGAAGGGGTCGATCTGGGAGATCGATGTAGACGGGGGCAAGTTCACCACCGGTCACTACGTCCCCCCGCCCGAGGTGTGAGGGCTCGAGCCCGGCAACCATCTTCACAACGCCCGGGTACCCGACACCCAATCGGCGTAGAGAGCGGCGTAGTGGCCACCCCGGGCGAGTAGGTCTCGATGATGGCCCCGCTCCACCAGTCTCCCCCGGTCGAATACCAGCACCTCGTCGGAGCCCTCAGCCGTTGCCAATCGATGAGCGATCGTGACCGAGGTCCGTCCCTCGATGAGACGTTCGATCGCCTGGCGAAGCGCAACATCGAGAGCGGGATCCACGGCCGAAGTCGCCTCGTCGAGAACCAGCAGATCTGGGGAACCGATCCAGGCCCGCACCAGTGCCACAAGCTGCCGCTCCCCCGCCGATAGGTTCCCGCCACGCTCACCAACACGGGTGTCGAGACCCTGGGGCAATCCCTCCACCCATGCCCCGAGGCCCAACTCGTGGAATGCGGTCCAGATCTCGGCATCAGAAGCTTCCGGCCGTCCGTAACGGACGTTGGTGGCGATGGTGTCGTCAAAGAGAAACCCCTCCTGCGGAACGAAGGCAACCCGTTCCCGAAGCTCCGCCAGCGGGACTCTCGTGGCGTTCGCCCCACCGATCCACACCGAGCCGCGGGTCGGGTCGAGCAGTCTCACCAGGAGCTTGGCGAACGTCGTCTTGCCCGAGCCTGTCTCGCCGACAACGGCCATCCGAGACCCCACCGGTATGTCAACCGTCAAGTCGCACAGCACCTCGTCACCGGTCGTGTACGAGAATCCGACCTCGTGGAAACGCGCCCCGAGTCCCCCCGCCCGGAGATGATCCGGGTCGGCCGGGTCGACCATGTCCGGCTCGGCGTCGAGGACACCGAGAATGCGACGCAGCCCCGATGCGGCGCTTTGGGCAAAGTCCAGCGTCTCGACAACGATCTGGAGCGGCTCGATCAGCAGGTTGGTCAAGAAGAGGAAAGCAACCAAGGTGCCTGCTGTCATCCCCTGAGATGTCCCGATGAGAATGCCGGCAACCACCACCGCGGCGGTGAGAGCCCCGGCGAAGACCTCGGCCGAGGAGAAGAGGATATTGCCGAATCGTGCCGTCCTGAACTCGGTCCAGAAACGCGTCTCCAGGGCATCGGCCACCTTTTCCTTGGTCGTTTGCTCGATGCCATAGGCGCGCACCACCGGGATGGCACTGATCGACTCGCTGAGCACACCCATTGAGCGGCCGACCTCGGTGCGGACCCGGTCGTAGTTACGAGCGAGCACCCGTTGGAACCAGCGCATGAGAACCAGGTAGAGGACGACTCCGATGAGGGCGACCACGGCTAGACGCCACTCGTAGAAGACCATCACTCCGAGGGCGAGGAGAACCTGGCTGGCCGCGATCACCAACCCCACTCCACCCCACTCCATGAATTCCTGGAGCGTGGTCACATCAGAAGTGACCCGCGAGACCAGGTCGCCACGCCGATCTGCCTCGACGTGCAGGACCGAGCGACGGAGCAGATGCCGGAAGGTCAGGGTGCGCAGATCGGAGAGCCCGGTCGCCGAAGACCTGATCAGGCGCAGTACCGCAGCACGAGCCACCACCACCCCGACGGTCAGGGCAATCAGAGCGAGACCGGCCTTGGTCAGAACCCCCGACATGTCGATACCGCCGGACACCAGGATCTCGTCATCGATGATCATCTGGATCACCACCGGAGTGACCACCGTGATTGCTTGACCGAGCATCGCCATGACAAGCGTGAGCCGAAGACCACGCTTCAGGGCCGGGGCCAGCCGCATCGCTCGCCCGAGCACTTTGCCTGTTGCCCGCTCGTCGCTCACGACGCCTCCTCTGACATCCTGGCGGCGTCCTCTTCATACGCCTGCACAAGCCGGGCGTAGCCGGGAGTGGACCGCAGGAGGTCGTCGTGGCGACCCTGGGCCACGACCCGCTTCTCGTCGACGTAGACCACTTCGTCGGCCAGGCGAATCGACGCTGGTCGGTAGGCGACGACCACGATCGTCGACGGCAGTGCAGCGCTCTTGAGGCTGCGCAGGATCTCCGC
Source organism: Acidimicrobiia bacterium (assembly GCA_036396655.1). GTDB lineage: Bacteria > Actinomycetota > Acidimicrobiia > Spongiisociales > ZC4RG35 > JARDZU01. The sequence continues at coordinate 2,178 of DASWKK010000004.1, forward strand.
CTCCACCGAAGGGTCGACCGCCGAGGTGGCGTCGTCGAGGATCAAGAGCCTGGGCTTGCGAATCAGGGCGCGAGCCAGGGCGATCCGTTGTCTCTGCCCACCGGAGAGGGTGACTCCCCGCTCACCCAGCTGAGTCTCGTATCCGTCGGGAAGCTCGGAGATGAAGCCCTCCGCCCCGGCCAAGCGGGCCGCCGTCCTCAGCTCGATGTCGGAGAACGGCTCCCCGAGCGTGACGTTGCCGGCCACCGAATCGTCGAAAAGGAAGGCATCCTGGGCAACGTAGGAGACTTCCTTGGGAAGCTCGGAGAGGCTGAACGAGCGGAGATCGGCTCCGTCGAGATGAACATCGCCGACGTCGGGATCCCACAACCGGGCAAGCAGGAGGCTCAGAGTCGACTTGCCCGAGGCGGTGGGGCCGACCACCGCCAGGGTGGTTCCGGCTGTCAAATGAAGGTTGAGGTCATCGAAGACCTTCTCGTTGCCGCCATAGGAGAACCCCACCGTCGCGCCCAACACCGACGCCGGTCCGGCGCCGGATCGCGACACCGCCTCCCCGTATGCGACGTGTTCGTCCGCGTTGAACACCTCCTGGACCCGGCGCCATCCGGCGAGACTCCCAGCCAGGTCCCAAAGAACGAAACCGATCAGCTGAACCGGGAAGGCAAGGAGCGCCAACAGATAGGTGACCGTGACCAGTTGGCCCGGTGTCACCGCCCCGGCATCGACCCGGACCGCCCCCACCACAAGAAGAGAGATGATCATGACTTGGGGCAGTACCCGAACGACGGCTTGGTACGAAGCCCAGGTCGAGTTGACCCGGATCAACCTGTCGCGAACCTTGTCCGAAACCACGCCAAACCGATCCGAGACATAATCCTCCCGGCCCAACGACTTCACGGTCAAGGCCCCGTCGAAAGACTCGTGGGCGACCGCGGAAACCTCTCCACGTGCCGCCTGGACTTCCTCCCAGAGAGCGTAAGTGATCCAACTCCCCCTGACGTCGACGATCAGGACCACTATCAACCCGATCACAGCGCCCAGCCCCAGCCAGGGGTCGATGAACGTGATCATCGCCGTGCTCCCGAACAGGAGAAGGGTGACGCCGGTTCCGTAGGGAAGGGGAGCGAGAACTCCGGTTCCCTGGTCGACGTCGGAGTCGGCCACCGCCAGCAAGTCCCCCACCGCCTGACGGTTGAACCAGGACATCCTCAAGGACAGCTGATGGGTGAGGAGGTCGTTTCTCACGTCTTGGCGGGTCCGGAACTGAAGCCAACCCGCCGAAGTGCGGCGGAGGACGATGGCCGCTGCCTTGAAGATCGCCACTGCCAGGATCGCCCCGGCTGCCGGGAGAATCAGCCCTTCCGGGTCGACTCCCTGGTCGAGGACGGGGATGATGAGACCGTCGGTGACCCAACCGATCACCCAAGCTGAGGCGATGATGGCAGCGGCGAACCCGGCCGCGCCGGTGACGGCAAGCCAGAAAGACGTCGGATGCCTTCTGACGAACCGCCAGATGAGGCGGCTCCCGTCGCGCAGCACCGACCAGGGGGTCATCTGCTTGGAGTACATGAGAAGAAAGGTCTTGGGTCAAGGCGAGAGGACCGCCACGACCTGGACCACATTACGGCCGGCCAGCGCCCTACCCGGACGAATTATGCCCGACACCCGACCGCGCCCCACTTGTCGAGACACCCAAGGGTTGGGTCCGGACGTGTGGCCCCGACTCAGAAGTCGATAACCGGAATCAGACAGTGTCGACGAGGGCCTTGAGCAGGTCGCGAATGGACACAACGCCGAGCAACGTCCCCTCGTCGTCCATCACCGGCAGGTGCCGGTAGCCGGACTCGGTTATCCACGCCGCGGCATCCCACACATCGAGGTCGGGGTTGAAGGTGTCAGGATCACCACTCATGACGGCGGACACCGGAGTAGTGATGCTCATGCCCTCGGCCACCACCCTTCGGATGTCCCGCTCGGTGACCAACCCGACCAAGGCCATCCCTTCCACGACACCCAGCGATCCGTGGTCGGAGCGCTCCATCGCCACCGCTGCCTCGAGCACGGTGGTGTCCGGTCCGCACACATGTGGGGCGCCATCGATCAGATCTGCGAGCTTCATCTCCGGACACCATAGATAGAAAGAAGACCCGCCGGATCGGCGGGTCTTCTCAGGTCCAAAAGGACGGTCTCATCAGACGAGGTCGGCTTCCCTGATCCCAAACGAGGGATGGCGAAGCCGACAAAGAGCCAGCTTCTCCAGTTGGCGAATCCGCTCACGGGTGAGGTTGAACTCGTCTCCGATCTCTTCGAGAGTCCGAGGCACACCGTCGTAGAAGCCATAGCGCAGAGCGAGTATCCGGCCCTCCCGCTCGGGCAGTCGCTCGATGGAGACCCGCAGAGAATTGGCGACGTCCATCTCCTCGGTCATCTGCACCGGGTCGGCGGCGTCCTCGTCCTCGATGAAGTCGCCTAGTTGGGCGCCGTCCTCACCAATCGGCTGCTCCAGGGAGACGGTGTCTGCAACACTCAGCGCCAGTTCGACCTTGTCCGGAGTGACACCCGCCTCCTCGGCGATCTCCTCGGGTCTCGGGTCGCGGCCCAGTTCGGCCTTCAGCGAGGCCTGGGCGGCGCGGACCGCGGCAAGAGTGTCGTGGAGGTGCACCGGGATCCGGACCGTCCTCGATTTGTCAGCAATCGCCCGTGTGATGGCCTGTCGAATCCACCAGGTGGCGTAGGTGGAGAACTTGAAGCCTTTGCGCCAGTCGAACTTCTCGACGGCACGGATCAGGCCCAGGTTCCCTTCCTGGATGAGGTCGAGAAAATCGATGCCGGAGGTGTTGGCATATCGACGAGCGTTGGCGACCACCAGTCGGAGGTTGGCGGTGAGAAAGTCGTCCTTGGCCTGGGCGCCACGTCGAGCCTGGCGACGCAGATCCATCTCCTCACGCTTGCCGCTGTACTCCCCCTTTTCCAGCTTCTCGGCCGCGTCCTCGCCGCCCTCGATCTTCTGGGCCAGCTCGACCTCCTGCTCGGCGGTCAACAGGTCGTATTCGCCGATCGCGGTGAGGTACTGTGAAACGAGATCCGTGGTCAGACGACCGCGCTCATCCGTCAGCTTCGAATGAAGCCGGATACGTGGTTTCTCGGTCTTGTCCGTACGCGTATCAGCAGCAGCCATCTAGATCTAGTCCTCCTGGGGCCCGGTGGGCGGGGGATTGGGCATCCCCGAACATCCAACTATGACACAAGACCGGGGGTTTGTGAACCCCCCTCTTTTGCTCGCTTGTCTGACGTTTTCGTGGCCCAGACACTCAATTATACCCCGACTACCCCAGGTACAACCATCGTCTTCGGATAATCGTCTCTGGTGCCGGTCGTAGATGGAAACGATGAAACGACGTCGATTGTTCCCAAATACCAGGCTTCCCAGCGCCGGCTGACGGCACTTTCGCCTATGTCGACCCGGCAAACTCGCCTGGCTGGAGCAGCGCGACCAGTGAGCCTTCGGCACCCTCGATCCCAGCCCAATTGCCCAGCTGGAATTCGATCACGGCGATCGACGCGGTCTTCATGTCGACTTTGTCACCCGTGGTCCGTCTCACCAACATCGACCAGGTCGGCTGATGACCGACGAGCATCAGACGGTCGACATCGGGGGCACCGGCTGCCACCTCGAGGATCCCACCCGGGCCGGACTCATATAGAGCGGGATCGAGACGCAGCTCGGTGTCCCATCCCCCCGATTCGATGGCCAGCTCTGCCGTGGTCCGGGCGCGGACCGCCGTCGAGCTGATGATCAGGTGGGGGACCCGTTCCTGAGAGGTCACAACCCGTCCCATGAGACGTGCAGTCCGGACCCCGCGCTCGTTGAGAGGACGATCGTGATCGGCCCCATAGTCAGCCTCCCAATCAGACTTTGCATGTCGCATGAGAAGCAGCGTCCTCAAGGGTGCTCCGGGTCGTAAGTTCCGTGCGTGTAGCGCCGAGCCATCGGCGTTCCTGGCAAGGACGCAGGACGAAGGCGCACCCGGTGCGGTGCGTTGAGGACGAGGACGCAGCCAGGGGCGTCGAGGGCCGGCGGGACATGCGTGAGACTTGCGAGTCGGTGCACCATTGTCCCTCAACCAATCAGACGGGCGGCGGTGGTGAAGATCCTGGGATCGGGATAGTCGGCGCAATAGTTGTACTGATGGGCGACACGGATCACCCCGTCAGGGGCCACGACGAACTCACCGGACGCCATCCACGGATCGTCCACCAGCGGTCTTCCCTGAGATCGGCGGTCCTCCTGAAAACGTCGGCCGGTGGCTTCCTCGAGGTCGCAGTACTCATCGGGCGCGTCATAGAGGACCTGCTCCACCGACCAATGCCCCAGCCCGAACGCTTTGTGGGCGCTGTACCCGAGATCGCTGAACATCGGTACCGGGATCTGGTATCTCTCTTTGTAGGCGGCGACCCGCTCGACATCTCCCGGTGCCACGATCGCCACATTGAGACCGGCGTCGACATAGCCCTGATGCTCATCCGCCAGACGTTGAGCTCGCTCCAGACCACACCCGCACCCCAAATGACGCCAGAGGAGGATCAGGCTGGGAGCACTCTCCCAGAGTGTGGCCAGTCGCACCGGGGCATGGTCGGAGTCGAGCACTTCCACGTCCGGGGCGGTCGCACCCCTGCGCAGAGGCTGGCCCTCCAGTGTCGGGCCGGCGAGCCAGCCCTGCATCCAGCGCCGTTCGGCAGTGAGATAGAGGGCCCTGATGTCGTCATCGGTCATGTCTTCTCCCGATAGGTCTTCGCAGCGCGGACCCTAATCCCGGCCCGATCGCCGAACACCGCGGTGGTGACCTCGTGACCTTGGCGAACGACTACGTTCAAAGACGATGCCGAACCGACTCGTCAACGCCACGTCTCCCTATCTGCTCCAGCACAAGGACAACCCGGTGGAGTGGCACGAGTGGGGGGAGGAAGCGTTCGACGAGGCGAAGCGGCGCGACGTTCCCATCCTGTTGAGTGTCGGCTATTCGGCGTGTCATTGGTGCCATGTCATGGCTCACGAGTCGTTCGAGGACGAGCAGACGGCAGCGGAGATGAACCGTCTCTACGTCAACGTCAAAGTGGACCGCGAGGAGCGCCCCGACGTCGACAGTGTCTACATGGAGGCGGTGCAGGCGATGACCGGACGCGGGGGTTGGCCGATGACCGTCTGGCTCACGCCCGACGGCCGCCCGTTCTATGCCGGCACCTATTTCCCCAACCGCGACGGCGGCGGAATGCCCTCCTTCCGCAGCGTGATGAAAGGTGTCTCAGAGGCCTGGGAGGCGAAACGGGAGGAGGTCATCGGCCAGTCAGACCTGCTCACCGACGCTATCAGCAGCCGTCTCCCCAAGCCTGTCGACCTGCCCGACGAGGAGACGCTGAAGGGTGCCTATGAGGCTCTCGCCTCCAGTTTCGACCCGATCAACGGGGGTTTCGGCTCTGCACCCAAGTTCCCCCAGCAGCCGGTGTTGGAGTTCCTGCTCCGAATCCACCGGGAAAGCTGGGCCCATCGCGCCGCCCATATGTTGGAGGTCACGCTCTCGGAGATGGCCGACGGCGGGATCCACGATCAGCTGGGTGGCGGCTTTGCCCGCTACTCGGTGGACGACCAATGGCTGGTTCCTCACTTCGAAAAGATGCTCTATGACAATGCCCAATTGGCCCGTCTCTACCTGTGGGCGGGTATCGAGCTGGGTCGGCCCCGTTTCGTCGAAGTGGCCCGAACCACACTCCACTACCTGGAAACGGAACTGCGTCATCCTGACGGTGGCTTCTACTCGGCCGAGGACGCCGACAGTGAAGGGGTGGAGGGCAAGTTCTATGTGTGGACCACACAGGAACTGGAGGACGTGCTTGGCGAGGATGATGCCGCAACGGCGGCCAGCTTCTTCGGGGCAACGCCACACGGCAATTTCGAAGGCTCGAACATCCTTCACCGACCGGGAGGGGAGGAGTGGAGCGACCGACTCGAATCGATTCGGCAACGGCTCCTCGATCACCGGGCACACCGGATCAGGCCGGGTCTCGACGACAAGATCGTCGCCTCGTGGAACGGTCTGGCGATACGTGCCTTCGCCGAGGCGGGTGCCGCTCTCGGTGACGACAGATACCTCGGAATCGCCCGCACGACCGCAAGCTTCGTCATGGGCAACCTGATCACAGAGGCAGGGCTGCATCGGTCCTGGCGGGAGGGTCGGGTCGGTGTGAGCGCCTTCCTCGACGACCACGCGGCCATGGCCCTGGGTCTGTTCGCCCTCTACGCCGCTACCGGGGAGCTCGAGTGGTATCTCGCAGCCGACGACCTGACAAGGAACGTGCCGGAACGCTTCTCGGACTCCGACGGCGGCTTTTTCGACACCCCGATCGATGGGGAGAGCCTGATCAAACGGCCCAAGAGCCCGGCTGACAATCCGCTTCCGTCCGGGAACGGTATGGCCGCCGAGGCACTCATGATCCTGTCGTCGTACACCGGTGATGCCGGGCAAAGAGAGGCCGCCCTCGATGCCGTCCAGTCGGTCGGAGTGTTGATGGATCGCTATCCATCGATGGTGGGCCACCATCTCTCCGTCCTCCACTCTTCCCTGAACACTCGGGAATTGGCCGTGGTCGGGCCGGAATGGCAGGAGAATGCCCGGGTCTACTGGGAGCGATTTCGACCCAACGTCGCCTTGGCCCCGTCGCTCGACGGGTCGGGATCGGTGCCGCTGCTGGTTGGAAGGGCCGGAACAGGCGAGACACTCGCCTACCTGTGCCAGGGTCATGTGTGCGACCTCCCAACCTCTGATCCCGCTCACCTGAGGGACCAGCTCAACCGCCAAAGTGGCCGCGTCGGCGATCCGGAGCACTAGATCGCGAGCTCGACCGCCCGGCTCAGGGCCGAGAGCATGACTTCTTGGGGATAGGGGCCATGTTTGGCAGCGTCGGTGACTGCCATCCCCTCCTCGACACAGCTTCTCGCCAGTTCGGCGACGGCTCCCAACTCCTGCAGCTGTTGGTGTGCCGTGGCTTGGCTCATGGTGTCGCCGTGGCCGGGGACGAGGGTGGGGTGCCCGCCGGCGAGGGCGGCGGTCAGGGTGCCCGGCCATTCGATCGGGTGGCTGTCATCGAAGTAGGGAGGGGAGCCCGCTTCAATCAGATCTCCGAGAAACACCACCCCGTGGCCCTCCACCGAGATGGATACGTCGGCGTCGGTGTGCCCCAAGCCGTGATAGCCCAACGTCACCTCCTTCGATCCCATATCGATGCTCGCGGTCTCGGTGAATGTCTTCCCCGGCGGGGTGATCACCACCGAGTCGATCTCCTCGGCGAGCCCGGGCAGCCACTCGGAGGCGTCCACCTTCATCGACTCTCCCCGCTCCGTCAATGCCTTCCGGCATCGGTCGTGGCCCCAAATGTCCGCTTCACCGAAACGAGCGTTGCCGAAGGTGTGATCCCAGTGCCAGTGAGTGTCGACAACCCATCGCACCGGCAACAACGTCAACGAGCGAATCTCCCGCAACAACTCGTCGGCCTCGGCATGGGTGCATCGAGTGTCGATGACCAGGACCCCACCCTCGGAGACGACGACTCCGATGTTGAGGTCCATCGATTCGTAGCGTCTCCTGAACACACCGTCGGCAAGCTCGTCGAACACCATCGGACCCTAGTTCTGGAACTGACGGGGATTGGCAGTCCGCCAGAAGGGCGGGGCTACCTCGACTGGCTGACTTTGACCGGAACCTGAAGCGCCTCGGCCGATGCCAGGACATAGGCGATCCACAGCGCGTCAGCCAACAACAGATGGATCAGCTGCATCCACACCGGGACACCGAGCACGATGTTCAGCGACCCGGTGATCAACATCAAGCCGACCAGAACTGGCAAGACTCGGCCGGCGTTCGATCTGGTGCCCTCGACGCGGCCCGAGACCCACCAGCCGACCGAGGCGGCCAACACGGCGAGTGCCGGGTGGATGATCCTCAGCTCGGTCAGGAAGTGAGCCTCGTCAGAACCGGAAAGGCCCGAGCCATCCTTGGGGAACAGCGTGTCGGCCAGGGCGGTGACCGCACCACTCGCTGCCAGGAGCACTAGGGCGACACCACCAAGGACCGCCCAACGCCAGACTTGGGGGTGGGCGCGAGGGGAAAGACGGCGACCGCCGGTCAGCCAGAATGCGGTCAGAGTCAGTGCCGCCAGCAGAAACAGCGTGTTGACCAGATGCAGCGGCACGGAAATCACCCGGGCCAGGGAGGCGTCGTCCCCTACCCATTCGGCGAGCACGATCATCGCTCCGATCAGCGCCTCCCCAACGATCGAGACCAACGACAATGTGGCACCGACCCGGGCCGGCTCGCCCCTGGGGACCTGCTTCCAGACGAGAACCAGCAAGAACGAAACCAGCACCAGGCCGACACCGCTGGCAGCGCGGTGGGTGAACTCGATCGCGGTCGCCCCCTCGAGTTGAGGGAGCAACTCACCCTGACATCTGGGCCATGAACGGCCACAGCCCGCACCCGATCCGGTCGACCTGACCAGGGCGCCGAGCAGGATCACCCCGACACTGAAGAGCAAGGTGAACCATGCAAACCGGGCGAGACGACTCACCCGGCCAGATTAGGTCCGTCCCGGGGTCCGCGATCTTCCCGAACCTGCCTAGCCTCGCCGCCTCATGGAGATCTTCGACGACGTCGTTGCGGCTATCGGTAACACACCGCTGGTCCGGCTTTCTCGTGTTCATCGTCCCGGCAACCTGGTGGCCAAGCTGGAGCACATGAACCCGGGTGGATCGATCAAGGAGCGGATCGCCGTCTCGATGATCGACGCGGCGGAGAGGGACGGGCTTCTGAGCCCGGGCGGCACCATCATCGAGCCGACCTCGGGAAACACCGGGGTCGGTCTGGCGATGATCGGAGCGGTGCGCGGGTATCGGGTCATATGCACCGTGCCCGACAAGGTCTCGAAGGAGAAGCAGGCGCTCCTGAAAGCCTACGGGGTGGAAGTGATAGTCACCCCCACCAACCTGACCCCGGAGCACCCTGACTCTTATTACGGGGTGGCGCGACGACTGGTCGGCGAGATCCCAGGCGCATTTCACCCTGACCAGTACACCAACCCGGCCAACCCCCGCGCCCACTACGAGACCACCGGACCCGAGATCTGGCGTCAGACCGACGGCGAAGTCGACGTGCTGGTGGTCGGAGTGGGCACTGGTGGCACCATCACCGGAGCCGGACGCTATCTCAAGGAACAGAAGGCCGACCTGCAACTGGTCGGAGCAGACCCCGAGGGGTCGATCTACACCGCGACGGAGGAGAGCGAGATCCATCAGTACACGGTGGAGGGTGTCGGTGAGGACTTCTACCCGGAAACGGTCGACCTCGACCTGATCGACCGCTGGGTCAAGGTGACCGACGCCGAGTCTCTCTCCATGACACGAAGACTTGCCAGAGAAGAGGGCATCCTTTCCGGCGGGTCGTGTGGGATGGCCGTGCACGCCGCGATCCAGGTCGCCGACGAAGACCACCACTCGCTGGTGGTGGTGATCCTGCCCGACTCGGGACGCGGTTACCTATCGAAGGTGTTCAACGACGATTGGATGAGGGAGCACGGCTTCGAGACGTAGAAGGGCCCCCGCCCAGTCGCATCGGCGATCTGGGGCGGGGGCCTTCCGTTGAATGACAGCTAAGGCATTGCTTCGGCGACGAACGCCGCCACAGGTGGACAAGGTCCGTGGTAACCAGAGCCGGGTGGTCCGAGTTTGGAGTCGCCACCGGTCCCGAGCTGAGACGAGCGACGCACGCGGTCAGCGCCGCTCAGCGCTCGACCACCTCCAGAGTCCAAAGACTTTCAAACAACCTAGGACCACCTCCTTTCTCTGGTGGCGCCAGTTTGCCACACCCGTGACTTTTGGCGAGGAGATTTTGGGAACAACGGCCGGCCGGCGTTAGGCGGGCGCCGACCGGCCCGGCGCACACCGGTCAGGTCGGCCTGCGGAAAACCTCCGGCGGGATCGGCTCCTGTGCCCTGCGCCGGGCGCCGAGACCGGCCCTGTACTGGTCGGGGAAGGGGTGACCGGTGAATCCGAGGTCGATCGCCGCGTTGAGGGTCCAGTAGGGGTCGACCAGGTGAGGCCGTGCGAGAAGGCAAAGATCGGCTCGCCCCGCCACCAGGATGTTGTGCACGTCGTCGATGCTCGACACGGCCCCAACAGTCATGGTCGCGATCCCGACCTCGTTTCGGATCCGATCCGAATACGGCGTCTGATACAGCCTGCCATAGTCCGGATCGGCGTCCACCGAAGTCTGGCCGGTCGACACATCGATCAGATCGCACCCCCGCTCCTTGAGGGCTCGAGCGAAGAAAACTGCGTCGTCACTGTCGAACCCGCCGGGAACCCAGTCCGTGGCCGAGATCCTGACCGACATCGCCTTTTGGTCGGGCCACGCGGCGCGAACGGCCTCGAATACCTCCAACGGATAGCGCATACGGCCCTCCAGCGAGCCCCCGTACTCGTCAACCCGTTGATTGGCCAAAGGGGTGAGAAAGCTCGACATCAGATAACCGTGGGCGTAGTGGAGCTCGAGCATGTCGAATCCCGCCCGATCTCCCAGAACGGCTGATCGTACGTGCTGATCTCTCACCAGGTCCATGTCCGATCGTGTCATCTCACGGGGAACCTGGCTGTCCGGCCGGTACGGGACTGGAGAGGGTGCCATCAGCTCCCAGTTGCCCTCGTCGAGCGGGTCGCTGTCGCCCTCCCACATCAGCTTGGTCGAGCCTTTCCGGCCCGAATGACCGATCTGAAGACCGATCCTGGCTCCGGTCATGGAATGGACGAACCCCACGATCTCGGCCCAGCGCTCGGCTTGCACCTCGTTCCACAGGCCGGTGCATCCCGGGCTGATCCGTCCTTCCGGCGAGACACAGGTCATCTCGGTCATCACCAAGCCCGCCCCGCCCACGGCCCGGCTGCCGAGATGGACAAGGTGCCACTGGTTGGGCAGCCCGTCGACTGCGGTGTATTGGTCCATCGGCGAAACCACTATGCGGTTCGCAAGCTCGAGGTCTCTGACCCGGAACGGGTGAAACATCGGTGGAACCGATGGGGGTACCGGCCCGGGACAGCCATGGTCGGAAGCCGCGTACCAGGCATCCACACTCGCCATGTATCCGGCGTCCCGTACCCGAAGGTTGTCGTAGGTGATTCGTTGGCTTCGGGTGAGCATGCTGAAGACAAACTGCTCCGGATCCAGGTGGCGATACCGGTCGGCTCCTTCAAACCAGCGCAGACTTGCCTGAGCGGCCCGCTGCAGACTCGCCACCTCCGGCCGTCGCCGCTCTTCGTACAGATCCAAGGCGTCCTCGAGGCGCTCTTCGTCCAAGAGCAGCGCGGAAAGCGTGATCGCGTCCTCCATCGCGAGCTTGGTGCCCGAGCCCACCGAGAA
>DASWKK010000005.1:0-5859 GCA_036396655.1 Acidimicrobiia bacterium
GGGGGCTGGGGGGCGACCCTTCTTTCTCTTGTTGTCCCCCTGCGGAGCGGGGGGACCGTCCGACCGTCAGGTTGGACGAGGGGGGCTGAGGCGAACCTTCTTTGTCTTGTTGTCCCCCTGCGGAGCGGGGGGACCGTCCGACCGTAAGGTCGGACGAGGGGGGCCGGGGCCCGACCCTCGGATTTGATCAGATCAAGAGGATTGTTCTCGTCACAGGCGGTCGGTAGGGTCGAACACATGTTCGATACCAAAGAGTCGATTTGGGATATCCTCGATTTCGCGTCGGTGGAGAGGGTCGAAGCTGATCAGTTGCGCTCGGCCTTGTTGGCCGATGAGGCCGAGATTTCGGGGATCAGGGCACGTCAGGTGGAACGTCTCCGCCGGGCGGATTCTCTCCAATTGGATACTGCCGACGGCTCCCGAACCATGGCCGATTGGGTAGTGGCCACCCTCGACGTGTCGCCCCAGACCGCACGACGCATGATGCGGGTGGCTCGTAGTGGCGAGTCTGATATCGAGGGGCGGATGGCCTCAGGCGAGTTCGGGGTGGACCGGGCAGTGTTTCTCTGTCAGATCAGGGAGCTGGACGGTCCCGAGGATGTGATCTCTGATTCTGCTTCGTACAGCCTCGGGTTTCTGTACGGGTTGATCGACCGGCTGCGCAAGGTCGACGCTCTGACCGAGCAGATGATGTTCGAGGATCGGTACCTGGCGATGCAATCTTCCCTGGATCGCTCTTCGGGCCGGTTCTGGGGGCAAACCCACGGTGCTGACTGGCAGGCGATCGAGAAGGCGCTGATTCGCCGCGAAAGCCAGTTGCCGGCTCTCGCCGATCAGTCTCAGGGTCAACGACGGGTCGACGCTCTGGCTGCAGTGTGTCTCGACTCCCTCACCACCACCGGTGATACCACCGATACCGGACGGGCGGTGACCGTGGCAGAGGTCTTCGTCGATGCCTCGCTTGCCGCCCCCTCCTTTGGGGAAGCCGGAGTCAGCTTGTCTTCGGGACCCAGAGTGGGGCCCAACACCCTGTCTGAGATCCTGTGCACCGGCAAGGTCCGGATCATCCTCTGTGGTGAAGACGGCCGTCCCATCGGGGTGTCCGACATGGGAGAGTCGATCCCGCCTGCGGTGCGCAGTTACGTTTTCCACCGTGACCAGGGTCGATGTCAGCTCGACGGCTGTCCCAGCTGCTACCGGCTACAACCCCATCACATCAGACCACGAGCCAGTGGCGGCGACCACGATCCGGACAATCTGGTCACCCTTTGTTGGTACCACCATCACGTCGCCATTCACATGATGGGCATGAGTCTCGACCCGGCCAGTCCACCCCACCGGCGCAAGCTGCAATGGTTCGACAATCACGGACCCCCCAGCCCAACGGCCACTCACCACACCCCGTTCACCTAGCCCACCGCCAAACGAACGTCATGTTTCCTCCCCCAGGAGCGGAGCGACGTTGGGGGAGGAAGCCGGAGGGCCGGAGGGGTTCCTGGCCGCGGTGAAACATCAGAACGCTCACTGGGTTCGGCGATCTGTTCCTCGCAGTCACTAAGCGGCGCCGCGCAGCCCGATCGAGACCAGCTCTGATCTCACACGTGGTTCCTCCAACTGTGCTCGGGCTCGTATCCGAGAAGCCTTCGTGCCTTGTCGATGGACAACAGAGTCTGGTTGGGGCCAAACTCGGCTTTGACCGGCACCTGAGGAAACAGCTCGGCCAACAACTCCGAGTTGGGTCGGGTCATCACCGTGTCCTGATTGGCGATGATGAACACGTCCGTGCCCTTCAGCTCGTACTCGAGCGCCTTGTGCACCGCCTGGGCGGCATCGCGGCGATCGATGTACGACCACAGGTTCCAGGAACGCAGCTTGGGATCGGAGTCGAACGATGGGAACTCTGCGTAGTCTTCAACCACCATGACGTTGGAGAAACGGAGCCCGATCATCTTCAAATCGGGTTTCCAGCGGCACAACTCGACGGCCATCTTCTCCTCGAGGTGTTTCACCAGCGCATAGGTCGATTCGGGCCGCCCCGGATACTCCTCGTCAATCGGCACGTAAGGTGGCGGGGTCTCGAATGGCAAACCGAGAACGGTCTCGCTGGACGCCCACACGATGTTCTTGATGCCGGCGGCGATGGCAGCAGTGAAGACATTGAACGTGGTCACCATGTTGTTGGCGAAGGTGGCCGAGTTGGTGACGAGACCCGGCGCCGGCATGGCAGCCAGGTGGACCAGGGCGTCCACACCCCGGTACCGGTCATCAACCGCGGTCAGGACCTCGACGGCCTGCCCGTAGACGGTGAGGTCAGCTCGGACGAACAACGCCGTGCTCGGTGAAGGTGAAGGCGCCCGGTCTATGTTCACGACATCGAAGCCCTGGGCCAGGAGGTGCTCAACCACACCGCGTCCCAGCTTTCCGCTGCCTCCGGTCACAACCACTCGACTCATGTCATCCTCTCGACCAACCACGCGATCCCCTGTATCAGACGCCAACCTAGATAGATCACGGTGAGTGCGACCATCAGCTTGAAGCTGAAAGGAGTTTTGAGCTCCTCCTGGTCGGTTTCGGGCAGGTAATCGTCGTTCATCGTCGCGGGTCCGCCCGGGAGACGATGTGCACGGGATTGCCGGTGAAATCGGCCTCGTCCCGCAGCCGGTTCTCCAGAAAACGGAGATAGTCGTCTCCCAGCTCTCCTCCCGAGAGAAACACAACAAAGGTGGGGGGTGCCGTGCCTGCTTGCACCACGTAGTGGATCTTGGGACGACGCCCCTTCCTGACCGGTGGCGGGTGGGCGGCGATCCACTGGCGGACCACACGATTCAATTGACCGGTGGGGATCCGGGTGGAGCGTGCTTCCAGCACAGCTTCCACGGCGCCGGGTAGTCGTTGCACCCGAGCACCGGTCTTGGCCGCCATCCTGATCACCGGCGCCCAGCCTACGAAGCCGAAACGGTCGGGCAATGATCGTTCTGTGATCTCCCGCTGCTCCTCATCGAGGGCGTCCCACTTGTTGAGCACGATCACCAGCCCTACTCCCGCGTCGACGACCTCCCGTGCGATGCGTTGATCCTGGTGGGTGACACCATCTGTCGCATCGATCATGAGCAGCGCCACGTCGGCTGTCTCCAGCGCCTCCCTGGCCCTGACCACGGCGTAGAAGTCGGCATCCTCGGTTATCTGCGGTTTGCGGCGGATTCCGGCAGTGTCGATCAGTCGATACCGGTTCCCGTTGAGCTCGACATCGACGTCGATCGGGTCGCGGGTGGTGCCCGGCACCTCCGAGACGATGACCCGTTGCTCGCCTACCAGCTTGTTGAGCAGGGTCGACTTGCCGACATTGGGTCGACCAACGATGGCGACTCTGGGGACACCGTCGTCCTGCGCTTCTTCGACGCTCTCCGGCAGCCGGGATATCAGCTCGTCGAGAAGCTCCCCCACTCCCCTGCCGTGATAGGCGCTAATCGGATGTGGTGCCCCCAGGCCGAGTCTCCAGAACCGGTCGATGGAGCCCTCGAGTTGGGCGTTGTCGATCTTGTTCGCCGCCAGGATCACGGGGATATCGGCCGCCCGAAGCACCGAGATGACCCCGATGTCGTCGTCGGTGAGCTCGGTGGTCCCGTCGACCACGAATAGGACTGCGTCGGCACCCGACACCGCGGCTTCGGCTTGCTCTTTGATCGAGATGTTGATGTCGCCGGACGGCTTGAACTCCCATCCACCGGTGTCGACGAGCACAAAGTCCCGGCCCGCCCAGTCGACGTCGAATTCGCGGCGGTCCCGGGTGACTCCGGCAAGCTCTTCGACCACCGCCGACCTCGACCCGATCACGCGGTTGACCAGGGTCGACTTGCCCACATTGGGACGACCGACGACAGCTACGACGGGAAGAGTGCTCATGAGGTGATGCTCGGGGACGACATTCTGCCCGGGTGGCCGACGTCAGGCGCTGACGACGTCGAGGGCTTCGGTGGCTGTCCATTCCCGATCGCGTTGCAGTAGGCCGTCCTGACCGGGGCGGCGGGCGGTGACTCCGGCTTCGACGAGGGTTTGCAATGTGGTCACAAACGCACGCAATTGTGGCGGGAGTGGAAAGTACTCCTGCTCTTCGATGGTCGACCAGAGCTCGAAGCCGGCAGTTGGGGCGAGACGCTCGATGACCTCTTGGACCAGAAGGTCGGGGGCGGATGCGCCCGCCGTGAGACCCACGGTGGTGACTCCCTCGAGCCAGGAGTTGTCGATGTCACCCGCGGAATCGATGCGATGTGCCTCCATGCCACCTTCTCGGGCCACTCTGACCAGGGCCTGGGTGTTCGAGGAGTTGTGTGATCCGACGACGAGCAGGAGATCGCACACCTCCGTCAGCTGTTTCACAGCGTCCTGCCGGTTGGTCGTCGCGTAACACAAGTCGGACTTCCGGGACATCTGGAGCTCGGGGAATCGCTCCTGGGCGTCGTCCATCACCGACATCCATTCGTGCACTCCCAGCGTGGTCTGAGCCAGCAGGGCGACTCTCCTCGGGTCAGCCGGCTGGAAGTCGCCAAGCCCCTGCTCGGGGTCCACCAGCCTGATCGACGCCGGCGCCTCGGCGACGGTCCCCACCGCCTCGTCATGGCCTTGGTGGCCGACATAGATGATGTCGTATCCATCGCGAGCCATCCGCTTCACCTCGTGGTGGACCTTGGTGACGAGGGGGCACACCGCGTCGATGACGACCGCAGCCCGGCCGGAGGCAGCGCTCACCACCTCCGGAGCCGAACCATGGGCCGACAGCATGACGGGCGCGCCCTCCGGGACTTCGGAGATGTCGTCGACGAACACAACGCCGACACCTTCGAAGGCCTTTACCACCCATTCGTTGTGAACGATCTCGTGATAGCAGTACACGGGCCCGTCGAAGATGCGGGTCATCCAGGTGAGAGCCTTGATCGCCATTTCCACCCCGGCACAAAAGCCGCGAGGCTCGGCGACGAGGACCCGCTCGACAGTCATTGCAGCAATGGTAGGGCGGGGGTGGAATTCAACCAGTTGGCCCGGTGGCCAGCTCGACCACCCGCTCGACCACCTGCTCGAAGGTCAGATCCGATGTGTCGATCACCACCGCCCGTTGAGGGATGGTCAGCGGAGAGACTCGACGCGTCGTGTCCCTATGGTCGCGGTCGGTGAGCTGGGCGAGGACCTCGTGGTAGTCCTCCCCGGTTTGATCGGCCCGTCGGCGGGCCCGGATCTCCGGTCGTGCATCGAGATAGATCTTGAGGGTCGCGTCGGGGAACACCACCGAGCCGATGTCGCGACCTTCGACCACGGCCCGGTTGCCGTGACGTTCGACCCACTGGCGCTGATGGGCGACCAACAACCTCCTCACACCAGGATGGATCGAGATCCGCGACGAGGCAGCGGTCGCAGTCGGTGTGCGGATCTCATCGGAGATGTCACTGCCGTCGACGTACATCCGACCGGCGACCTGGTCGAATGTGGTGTCGGTCAACACCGCCGTCACCTGATCCGCATCGTCGAGGTCCACCCCGGCACGGACTGCCACCACGCCCGCGGCGCGATAGAAGGCACCGGTATCGAGATGCGGGAGATCGAGTCGTTTTGCAGCCGCTTTGCTGACGGTGCTCTTGCCGGTTCCCCCCGGGCCGTCCATGGTCACGATGAGGTCGGTCACGGGGCGGCAGCCTATCGGGAGTCGCGGAGGGGGGCACCCGATCCCTGAGGGTGTCCTATGGGGGTATTCGGACAATGGGGGCTGTGGGACCGGGGGCCCTCTCCGTTGGGTGACAACCTAGCGCGTGAAACAGGGGCCGTGCGCAGATCCTCAGGGTTTTTCGCGATCTAGGTTTTGCAGGAATT
>DASWKK010000006.1:0-14461 GCA_036396655.1 Acidimicrobiia bacterium
CCCGCGCGTGCCCTGGGACATGCCTGAGAAGCCCCACTCGGAGCTGAAGTGCATGCCTGGTGGCGGCGAGCGCAATCCGGCGTAGTAGACGTTGGCGTGAAAACCGATGTTGGAGCCCGACCAGGATCTGGCAACGTCTTCAGCAGCGGTCATCAGAGCCCCGAGCGGATCCGCAAAAGCCGAATCGTCGGCTCTGGCTGCGACTGTGGCTAGCTGTTGACCAAGACGTACGAGAGCGTCGCCAGTTGATTCGGACATGCAAGACATGATGGCATCGAGCCGGTGTCAGAGTGCGCGCCATTCCCCGACTCGTCCGAACCCTTCACTGCGGGATGGAAGTGGGAAGACATACCTGCGGTATGCAGCTTCTCCAATCGCCAAAGATTCTTGCGGACTTTCCGCGGACTCCGACCGAATCCGGGATCCGGAGCACCTTCCGCCGAGATAGCGAAAACCCCAAATACTACCTGGGGTTTCTGAGAGTGGAGCTGAGGGGATTTGAACCCCTGACCCCTTGACTGCCAGTCAAGTGCTCTGCCAGGCTGAGCTACAGCCCCGTGATTGGGATCCTCCAGTTTACATCGGTCTACTCATGTGACTCCCTCTTGTGCTGTGTCCCACGAGAGGCAAGAGATTAAGAACGTCGGTCACCCTCAACGGCGAGGCGTCGGTCGCTTCCGACGGCGCGGAGGGCTCAAGTCGGCCGTTCACTCACCTCGGTCTCGATCTCGTCGGCCAGCGCAATGAGTCGTTCTCCCAGTCTTCGGGCTTGTCCCGTATCTAGGGCGGTGATGTGTTGTCCGCGCCCACTTTGGAATGTCGATAGGAAGACACCCTCGTCGATCCCGACGGGATGGTTCTTGAGCGTCTGAATCCAGACGCCATACCGGGCTTTGACCATCTGATCAGTTCCGCTGAGTCGGTCGATTGAAGGCGGACTGGCCGACGGCGGCGTGGCGCCCGACTCGTTTAGGGGCGGCGACATCGTGTATGTAATCATGACCTTCTCCTCTGAATCACCAACTCGGCATGGTCTCCCATCGTCAACCCAGACCACAGGGCAACAGCCAGCGCCACGAATCCCACTGCCGCCGGTGGTCCGGCGTGCGTGAAGATGAGTGCCGAGGCGAACAGTGCGACACAAGGGACCATGGGCGCCCCGGACGCTCGTAGCGCAAGCCCGGCGAGGATCACTGTCAATAGCCATATCCCTGGAGCGACCCAACCCAGACCCGTTGTCAGCTCGTGGGCGAATAGGTACTCACCGGCTGCCCTCGCATCGCCGCCGATCAGGATCCCGGTGGCGACACCGGCAACGGCGTCGTAGGCGGAGAACCAAGCGGCCCATAGCACCGCCGCCCCCCGGGCAACCGTGGCGGCCGGGCCTTCGATACCTTTCAGCAACTCAAGGATCCCCAAGGCGATGATCGGCGCAAAGACCAGTTGGGCGATATGAACGACCATCCATGTGGGGATGTCGTCGTTGGTCAGCGATGTCGGATGTATCAGCGCCACGACCACCCAGGCGATGCAGACCGCCGCCATAACGACTGCGACGGCGCTGGAAGTTCGCTCGATCGGCCGTCTTGTCGCGTTCGTGATCACGAGGTGTTCCTCTCTTCGTTTCCGGTCGAGAATGGGTTTGCTATGCATCATCCGTTGACCTTTCCTCCGCCGCTCACATCCAGGTCGCGGGATGCTGGACTGTTGGTCAACGTCAAGGTGGCGCCGCCCGTGACCCGCCCGCTGACCTCGAGCAGGGCGTTGACCGTTGCGTTCGAACCGCCTCCTAGTCCGATATCCATTGTCTGGACGACCATGTCTTCAAGATCGATGGCGGCTCCACCTTCTGCTCGGAGCTCGAGCTGATCTGCAGCTCCGACGCCCTGGACGTAGGCGCCTCCATCTGCAAGCAGGCCGATGAGGACGGGCATCGCGACTTCCACCATCCGACCTGATCCAGGAGCGATGACGTTCCCTCGTACCTCGATGACCAGGGTGTCGCCATTCACCTCGGTGATGATCTTGTCTTGGAGGTTGTCGTCGTAGATGCTGGTGACCCCTGCGGGAGCAGCCGGGTCCACGGTGATTTCGACGGATATTCCACTGGAGACCTCGATCCGATCGAATGACCCCACCTCCCTCGCCTCCGAGACGATGTCGCCCGACCCGGTCGACGCGCAGCCCACCGCGGTCACGGCGAGGACCAGCACTCCCCCCAACAATCTCCTACTTTGTCTCATTCTCGGACTCCTTTCGTGTCGGCGAACCGACCGTCATTGACTCGGGTGCGACCTGAGGTGTGCTCAACCACCAGCGCGCCTGCATGGAGATGACTGCCAATGCCACAACTGCCGTGACAGCGGTCATTGACCAGTACATCTGGACCCGATCGCTGCCCTCAAAGAGGAGGACGGCAATGCCGCCGGCGGCATTGAGTGCCGCGTGCATGAGGAAGGCGATCAGGACGCTCTGCTGGGTTCGGACGAACACCGCGGTGAACAGGATGGACAACACCACGAGGGCCGCGGCGTCGGCCCAGGGGAGATCACCGGATATGAATAGCGGGAGGTGCCAGACCGCCCACAGGACCCCGAGACCAAGACTGGCCACGAGCGGTGAAAGCCTCGTCAGGAGCCGACGCAGGGCAAAACCGCGCCACCCGAGCTCTTCCCAGGCTCCTGCGATGACACCTACCACCTGGAACCCGAACAGTTGTCCTAGCTCCAACCAGTCGACAAGGGGACCCGGACTCGCGACCTGCGCGCCGGCCAACACATTGACCGCGGCGGCCGCGGCGAGCAAGGCGACTGGCCCGAGGAGGGCGATGAGGTACCACCGGACACCAACCCGCCACACCGTGACCCTTCGTAGCAGGGCGCCGACCTCATGCCGTCCGTCGATCAGCGCGGCAGCGGCGATGGCCGCTATCGACACCCCGGGGGGAAGCAGGCCCATTGGCCAGGTGATTGCCAGTGTCAACAGGTAGAAGGTGGTGATCGGCCAGCGTCTGGCCAATCCGGACATCAGGGGAACCCGACCCCTTTCCCTAACATCTTGTGCCAAACCACTCATGGGCTCCTCCTCGGATCGACGCCATTACGGCCTTCCGTGATCGATCCTTTCGGAGTGTCGCCTCGGCGTCGACCCGGACCGCTGGTGTATCTGTGGGCGGGTTTCTGGCCCGTCCTCAGACGGGCGCGCCGAACCAATCAGGGAGAAGTCGACTAGTCGGTATCAGCCGCGCAAGTACAGCAATACGGCCAAAACCCGTTTGGAGTCGCTGCCTGTGGTGGGGAGGTCGAGTTTGCTAAAGATGCTCGACACGTATTTCTCGACCGCCCGCAACGTGATCACGAACCGGTCGGCGATGCCCTGATTCGACCGACCTTCCGCCATGAGCGCGAGTACCTCGCGTTCCCTTGGGGTGAGACGGTCCAACGGATCGCGTTTTCTCTGCTTGGAGATCAACGCCGACACGATCGTCGGGTCGATGGCAGACCCGCCATCGGCCACCCGGGCGACAGCATCCATGAACTCTTTCACGTTGCTGACCCGATCCTTGAGTAGATAGCCCACTCCGGCTGCTGAGTCCCCTAGCAGTTGCATGGCCAGACCCACTTCCACGTATTGGGACAGCACCAACACGCCGACGTCAGGGTGTCCGGCTCGTATCTTCAACGCCGCCTTCATCCCCTCGTCGGTGTGTGTGGGCGGGAGACGGATGTCGACGATGGCCACGTCGGGCGGGTCGTCGTCGACGAGGACGAGCAGCTTGTCGGCGTTGCCGCTAGTTCCTGCCACCTCGATACCGCTCTCGGTGAGGAGTCTGACCAGGCCCTCCCGAAGGAGGACGTTGTCTTCGGCAATCATCACCCGCATGGGATCTCCGCCCGGAGACGGGTACCTTGTCCCACAGGGCTCCAGACCTGGAGACGCCCGCCAAGTGCCTCGACACGGTCGGCCAGACCTCTCAGGCCGGAGCCGGTGTCCGCCGAGGCTCCCCCGATCCCATCGTCTCTCACCTCGACGATCAAAGCGCCTGGGTTTCGCTCCAGCTCGACCACCGCCGAGGTCGCCTCGGCATGTCGGGCCACATTGGTCAGAGCCTCACACACGATGAAGAAGGCGGCGAGCTCGACCTGCTCGGGCAACCTGTCCTGGGTGGCTCCGATCACTTCAACCGGCACGGTGGCACGAGTCGCCACCGACTCGAGGGCAACAGCGAGGCCATGGTCGCTCACCGCTGCGGGATGGATGCCGTGGGCGAGGTCGCGTAACTCGGCGATGCTGGCCGTCACTTCCTGGCGGGCGGAGTCGATCCTCGTCCGTATCTCGGCGTCGCCGTCGAGCCGATCCCCTAACTCGCCCAACTCCAACGTCAGGGCGATCAGACGCTGCTGAGCGCCGTCGTGAAGGTCTCTCTCCAATCGTCGCCGCTCCGACTGCTCGGCCTGGAGAATGCGGGCGCGCGAACCTCGCAGCTCCTCCAGCCGGGCCCGCAACTCGACCTGCAGTTGAGCGTTTTCGATGGTCATTCCGATGGCCGAAACCACCGACGAGAGCAACCGTGGTTCGTCATCGAGGGCGGAATCGTGAAGGAGCATGGCCACCGGCTGGTCGTCACGTTTCACCGGCGTCGACGACCGACCAGGTGAGTCCTCGAGCTCGATTTGTCGGCCATCGACGTCGGCGTATGAATCGAATTCGGGTAGCCAATAGGCCAGCCTCACCGAGGGATCCCTGAGGGCGCGCGCTACCGCCTCTTGAAGATCTGCCGGCCCGGGGTTGACACCAAGGGCCTCCACCAGGTCGCCCACAGAGGCCCTCCCCAGTCGCGCGTCAAGGATCGCAACCAGGAACACGATCGGCGCCAACCCGATGATGCCGAAAGTGGCGAGCCTGACATTCTCTATCACGCTCGTCCAGGCGAACAACTGGACTAGATACAGAAGCGCGATCATTGCCAAGGCAAGCGAGAACGAATAGGCGAGGAGACCGAGAGGGGTTCTGAGAGGTGGATCTCGGCGGCGGCGGAGGACGAGACTGGTTGTTCCCATCAGCAGCACGGCACTGACGAACGCGAGCTGAACGGCCCGCAATGACGTGACCACCGTTGGGTTGTCGACCACCGCTACCAGATTGCGCTCGCCGCCATCTCCGAAGAGCATCCGAAGCAACGTGAGTGCCACCGCCCCAAATCCTGCCGCCACTACGACCCGATCCAGCCGAGTTTGGAGACGCCCGCTGGGGAAGGCCAGAAACACGTGCAGTAAGAGGGCGGGCACCAGGAACTGAACGGCGGCACCGATCGTGTAGAGCACATCGTTCGCCGACCAGTTGAGAAAGGTGGTGAAGGTGATGAACCCTGTCGTCACCATCAGCACTCCGAGTCGGCTCTCGGGTCGTCGACGCCAAGCGATGAGGCCGGCTGCAATGAAGGGGAGCGTCAGCCAGCAGGCCAGAAAAGCGCTCAGGCCTGGTTCCTGGATACCCTCCCCGGTCGCCGCAAGCACGATCAGCGTGATGCCAACCACAGCTCCCGCAGCCGCCAGGGACAACAGGATATGCGGACTTGGGCCCTTGGCGGTGGAGTCCGCGTATGGCTGTGGCAACACGGTGGTGCCCATAGGCGAATCCGATCTCGCCGAGCCCCGATCGGGCGACCGAGAAGACCAGTATGCCATCCGACATCGTCCGATGCATCGGATGTATCGGGTGAGAACCGTCTTTGTCTAAGCGCGAATCGAGTCGTCAGAACTTCTGACCGGTGGAAGCCAGGGACTGCAGCTCTCTCCGCGAGGGCACTTGGTCCGACCTCAGGCATGAATGGCCTTCCTCGTCAGCGAAGGCTCCATGGCCCGACGAAGAACCGCGCTTCGTCGCTCCACCAAGCTGGCGATCCCACCAGCTACGAGCAGCAGCGCCATTGCTGAAGCGACGATGGTCATGTCGGGCGCCAATGCCAGCAGCAGGCGAAACACGACTACGTCGATCCCGCCGGACATCAAGGAGACGAGCAGTATCACTGCTCCAATTGTGAACCCGGCTGCGATTTGGAGGACTGCCGGCCAACGCCGTGGAGTCTGCGGTGGGTCCATCCGCAGTCGTCGGCGCCTGCGCATCACATATAGGATCGAGGCCAAGACCAGAAGAGCTGTGACCGCGTCGAGGATGATCCAGGCGATGGTCGGAGCGCGGCTGACTTGGGGCATGCCCCCGATGAGAGCCTCCAAACCTGCAGTCTCCGGCCCCTTGACCATGACGCCGTTGCGGGCCATCAGCACCACGACTGCGGCGTCGATATCAGGAATGAGAGCCACATTGGCGTGGAAACCGAATGTGTTCCCATCGTGGCCGATCAACTCCTTGCCATCGATGCTCCCTGTTCGCCAGCCCATCGCGTAATGGTCGAGGTGCTCCCCGCCCTGGCTCAGAGCCGCTGGTGTATGCATGAGGGCCATGTTCTCTGCAGAGATCAGACGTCTGCCTTCGAAGCTCCCGTCACCCACCTGGAATCGGGCATACGCGGCCATGTCAGCCGCCGTCGAGATCAGATAGCCATCGGGCGCGAAGCCCGGGATCGCAGTGTGACGCAGGGAGATCGGAAACCCGAAGACGGTGATCGTCCCCTGGGCCAATCCATCGGCGCGGGCCTGAGCGAAATCGGAGTAACTGTGGTCCATGCCCAAGGGCGCAAAGATTTCCTCCTCTACGAACTCTCCGTAATCCTGTCCGGACACCTCTTGGACGATCAGTCCGAGAATCGCATAGTTGAGGTTGCTGTAGTTGAACTCGGCGCCCGGCTCGCTAACAAGTTCGTAGTTCTCGATCGAGCGGACCCGCTCCTCGAGGGATATCTCAGGCGTGAAGACAATCCGGCTTCCGTCGAGCGTGGAGAGCCCGGAGGTCTGGTTGAGCAGATGCCGTAGCGTGATCGGCGCGGTCGAGTCCGCCGTCGTGAACCAATCGATGTAATCGGTGACGGGCGCATCCAATTCGACGATCCCTTGTTCGACGAGTTGGAGGATGGCCAGAGCGGTGAATGACTTGCTAACAGATCCGATGACAAACGGGGTGTCGCCAGAGGCTGCCCCAAAACCGGCCACCTGCTGCTGTTCGCCGCTGATCACCACGTAGGCAGCCTGTGCCACACCCATCTCTTCGAGCTGACGCTCGATCGCCGTTGCCGCACCTTCAACTCCGTCCGGCCCGCCGCTCGAGGCGGCAGAAGCCTCAACGGGTCCAGCGATCAAAGCCAAGGCGACAAAGCTGAGTACCGGCAACGCCAGGTGCCTCATCTTCAGCCTGAGCCGGCGCGGCCTGACCGCGATCAGTCTGCGAAGAGACCGCGCCTCCATCTCAGAACTCTTCACGGTTGAAGCGCCAGATCGCCACGCAAACCAGGGCGACTGCCGCTGCAGCGGTGACGATGATCGGGACCACCCGGTTGAATTCTGGAGGTGAGGCCAGCGCATAGGAAGTGGCCACGTCGCCAAGGAGCCAGGGCGTGGCCATCACCAGAGGCATGGGAAGCATCCCCTTGAAGAACTGACCGACGAGTACCAGACCGATACCGAGTCCGGCCACCGGGCCGCGACCCTTGAACATGCAGCCCAACGCAATGGTCAGCACGACATAGAAGAGCACCGACAAAGTGACGATGCCGACGGCGAGTGCGAACTGCCCGTAATCGAGGGACACGGGCAGCATGAGCTGCGCTTGCACCACGAAGATAAGGGACGGGATCAGCAGGGCGGTTGCAAAAAAGCCCACGAAGTTTGCTATCAGCTTGGCAAGGACGAAGGAAGCGCGCGAAGCGGGTTTTGACATGACCCAGGCGGCGGTCCCCAATTCCTTCTCCCCTACGACCGCTCCTTGGATGGTCAGGACGACACCGATTCCTATCGTCATGGCGCCCATCAGGAGAAACGTCTGTACCGCCTCGGTGACCAGTTCTTCGGGCGGCATCCCCGCCCCCTGGAGCATGATCACAGTGGCGACACCATTGAGCAGTACTACCCAGATCAGAGTCTGTACCCACCACAATCGGGTGGCCCACCACTGGCCCAGCTCCTTGCGAACGAGATTGCCCAGACCGCCTCGCCATCCCGTCGTGTGGACTGGGACCAAGGGGGACTCGACGGTGGCAGCTGTTGTGGTTGAGATCATTCTCCATGCTCCTTCACTAGTTGGAGAAACACGTCCTCCAGGTTGAAATGTCTCCTGCCGAAGGCGGTAACCACGATGTCGTCGGTGGCGATCACCGAGCGCAGGAGCTCTGATTCAGCGGCTTGCTCGTCGGTGACGCTCACGGTCATCGCGATCGAGCCATTCTGGGAGGCGGTGGTGATGTCGCTCACCCACGGATGTGCCCGCAGGGCACGGAGTGTGGCTTGCTCGTCGCCTCGGATCGTGAGTTCGTATGTGGTGGAGTCACCATCGAGGAGTTCGGCGGTGGGGGAACTGGCCACCATCCGGCCGTGGTCCAGTATCGCCACATAGTCGCTCACTCTCTCCACGTCGTCGAGAATGTGGGTCGAGTAGAAGATCGTGGTGTAGGCCCGAAGGCGTTCCATGACATCGAGCACGTCACGACGGCCTACCGGATCGAGCGCCGCCGCCGGCTCGTCGAGTATCAGCAGGTCCGGATAGTTGATCTGGGCCTGAGCGATCCCAAGCCTCTGCCGTTCGCCACCGGAGAATCCTTTGGTTGGCCGATCGGCCTTGCCCTCCAGCCCCACCAACTCGAGGGTCTCGTCGATCCTGGCTCGAATAGCCGCCGCCGGTCCCTGGTAGAAGAAGCGTGCCGTGAACTCGAGCGTCTCCCGGGCGGTCATGTGTGTATAGAAGCGAGGATCCTGTGCCAGGTAGCCCACCCTCGAACGGATGGCCAAGCTGTCTTGGACGCTGTCCATGCCGAAAATGGTCGCCTTGCCCGAGGTCGGACGGCCCAGACCCAGCAGCAGCTTGATTGCGGTGGTCTTGCCCGCGCCATTCGGGCCGAGGAAGCCGACAATCGAGTTGCGGGGGACCGTCAGATCGATCCCCTCAAGGGCATTGACATGCCCAAATGTCTTTGTCAGCCCCACGGTGTGGATGACAGAGTCCTGGACGCTCGCTACCGGAGCCGCCGGATCGGATTGGTTCTGGAGGACTTTGGTTCTCACAATGCTCCCTCTTGATTCGAGATGTAGCTCCACCATCTCAGAAGCACTTCGAGACTGAAACCCGGTATACCGGTACTCATGGGGTCGGGTTTCTGGTGTCTTGGCCGTCAGGCTCCGAATGCCAGAAGTCGACGTCGAGACACCAAGCATCTGGGCGCAACGTCCTCGCCGCTACCAGCCTCGGTACCAGCCAGACGTTGTCCCCCAGTTCCAAGCCACGACAATCAGACCACCAAGACTGACAGGCGAAAAGACGAGCCGCCATGCCGGTGGTCGGACTGTCCAGGTCCAATCGATGGCGGCCTACCGGCTTAAGGCTTCGCTAACTTGAGATCGTAGATTCCACCCCAGATGGACGACGAGGGCCGAGGACAGGAGCCAGCACAGCCGACCTCATCGGGGGGTCAAAAGGCTGCGACCGTGGCGGGGATCCCGTTCCAGGTGCTGCTGATCGGTGGCCTGGTCCTCGCAGCAGTGTTGGGCAGAATCCTGTCAGGCACGGGTGGCGGGAATGACCAGCCGCCGGCGGCTCTCTCCACCTCGACAACGCTCCAAATCACACCACTGGAAGAAACCTCCACGGAGTCGGAACCCGGGGCCGGCCCGGAGGTTCCTCCCATCGATGCCTGCTCTCTGCTCACCTTCGACGAGGTGTTCGAGGCGCTCTTGGGTCCTGATCAGTTCATCAATGGTCTCTTTACCGTGGGCCGGAGTGAGGGATGCGTGTGGACAGCTGATGTGGACGAGGGGCCACTCGAAGGTCTAGCGGTGCTGATTGTCCCCGGCCTTCCGGACGACCTCATGCCGGGCGCCGAGTTGGATGGGGTGACGGGCGTGGAAGTGGCAGATGTCGGCCAGGCGGCCGCCTGGTTCCCCGGCAGTGAAGGTGGGGTCCTCAGCGTCGTGGAGGAGACGAGCCTGGGCTATCTCTTCGTGCGGCTTGGCATCGACCATCCTGGTCTCGACGATGCGGCCCGGCTCGAGGCGGCGAAGTTTCTGGTCGCCAACGCCCTGTCCAGATTCCCGGGCGTAGATCCGGGGGAGCCGAAGCCGATTGCCGACCTGTGCGATCTGGTGACAGATGAGGAAGCCGACGAGGTGCTTGACCCACACCGTGACAGCCACCCGGCAACCCGCGATGAGATCCTCGTCATTGACAACTTCGCCGAACCTGTGGACCTCAGCGAACCGGGGGATGCCACTTGTACGAAGCTGATCCTCGCGGAGATCTACGTGGAGATCCAGCAGGGAGATCCGGCCGACTTCGAGGTCGGCGCCAAGATGGAGGGAGTGGTCGGCCAGCCGTTGCCGGGGCTCGGTGATGAGGCGGTCTGGTTCGCTGGGGTGCCGCGCCAGGGTTCGTTTACGGCACCACATGAGGCCGGTGTGCTCAGCGTAAGCCAGGGAGGTGGCTTCTTCCGGGTGCTCCTCGCCGTCCCTGATGCCGATGTCGGTACGCAGGACATCGTGAAAGGGCTTGTCACCAAGGCTCTCAGCAGGTTGCCGGGCGGGTCTCCGACAGGGGTTCTGGTCGCCGACGTCAAGCCGACCACCCTGCCAGGTTTCGGATACGTGGACGTCCTTCTTGCCAGAGAAGGGAGGGGAGAGTGGACGAGGGGGGAGGGCCTCGTGGCGATGCTCAGAGTTTTGGCCGGCGAGCTGGACTCTTCTGAGGTGCTGGTCGATGGCGAGATTGTGGAACGATCAGGCACGGGGGTCATCGTTCTGGCGCGGGAGTATCTCACCTCAGGCACGGATGACGAGGCGAGCACCGAGATCACCCGGCTGCTCGACCTTCTGTCCTTGACGCCCGAAGAGCTTGCCGGGATGACCGGCGCTGAGGAGCTCACCGCACTTCTTCCCAACGCCTCTCTAGTCCTCGATGTAGTTGCTCAGCAGGACGATCAGGATGAGTGTCAGATCCTCTACAACACCGCGAGCCCCTGTCTGGTCGAAGTCAGGTCACCGGAGCTGGAACAGCAATGGCCCGGCAGATACGTTCTGTTGCGGCCGATGACCAAGGTGTCGACCAACTGGACGCAGGAGGAAGTCGATGTGGCGCTGGAGGCCATGAAGGACGCCGCCGAGACGTACGAGGCCCTCGGCGAAATGCCACCGGTTGTCATGTACATGACGGGTGATGACGATCCCGGGGCGACCACAAACGTGGATGTCCAAGACGGGCAATGTCAGATCGCTGTTCATCAGACGATGCAGTTCTTTGGGGAGGACTCGTTCCAACAGTTCCTCGCCAGAGACATTGCATACTGTTTGATCGCACAGACGTTCCCTGAAGCTGGAACAACTTTCCGCTGGTGGGTTGACGGTCTGGCTAACTACCTCAGCGGTGTCGTCTACCCGGACCGCAACCTGGAACACGTCAATCTCCCTCAGCGCCTCGCGGTGGAGGAGCTCGAGACGTCATTGGTGGGCAGGACTTTCACCAACTGGGTGTTCTTCGAGTATCTCCACTCGAAGGTAGGCGGAGCGACGGGTGTCCTCTCCACGATCGGCGACCTTCCCGGATCGCTGAATACTGAGATAGCGGGGCGGTGGCACGCTTTCAATGAGGCACTGACCGATGTGAGCGTGCCTGACCTCGGTGGTGGGAACGTTCCTTACGCACCTCCCGAGGCCGACGGGGCACCACCGAAGGTCGATGTGGAGGTCTCGGGTGCCGGGGAAGCTTCGTTCAATGTGAGGTCGTTTGGCGTGAACCGGCTGCATGTCCGGGTGACCGGTGGGTCGGTTGCCTGTGTTGAGTACGACCTGGAGAACGAGGTCAAGACCTCATGGCGGATGGGGCCGCCAGGCCCTGGGAGTGGGTGGAGCGGCGATCTCCCCCAAACGCTCGAGGGCGAGTCCACGTTCCTATTGACCGTCACCGGAGGGGAAGGGGCATTGCCGGAGGGGATTCTCACGATGCGGGTCAAAGATGTGGTGGACTCGGCAGACGAATGCGACGAGGAGGAATCGCAGCCGTCGGATACGGGCGACCTGTGTTTGGAAATATGCGATCCGTCGTCGTACTACCGCTTCGGTGAGCAGCTTGCGGAGTGGCTCCAGCGTCTTCTGGGCCTCCTGGACTGACCCGGCACTTGAAACCCGCTTCCGAAAGGGCCGGTCAGGGTTCCCCGGTGGGCGTCGGGTAGCAGCTCGTGTCTTCGAAGAACTCGCGCTCGAGCTCTTCGCCGGGCAAGCCGATCGTGAAGTGCCTTTCCGGATGGGTGATCGTGCCCGACACGCTCCCGGCGTCCGCGTCATACATGAGGTCGACATCGGCGCGTTCGGGGTTCTCGCCTGCCGATCCAGTCGGGTTCGCGGTGGCTCAGCGTGAACCACCCCGCATAGCTGCCCGTGCCCGCGTCGTAGGTGAGCTCGGACCCCTCGCGATCGGCAATGCAACCTCGGTCCAGCCGTGTGTATCGACGCCGTCGGTGTATACCAGGCGGAACAAGATCAGGTCCCGATTGCCCGGTGCATCAAGACGAAACTCCACACTGGCGGCAGACCCAAGGATGAAGAGGCCGTCTTGTTCCTCACCCGGCGGGAAGTCCTCGACGATTCCTTGCGCCAGCACCGCCAGCACGACGGCCACCCTAGGCGCCGCTACTCCCAGCACCGAGAGGACGAGCATCCTTCGCCGACTCGTCGTGTCTCAGAAACCACTGAGCACCCCTAATCGGGAGGGTTGGGACGCATGGAACGGCTCGCCGCTACCCGTCTGCAACCACGGGCTCCACCCACTCGAGCTCCTCCGAATCGGCCCAAAGCCGATGCAAACCGTAGAAGTCGCGGGGACCGGCTTGGAACAGGTGGACGATGATGTCCCCAAAGTCGAGCAGGATCCACTCCGCCTCGTTGCGACCCTCGCTTCGCAGCACTTTGAGGCCCAACTCCTCGAACAGCTTCTCCTCGACGTGCTCGGCCAGAGACTGCACATGAGGTCGGGAGGTGCCGGTGGCGATGACGAAGACGTCGGAGAGAACGAATAGCGACTCGACGTCGAGCAACACGATGTCCATGCCCTTCTTGTTGAAGATGGCGTCCGCTGCCACCCGGGCCTGTTCTCTTCCGTTGCCTACTGCGCTTCCTCCTGCTCCAGTGCGGCCCCCACCCTATCGTCTCGCCCCACTTGCGCGTAGAGGCCCGTCGTCTCGATGAACTCATGTACGCAGGGCGGCACCAAGAACCGATATGGCTCGCCGGCGGCAGCCATGGCGCGGATTGCGGTAGCGCTGATCTCGAGCAGCGCCATGTCCAGGACAACCGCCGCGGGCAACGTCTCACGAACCCGACCGATGTCGGTCCCCAGCCTTGGGATCACCAGGAACCCGGCTCGGTCGACCACCTCTTTCCAGCGGTGCCAGCTGGGGACACCCAGCGCGGCATCGGCGCCGACTATCAGGAATAGCTCCTCGTCTGGTGGGAACATGAGCAGGGTATCGATGGTGTAGGTCGGCCCACCACGTTCGATCTCGCGCTCATCGACCTGGAACCCGTCGACCTCCTCCACGGCACGTCGGACCATCTCCAAGCGTTGTTGAGCCGGGGTCAGGACCTGATCGGCCTTCTGCCACGGATCCCCTGCCGGCATGAACAACACCCGGTCCAGCCGTCCCTGGGACAGTGCGGTCTCGCCGGCGTGGAGATGGGCGAGATGAATCGGGTCAAAGGTCCCGCCGAGTATGCCTGTGCGCACTTCGACGAGGATAGGGCGCTGGTGGTGTCACCAGACGCAAGGCACGGGTGATGTCAGTCTCCCGACATCCGAGCTGGTGCTCCGGGTCGACATATCGGCCGTCGATCCGTGTCGAGAGGTGCACCCCTTGGACACCGTGAGGCGATCCGGATCGGCCCACGATCTGACCTCGCTCGACCGTCTGCCCGGTCTCGACCACGATCTCAGCGAGGTATGACACCGAAACCTTGAATCCGGGCACCGGTTCGATGGTCACCGTCCTCATGCCGGCGACCGACCCGGCGAAGGTCACCCTCCCCGACGCTGGTGCACCCACCTCAGACCCGAACGGCACCCCGTAATCGATCCCCCAGTGGCCCCCATACGAGCCCACCGGGGCGAATTCCTCCAGTACCGGCCCATCGACCGGGGCAACCAGGCAAATCGCGCTCAAAACCATCTGTGCGAGCATTCCCCCTCCCCCATCGAACCTATAGGACTCGGGTTGGCCCGGCTAGGGGTATCAGCACTAGTTTCAGGGGCACAGAAAGGATTGATAGATGGCAACCACCCGGATCGGGCTGATGGGATTCGGACGGATCGGGAGGAA
>DASWKK010000007.1:0-8733 GCA_036396655.1 Acidimicrobiia bacterium
GACGGCCACCCTTGACCACCTTGGCGACACGGTTGATCTGAATGACGCGCTCGTCGTATTGGCTTTGTTGGTCCTGGGCCATGAGATCTAGAACTCCAATCCGGCTTCGCGTGCTGCATCGGCAAGGGCCTTGACCTTGCCGTGGAATTTGTAACCGCCCCGGTCGAATACGACCGAAGTCACCCCGACGTCCTTGGCCCGGGTGGCGAGCGCCTCACCGACCTTGGCCGCGGCGTCCAGGTTCAGGTTGCCCGAGCGGAGGCTCGATTCTTGAGAGGATGCCGAAGCCAGGGTCCGTCCCTCGACGTCGTCGATGACCTGGGCGTAGATGTACCTGTTGCTTCTGAATACCGCCAGGCGGGGGCGCTCCCCCGTGCCGTGGACCCGTTTGCGGACCCGCGTATGACGGCGACTCCGGGCAGCCTGTCGAGTGCTCTTCATCACTTACCTGCCTTGCCGGCCTTGCGGCGGACATACTCGCCTGAGTACCTGATTCCCTTGCCTTTGTATGGCTCCGGAGGGCGGACCCTTCGGATGTTGGCCGCCACCTGACCTACCTGCTCCTTGTCGATGCCGGACACGACGATCCGGGTCGGTTCCGGGACCTCGAAGGTGATCCCCTCCGGCGCGGTCACGTCGACGGGATGGCTGAACCCGACCAGGAGCTCGATGTTGGGGCCCTTCAGACTGGCCCGGTAACCGACCCCCTGGATCTCGAGGACCTTGATGAAGCCCTCCGTGACCCCTTCGACCATGTTGGCCAGCAGGGCGCGGCTGAGACCGTGTAGGGCCCTCGACTCTCGGGTGTCGTCCTCGCGGGCGACCGTCACCACCCCGTCCTCGATCTGGAAATTGACCCGATCGGTGAACTCACGCGAGAGCTGACCTCTGGAACCTTTGACCGTTACCTGGAGACCATCGACTTTGACATCCACCCCCGAGGGCACGGTCACCGGCATCTTCCCGATACGACTCATGTCACCAGACCTCGCACACGACCTCGCCACCCAAACGGCGGCGACGTGCCTCTCGATCGGGGAGAAGCCCCTGACTGGTGGAGACCACTGCGATCCCCAGCCCACCCTGGACTCTCGGCAGCTCCGAGGCACCGCGATACACCCGGTGACCCGGCTTGGAGATGCGCTTGATCCCCTCGATCGCGGGCTGACGACGTGCGCCGTAACGGAGCACCAGCTCCAGTTCGCTCATGGTCCCGTCGGCCTTGACATCGAAACGGTCGATGAAACCCTCGTCGACCAGGATGCGGGCGATCCCAACCTTCATCTTGGAAGCGGGCATCAGCACTCGTTCGTGCCCGACCGCGATCGCGTTGCGGATACGGGTCAGCATGTCGGCGATTGGATCAGTGGTCATTACCAGGACGCCTTTCTGACCCCGGGAAGCTCGCCGCGGGAGGCCAGCTCACGCACGCATATGCGACACATCCCGAAGTCACGGAGATACGCCCGCGCCCGCCCACACCGCTGGCATCGGCTGTAGCCACGGACCTTGTACTTCGGTTTGCGGTTGGCCTTGGCGACTTGCGATTTCTTGGCCATTCAGAATCCTCCTTCAGACCCCGGTCGATGCCTTGCGGAACGGAAAGCCGAAGGCGTCCAGCAGCGCTCTGGCGTGCTCGTCGTTGTTGGCTGTGGTGCAAATCGTGATGTCCATGCCTCGGGTCGAGCTCACCTGGTCGAAGTCGATCTCGGGGAAGATCAACTGTTCGGTCACCCCGAAGCTGTAGTTGCCCCGCCCATCGAACGACTTCGGGTTGAGACCGCGAAAGTCGCGCACTCTGGGGATGGCAATGGCGAGAAGACGATCGAAGAACTCCCACATACGGGCACCCCGGAGGGTCACCGAAGTCCCAACCGGCATTCCTTCTCGCACCTTGAAGCCTGCGATCGACTTCCGGGAGCGGTTCAGCTTCGGTTTCTGGCCGGTGATCAGGGTCAGCTCGTCCATGGCCGACTCGATGGCCTTCTTGTCCTGGACCGCGTCACCGACACCCATGTTCACGACGATCTTCTCCAAACGAGGAACCTCCATGACATTTTCCAGCCCGAGTTGGTCCTTGAGCTGAGCGGCGATCACCTCGGAGTAGCGGGTCTTGAGACGTGGCACGCTCATAGGTCACCTCCACACTTGACACAGGTGCGGTGCTTGACGCCCTTGTCGTCGATGCGGTGGCCGATCCGGGTTGGACCGCATTTCTCGCAGACGATCATGACGTTCGAAGCGTCGATTGGCATGTCCTTGTCGATGATCCCGCCCTGCATGGTCTGCCCGGTTGGCCTTCTGTGACGCTTGGCGGTGTTGACCCCTTCGACCAGGACTTTCCCTTTGTCCGGAAAGACCTTGTTGATGCGCGACTCCTTACCGGCATCCTTGCCTGTGATGACCATCACCTTGTCACCTGACTTGAGTTTCACTGTGGGTAGACCTCTGTTGTTCGGGGAACGGATTCCCCCCTCCCCGCCTCCGGCGGTACTCCCCCCTTCAGGGGGAGAAACGTGAGTTTCATTGTGGGTAGACCTCTGTTGTTCGGGGAACGGATTCCCCCCTTCAGGGGGCCCAAGAGTTCCCCCCTCCCCGCCTTCGGCGGTACTCCCCCCTTCGGGGGGAGAAAAAACGTTGCCCTCGTTTCCTCCCCCAGGAGCGAAGCGACGTTGGGGGAGGTGGCCCGAAGGGCCGGAGGGGGCACGAGTCTCATCACAACACCTCCGGGGCGAGTGAGACGATTCGCATGAATTTGCGGTCGCGAAGCTCCCTGGCCACCGGTCCGAAGATGCGGGTGCCGCGCGGCTGAGAGTTGTTGTCGATGATCACACAGGCGTTGTCGTCGAAACGGATGTAACTGCCGTCGGGACGTCGTGACTCCTTGCGGGTCCGGACCACGACTGCCTTGACCACCTCGCCCTTCTTGACCGAACCGCCCGGGTTGGCATCCTTGACGGTGCCCACGATCACATCGCCCACCGCGGCGTAGCGGCGTGAGGAGCCGCCCAGGACCCGGATGCACAGCAGCTCGCGGGCGCCGGTGTTGTCGGCCACCTTGAGGCGGGATTCCTGTTGGATCATCGGGCCCGCTCCACGATCTCGACCACACGCCACCTCTTCTGCTTCGACAGGGGGCGTGTCTCCATGATGCGAACCGTGTCGCCCAGCTTGGCTTCGTTGGCTTCGTCATGGGCATGGAACTTGGTGCTTCGCCGGACCACCTTGTCGTAGCGGGGATGGCTGATCTGGTTGGGCACCTCTACGGTCACTGTCTTGGCGCGGGTGTCGGAGATCACCACGCCTACACGAACCTTGCGGCGCCCCCTCGTACTGTTCTCGGTCATCGGACACGCTCCTCGGCCCCGGTCCCGGATGAGGCCAGCTCGCGCTCACGAATCACCGTGAGAATGCGAGCGATGACCACCTTGACCTCCTTGACACGGGCATGGTTGTCGAGCTGATTCGTGGCCAGTTGGAAGCGGAGGTTGAACTGCTCCTCCTTCGCTTCGCGGAGCGCCTCGATCAACTCTTCATCTGTCATTTCTCGAAACTCTGACGCGATCATGCGTCCTCCCGGCTGACGAATCGGGTCCTGATCGGCAGCTTGTGGCCGGCCTTTCTCATGGCCTCCCGAGCCAGATCCTCGGGCACACCGGCGAGCTCGAACATCACGCGTCCCGGTTTGACCACCGAAACCCAGAACTCGGGGTTCCCTTTGCCCGACCCCATCCGGGTCTCGGCAGGCTTTTGGGTAACCGGTTTGTCGGGAAAGATGGTTATCCAGACCTTTCCCCCGCGCTTGACGGCGCGGGTGATGGCGACGCGGGCCGACTCGATCTGACGGGCGGTGATCCAGCCCGACTCCAGCGCCTGCAGGCCGTACTCGCCGAAACTCACCTGGGTTCCGCCTTTGGCCACACCCGACCGGCGGCCGCGATGCGTCTTTCTGTGCTTGGTCCGCTTTGGCATCAACATGCGCGCCTACTCCTCCTCACCGTTCTCTGAGGCGGGAAGCTCGG
Organism: Acidimicrobiia bacterium; assembly: GCA_036396655.1. GTDB lineage: Bacteria > Actinomycetota > Acidimicrobiia > Spongiisociales > ZC4RG35 > JARDZU01. Next base: position 4,023 of record DASWKK010000007.1, read on the forward strand.
CCGACGTGTGGTCGGCAGTGGTGTCTGCAGCAGAGGGTGCCTCAGCGGTCTGGTTGTCCCCCTGCGAAGCGGGGGGACCGGCCGACGTCTCGTCGGCCGAGGGGGGGGCGCCAGCAGCCTCGGCGGTCGCGTCGGCCTCCGGGTCCACGTCTTCCTGTGCCGACTCGTACTGGACCTTGGCCTCGGCCGCGGTCGGGCTGCGCCCGCCACTGGACTCGATGATGCGACGACCTTCCTTGTTGCCGCCTCCGGCCTCGATGAGACGCTTGCCTCCGCCGGCCTCGATGAGACGCGGCTTCGGCTCGGTGCCGGCAGCCTCCTCGGCGCGGGACTTGAGGCTCTTCTGTGTGCGACGGGCAGGACCACCGGTGGCCAGATCGGCCTCCGCGGCGATACGGTCGCCGGAGACCTGGCCGGTTCTCATGACCTCACCGCGATAGACCCAAACCTTGACCCCGATGGTTCCGACCGTGGTATGAGCGGTGGCCGTGCCGTAATCGATATCGGCCCTCAGGGTGTGAAGGGGCACCCTCCCCTCGCGGTACCACTCGCGCCGACCCATGTCAGCTCCACCGAGCCGACCCTTGCACTCGACGCGCACACCCTCGGCACCGGCCTTGAGGGCGGATGCTATTGCACGCTTCATGGCTCGACGGAAGGCGATCCGGTTCTCGATCTGATCGGCTACACCCCGCGCCAGCAGAGCCGCGTCGAGGTCGGGGTCTTTGACCTCGTTGATGTTCAACTTGACCGGGCGGTCGGCCATGGTCTCCAGGGCGCCACGTAGGCGTTCGGCCTCGGAGCCCTTGCGCCCGATCACCACGCCGGGACGAGCAGTGTGGATGTCGACGATGAGCCGATCACGGGTGCGCTCGATGTCGATGCGAGAGACGGCTCCGCGAATCAGCTCACCCTTGAGATAGTCGCGGATTCGCCAATCCTCGTTGACGAAGCTGACGTACTCCTTGTTTGAGAACCACTTCGACTTCCAGTCAGTGGTGATCCCAAGCCGGAACGAGTAGGGGTGCACTTTCTGACCCATCAGTTCACCTCCTCATTCGTGTCCGACACCACGATCGTGATGTGGCTGGTCCGTTTGCGGATACGAGTCGCCCGCCCCCGGGCACGGGGCCGGTAACGCTTGAGGGTCGGGCCCTCATCGGCGTAGGCCTCGGCGACCACCAGATCGTCTGCGTCGAGGGCGTGGTTGTGCTCGGCGTTGGCCACCGCTGACTTCAACACCTTGGTGACGGGCTCGGTGGCACCGCGCGAGGTGAGCCGAAGCACATCCTCTGCCTCCTGCACCGGCAGGCCGCGTACCAGGTCGAGGACCCTGCGCACCTTGTACGGCGACTGCCGCACATATTTTGCCTGGGCTCTGACCTTCATCGCTTCCTCACTGCCCTGTCGGCATGCCCGCGGAACGTTCGGGTCGGCGCGAACTCGCCGAGTTTGTGCCCCACCATCGACTCGGATATGTAGACCGGGACGTGCTTTCGACCATCGTGGACCGCGATCGTGTGACCGATCATCTCCGGGATGATCGTGGAGCGGCGGGACCAGGTCCGGATCACGCGTTTGCTCCCCGAGCGGTTGAGCTCGTCGACCTTGTTGGCGAGGTGCTCGTCGACGAACGGGCCCTTTTTGAGACTTCGGGACATGATTTACCTGCGGCCCTTCTTGGCGCGACGACGAACGATGTACTGACTGGACGCTTTCTTCTTGCTCCGGGTGCGGCCCTCCGGCTTGCCCCAGGGGCTGGTCGGGTGACGACCGCCCGATGACTTGCCTTCACCACCGCCCAACGGATGGTCGACCGGGTTCATGGCGACACCGCGGGTCTGAGGGCGGACACCCATCCATCGGTTGCGACCGGCTTTGCCCAGCTTGATCAGCTCGGCTTCGGTGTTGCCCACCTGGCCAATCGTGGCCCGGCAGTCGAGCGGGACCTGACGCATCTCTCCGGACGGGAGCCGCAGCAGGGCCATGTCGCCCTCCTTGGACATCAGCTGAACCGAGGTGCCGGCCGAGCGCGCCAGCTTGGCGCCACCACCCGGTCTCATCTCGATGGCATGGACATTGGTGCCGGCAGGGACATTGCGCAGCGGCAAGGCGTTCCCGGGCCGGATCTCGGCCCCTGATCCCGACTCGAGACGATCGTCGACACGAACCCCGACCGGAGCGAGGATGTATCGCTTCTCGCCATCGGCATAGTTGAGAAGGGCAATGCGGGCGTTGCGGTTGGGGTCGTACTCGATGCTGGCGACCCGGGCCGGCACCCCGTCCTTGTCACGACGGAAGTCGATCACGCGATAGCGCTGCTTGTGACCACCGCCCCGGTGGCGCGCGGTCACCCGGCCGTATCCATTACGGCCACCGGTGCTCCCCTTCTTGGAGATCAACGACTTCTCGGGCTTGTCGGTCGTGATCTCGGCAAAGTCCGAGACGGTTTGGAACCGACGGCCCGGGGAGGTTGGCTTGCGTTTTTTGACTGCCATCTCAGACTCCGAACAGATCTATCGAGTTGCCTTCGGCGAGTGTCACCAGTGCCCTCTTGGTGTCCTTGCGCCGACCGCTCTTCCAACCCTGGCGCTTCACCTTGCCCTTGCGGTTCATGGTGTTCACCCTGACCACCCGAACCCCGAAGATGGATTCGACCGCGTCCCTGATCTCCCCCTTGTTGGTGCGGGTGTCGACCAGGAAGGTGTAGGTGTTGTTGTGCTCGATGAGGTCATACGATTTCTCCGAGACCACCGGGGCGAGGATCACGTCGTGCGGGTCTTTCATCAGGAATCACCCCCATCGTCTTCCTTGACGAAGTCCGTCTCACTGACCTCGTACGAGCTGGAACGGCCAACCGACCCCACCGTGTGCGAGGTGAACACCACCTGATCGGCCCAGAGCACGTCGTATGGCGTCAGATGACCCGGCTCGCACAAGATGACCTCGGGCAAGTTCCGGAACGAGCGGCCGGCAACCCCGTCGATCTGACTGAGAACCACGAGAGCCTTACCCTCGGCGCCGATGGCCTGGAGCAAACTGACCGCCTGCTTCGTCTTCGGCGCCCCCCAATCGAGGTCTTCGATGACCTTCACCGCATCCTCTGATGCCCGCGCCGAGAGGGCGCTGCGCAAAGCGAGACGCTTCATCTTCTTCGGCGTGCGCTGGGTGTAGTCGCGTGGCTTGGGCCCGTGGGCCACACCGCCGCCGACCCAATGAGGAGCCCTGATCGACCCCTGACGGGCCCGACCGAGACCCTTCTGCCTCCACGGCTTGCGACCACCGCCACGCACCTCGGCGCGGGTCTTGGTCGAAGCCGTCCCGGATCGCTTGGCGGCCAGTTGTGCCGTGACCACCTGATGGAGCACAGCCAGATTGGGCTCGATGCCAAACACCTCGGGGTCGAGCTTGAGCTCACCCTTCGACGTCCCGTCGTTGGCGAACAGCGGGGCTTTCACATCAGCCACTCGCCTTCACCGCCTCCCTGACCAGAACCAGCGAGCCTTTGGGGCCGGGCACTGCCCCGCCCAGCAGGAGGATGTCCCGCTCGCCGTCGACACCCACGATCTCGATATTCAGCGTGGTGACCCGCTCGCCGCCCATGCGGCCGGCCATGCGCATCCCCTTGAAGACCCGGGCCGGAGTGGCACAGGCGCCTATTGAGCCGGGGGCACGGTGCTTCTTGTGAGTTCCGTGGGATGCACCCTGACCGGAGAAGTTGTGCCGTTCCATCACGCCGGCGAAACCCTTGCCCTTGGAGACTCCGGATACGTCGGCCTTGGTGCCCGCCGAGAAGAGATCGGCGATCCTGATCTCCTGACCGACGCTGTAGACGCTGGGATCGTCGACCCGTAGCTCGGCCAGATGACGCGACGGGGCCACCCCGGCCTTGGCGAAATGCCCGGCTTCGGGTTTGTTCACCCGCGCCGCCTTCACGTCACCAAACGAGATCTGGATGGCGTCGTAGCCATCGCTCTCCTCGGTCTTGATCTGGACTACACGACAAGGCCCGGCCTTGATCACCGTGACCGGGATCGCCCGCGCCTCGTCGTCGAAGACCTGGGTCATGCCCAACTTTTGTCCCAGGATGGCGTTCACACAGCACCCCCTCCGGCCCTCTTTCTCCCCCCGAAGGGGGGAGTACCGCCGACGGCGGGGAGGGGGGAACTCTTGGGCCCCCCGAAGGGGGGAGTACCGCCGAAGGCGGGGAGGGGGGCCACTCTGAGCAGGCCGGCGGCGATGGAAGTGAGGGCTCTCACAGCTTGATCTCCACTTCTACGCCGGCGGGGAGCTCGAGACGCATCAGCGAGTCCACCGTCTTGGGAGTGGGCTCGAGGATGTCGATGAGGCGTTTGTGGATCCGCATCTCGAAGTGCTCCCGGGAGTCCTTGTCGACATGTGGGCCACGGATCACGCAATATCGATGGATCTCGGTGGGCAAGGGGATCGGCCCCTTGATCTTGGCCTGGGTCCGCAACACGGTCTCGGTGATCTTCTTGGAAGACTCGTCGACCACGTTGTGGTCGTACGCCTTGAGCCGGATCCGGATCTTCTGCTGGTCGCTCATTTCACGATCTTTATGACTCGTCCGGCGCCGACGGTCCGGCCGCCCTCACGGATAGCAAACCTGAGCCCCTCGTCCATGGCGATCGGATTGATCAACTCCACCGACATTTCAGTGTTATCCCCAGGCATCACCATCTGAGTGCCC
>DASWKK010000008.1:0-2873 GCA_036396655.1 Acidimicrobiia bacterium
GGTAGCGCCAGGAGTCCCCCCTCCCCGGCTACGCCAGTACTCCCCCAAGACCCCCACCCCCCTTCGGGGTACTCCCCCCAACGCTCACTTCGTTCGCTGGGGGGAGAAACGGCTCACTTCGTTCGCTGGGGGGAGAAACGGCTCACTTCGTTCGCTGGGGGGAGAAACGGCTCACTTCGTTCGCTTGGGGGAGGTGGCCGGGAGGGCCGGAGCGGGTCTTCGCTCTACGGGGAGAGAGTGCGACAGACCACTAGACCCTGACCGTCAATGCCTCGGCGATGCCCTTGGCCCAGTTCCGGATCTCGTCCCAATCGCGGAAGTCGCCATCCGGAACCTTGAATGCGTTCACGATTGCCCGCTCACCGAACTTCAGCACCTTGCGGTCCAGCTTCCCCGAAAAGATGTGATGCTCACGAGCTCCGATCTTCTCCACGATCGGGGCCACATCGACCGGATCCTCCTCCGGCTTGGGCGGTTCGCCAATGGGACCACTGGAGAACAGCCATACCGGACGCCTGGCCAGCTCATCGCCGTCGCTGTCCACCAGCTCCTTCATCGTCTTCATCCAACGGCCGGCATAGACGGCACTTCCCAAGACGACTGCGTCGACTCCTTCCAGAGTGGCGACGCGATCAGGTTCCGACACCAGGGCTTCGATCCCTTCCCCGGACATCACATCGGCGATAGCACGGCCGATGTCAGCGGTAGCGCCGTGCTTGCTCGCGGTGACGATCAACACTCTCATCAGATCTCACTTTCTTTCAGCCTGATATGAGGATCGCCCAACGAGGAGCGGTCGGGCAGAGTCAAACGTCCCGATCGCTCAGGACTGAGGGCGGGGGCGGAGACGCCAGATGACCACGGCGGCGGTCATGGAGAGGGCCGCCGCTGCCAGGGCCACCGGAGTGCGCCAAGAGCGGGCCAGGGCGAGGTCACCTTCGAGAGAGGACATGACCCGCCATTCCAGGTCGAGGGGGGCGGTCAGTGTCTCGCTGGACATCGCTGCCAACTCGCGTGCAGTTCGCGTCATCGCCACATACCGGGCCTGACACTTGAGGCAAGCATTGGCGTGTGCCCGAAACGGTCGGGCGATCGGACGCCGATCGACCGCGCTGTTGGCGACGAAGGGCGCCGCCATCTCACAGACGGCACTCATGCCGAGGCCTCAAGGTGGCGAGCCATGCGAGCACGGGCGCGGTGAAGCCGGACCTTCGCTGCAGAAACCGAGATGCCCATCGCCTCGGCTATCTCAGCGTGTGTCCACTGATAGACATCCTTCATCACGACAACGTGACGCTGGGCCTCGGGCAGGGCATCGAGGGCCTGACGGAGGCGACCCCGCAGCTCCAGGATCTCCCCTGCGATCTCAGGATGGTCGGCCGTCATCGGTGCGGCGACATCGGCCACTTCGTCTAAGGAGTAGCCGCGGTGACGACGGGCCTTCTTCTTGTGGGTCCAAGCGGTGTTGACCGTGATCCGATGGAGCCAGGTGGACAGGGCGGCGTCTCCCCTGAAATTGGGCAGTGCCTTCCACGCCCTGATCAGAGTGTCCTGGGCGACGTCTGCGGCCAGATGAGGATCACCAACCAGTCTTCGGGCCAACGTATAGACCTCATTTCCATGCTCACGGACCAGGGCGGCAAAGGCGGCTCGGTCGCCCGCTTTCGCCCGGGAGATGAGTTCACGCTCTCCGTCTCTTTCGACCTGTGGCACGTCCATAGGGTTACGGCTCCGTCAACTCGATGCGAGCACTCAAATACTCGACGTCGTCGTTGGCAATCGCAACTTTCGCCAACCCGTCGGTTTCCTCGACGGTCACCGCGACCGGCACCGACGGAGGCAGCGGGTTTCGGAATCTCACCTTCGCCGACCTCAGAGGGGCTTCACCGGGCCGGGCGCGTGAAGCCGCGACGAACGCCCACGCCGCTTGAAGCAGACCGTGGGCAATCACCCCGGGCAACCCGGCTGCGACCGCCGCCTCATGATCCCAATGGATCGGGTTCCAGTCCCGGGTGGCGGCGGCATATCGGACCAGGTCCGCCCTGGAGGCGCTGACCTGGCCCGGGCCGGGGTGACCGTCGTCTTCCGGTGCCGGCTCGGCACGCTCGACCTCGGCCGACCCGGATTCGGCCGAAACCAGGAACAACGATGAGGCTTCGGCCACCAAGCCCTGCTCTCCGATCACCTCCACCTCGAAGTCGACGAAATCGGTGACACCGCGTTCCCGTACCCGGCTCACCGTGCCAGTGACCTGGAGTTGGGACTCAATCGCCATTGGCTGATGCCAAGTGAAGGTCTGCTCCCCATGAAGCACCGCTCGGTCCGCCAACTGACGAAGCAGATCGGATGCCACCGAGAACAGGGCCGCCGCCATGAACCCCGGTGGTGCAGCGCCGATCCATCGAGTCGGGTCGTCACCGGTTGCCTTGACGAAATCGTTGACATTCTCAATGCAGACGCGGAATGGGTGTGGGCCGTATCCGCGTTCGACGAGATCGGCCGGGTCCATCAGGGAACGCTAGTGATCGTGGTTCGACCGGTCCGACTCTCCGGGTTAACGGGTCTCGCGATGGACGGTGTGCTGACGGCACCACCGACAGAACTTCCTCATCTCGAGTCGGTCCGGTGTGTTCGTCTTGTTCTTGGTCGTGACATAGTTGCGGTGCTTGCACTCGGTGCAGGCGAGCGTCAACGGCGGTCTCTTGTCGCTAGGCATTTCGAGTCCTTACTTGACGATCTTTATGACTCGTCCGGCGCCGACGGTCCGGCCGCCCTCACGGATAGCAAACCTGAGCCCCTCGTCCATGGCGATCGGATTGATCAACTCCACCGACATTTCAGTGTTATCCCCAGGCATCACCATCTGAGTGCCC
>DASWKK010000009.1:0-14188 GCA_036396655.1 Acidimicrobiia bacterium
GTCCACCACTACAACTGGAACCGACCCCACCGAGGCAAATGGAACCAAGGCAAAACCCCAGCCCAAATCATCCAACCCAAAACCAGCATCACCAGATGACCGTCGCACCCCACCCGCGACAGGACACCTTTCCGAAGGGGGGGGACCGACGCCAGCGACCGGAGGGAGTGCGTCGAGGGGGGGGGTGACTGGGCGCTGAACCCCTCGACCTCATTTTGTTCGGTCGGTCCCCCCTTCGTGGAAGGAAGGTCAATCGGCGCGTCCGTTAGCGGTGCAGGACCTGGCGTTTCGGCTTGGGGTCGTGGGGGGAACGTTGCCGCGGCCCCCGACCCCGCGATGCCACCTGGATCAAGTCGCCGATCATGGCGCTCGCAGTCGGCTGGCCCCCCGCTCCTGGCCCGGTGAACAAGAGACGGCCGAACGATGGCCCCTCGATGAAGATGGCATTGGTCACGCCGGATATCCCGGCGAGGGGATGATCCGCCGGAAGGCTTCTCGGCCCCACGCTTGCCTTGACGACACCGTTGACCCTCTCCGCCGACCCGATGAGCTTGATCACCTCACCACGTTCGGTGGCTGCAGATATGTCCTGAGCCGTCACAGCCTCGATTCCCTCACATTGCACCTCCCACGGCGGCACTCGTTCCCCAAAGGCGAGACTGGCCAGGATCGCGGTCTTGAAGGCTGCGTCTCGACCGGAGACGTCGTCGGCAGGGTCGGTCTCGGCGTAGCCGAGACGTTGCGCCTCGCGCAGCGCTTCGTCGTAGCCCTGGCCTTCATTGGTCATTGCAGTGAGGATGAAATTGGTGGTGCCATTGACGATGCCGCTCACGGTGTCGATGTCTTCCCCGGCCAGACTCTCTGCCAGTGGCCTGATCACCGGGATTCCGCCTCCCACCGCCGCCTCGTACATGACCGATACCCCGGCCCGCTTGGCGGCCTCGACGATCTCCTGGCCTCGGGTGGCGATCAACTCCTTGTTTGCGGTGACCACCGGCTTGCCCGATCGAAGAGCGGCGAGAACCAGCTCACCGGCGGGATCGAGGCCGCCGATCACCTCGACCACCACGTCGATGGAGGGATCCGTGGCCACGGACATGGCGATATCGGTGATCCGATCGGCCTTGAGGTCGAAAGAGCGTTGCTTGGTGAGGTCTCTCACCGCGACCCGCCTGACCTCGAGGTCAACTCCTGACTTGAGCCTGATGGCTTCGCGATCAGCCAGAAGCCGGTTGATCAATGCTCCGCCCACCGTCCCTGCGCCCAGGACGCCCACCCGGATGGTCATGGTCTCCGTCTCTCGGTTCTCGAATATCGCATCTCGTCTCGCTCCCTCGGAGGTCCGTCGCCGGGGGGGGTCAAAAAAAATCCGCCCCCGGTTGCCGGTGCGGATCTCGGTTCGTGTGGTGGTGGTGCTGTTACACGTTCGAGTCGCACGGCCTGGCGGTCGTGGACGTCGTCCCGGTCATCAGTCCAGCACTCATGTGAAGGGCAAAGGTATCCCGGTTTCGGGGGCAAGTCAATGCGACGCACGTGTTGCAATTAACCGGTCCGATCAAATACGCTGTGGATTGACGAAGCGCTCATCATGAGCGGTTGAGGGATCAGGCCCGATGAAACCGCGGCAACCGGCGCAAGCACGGTGCCAATGCCTGGATCGATGAGTTGCCTGGGGTCTTCGGCTCCCGGCGCTCTTCAAGCGTTTCGAGAGAAACAAACAGAGGAGTTTCCGGTGAGTGAGGCCGTACCGCCTTTCTGTACGAAAAGACGTTGGGAAGACCCACGGTGAGCGGGTATCTCGACGCCGTCAGGACCGGAGTAGTCGTCTTCGACGGCGCCACCGGAACCAATCTCCAGACCATCGGGCTGACGGCCGACGACTTTGGCGGCCCGCTGCTCGAAGGCTGCAATGAGATCCTCAATCTGCGTCGCCCCGATGTGATTCGCCAACTGCACCGCTCTTTCCTCGACGTGGGGGTGGATGTGGTCGAGACCAACACGTTTGGAGCATTCTCGGTGCCACTTGCCGAGTACGGGTTGGAGTCGCAGTCATACGAGATCGCCGCCGCCGGGGCGCGTCTCGCCCGCGAGGTGGTGGACGAGTATGTCGCCGGTGATGGGCAGGCTCGCTTTGTGGCCGGCTCCATCGGGCCCGGGACCAAGTTCGCCACCTTGGGTCAGATCTCGTTCAGAGATCTGGCTTCAGCCTACGAAGTGGAGGCGTCGGGCCTGATCGATGGCGGGGCGGACCTGCTGATCATCGAGACCCAGTTCGACCTGCTGGGAGCCAAAGCCGCCATCGAAGGGGCGCGTCGGGCGATGAAGTCGGCCGGGGTCGAGCTTGCCCTGCAGGTTCAGGTGACGATCGAATTGACCGGTCGGATGCTTCCGGGCACAGAGATCGGCGCCGCCCTGACGGCTCTCGAGGCGATGCGGCCCGACGTCATCGGTCTCAATTGCGCCACCGGTCCCTCCGAGATGTACGAGCCGTTGCGTCATCTCTCGCGTCACTCGACGGTCCCTATCTCGGCCATACCCAATGCCGGCCTGCCTCATGTAGAGGACGGGGAGATGGTCTATGACCTCGGCCCCGACGAGCTCGCCCATCATCTGGGCCAGTTCGTCACCGAGATGGGGATTGGAGTGATCGGGGGTTGTTGTGGGACCAGCCCAGCACACCTGGCCGCTGTCATAGAGCAGGTTCGAGGGCTGAGACTGGGGGAGCGAAGCCCTGAGGTGGTGCCATCGGCGGCTTCGATATACAGCCAGGTTCCCTTCGATCAGGACACCTCATTCCTCATTATCGGGGAGCGGGCCAACGCCAACGGATCGCGCGCCTTCAAGGAGTCGTTGCTGGCCGATGACCTCGAGGGCTGTGTCGCCGTGGGCCAGGAGCAGGTGAAAGAAGGCGCTCACTTCGTTGACCTGTGCGTTGACTATGTGGGCCGTGACGGTGTGACCGACATGGAGCGAATCGCTTCGGCGTTTGCCACCGACGTGGCAGCTCCGGTGGTGCTCGACTCCACCGAGCCCGAGGTCATGGAGGCCGGTCTCGAGCGTCTCGGTGGTCGCAGCGTGCTCAACAGCGCCAATCTGGAGGATGGTGAAGCCGAAGGCTCGCGGTTGGACCGTGTCTTCAGTCTGGCTCGCCGCTATGGCGCTGCCGTCATCTGCCTGCTGATCGACGAGGAGGGCCAGGCGCGCAACCTCGAGTGGAAGATGCGCGTCGCCCATCGGATTCACGACATCGCACTCAATCGCTATGGGCTGAAGTCAGAGGATCTGATCTTCGACGCCCTCACCTTCCCTCTCACCACCGGCGGTGATGACCTGCGCAAGGACGGGATGGCCACTCTCGATGCGATTCGCCAGATCAAAGCTGAATTGCCCGGGGTGCGCACGGTGCTCGGTGTGTCCAATGTCTCCTTTGGTCTGAACCCGCCGGCCCGTCGCATCCTCAACTCGGTGTTCCTCCACGAGGCGGTTGAGGCCGGTCTGGATGCGGCGATCGTGCACGCTGGCAAGATTGAGCCGCTCAACCGCATCGACCCCGAGCAGCGGAAGACATGTCTCGATCTCATCTATGACCGGAGAGCCGAAGGTTACGACCCGCTGGAACGGCTGCTCGAGTTGTTCGCCGGGGTCGAGACCGTGGTGCGATCCGAGAACGAGTACGACGATCTGGCGGTCGGAGAGCGTCTGGCCCACCGCATCATCGACGGCGATCAGCGAAGGGTGATCGAAGACCTGGACATCGCGCTCGCCGAGGGCCAGGCGCCACTCGACATAATCAACGAGCATCTGCTCGCCGGCATGAAGGTGGTCGGGGACCTGTTCGCCAGCGGTGAGATGCAACTTCCCTTCGTCCTCAAGTCGGCCGAGACCATGAAGAAGGCTGTTGCCTACCTCGAGCCGATGATGGAGAAGGCTGACACCGAAACCAGAGGCCGGATCGTCATTGCCACCGTCTCCGGCGATGTGCACGACATCGGAAAGAACCTCGTCGACATCATTCTCACCAACAACGGGTACGAGGTTCACAACCTCGGGATCAAGGTCGGGATCTCCGAGATGATCGCAAAGTTCGAGGAGACCTCGGCGGACGCCATCGGGATGAGCGGTCTGTTGGTGAAGAGCACGCTCATCATGCGCGACAACCTCGACGAGCTTGAGCGACGAGGCTTGGGCAAGGTCCCGATTCTCCTCGGCGGGGCTGCCCTGACCCGGAGCTATGTCGAAGCCGATCTGCGAGCCCGCTACCAAGGCCCGCTCTACTACGGGAAGAATGCCTTCGCCGGTCTCGACGCGATGGGTCGGATCGTTGCTGGAGAACCGGCTCCGCGTCCCATCGCTCCCAGGCAACGCGTCGAGGAGACGGTGGACCGGGGAGCGGTCCCGGCGCGTTCACCCGAGGTCAAGACCGACAACCAGTTGTTCACACCCCCGTTCACCGGTTCGCGGGTGATCCGGGGGGTTGCCATCGACGAGATGGTCCCCTATCTGAACCTCACTGCGTTGTTTCGCAACCAGTGGCAATACCGGCCGGAGAAGGGCGAGCGTGATCCGGAGTTCAAGCAGCGCATGGCCCCCTTGTTGCGGGAACAGATCGCAAAGGCGCGTGCCGAGGATCTATTGCACCCCAAGGTGGTCTACGGGTACTTCCCGGCCAATTCGGATGGAGATGACCTGGTCATCTGGGACGACGAGCGGGCGGTGAGCGAGATGACCCGATTCAGCTTCCCCCGTCAGCAGGACGACCGCTATCTGTGCATCGCGGACTTCTTCCGACCGGTCGGGGAGGAGGTCGACCATGCTGCCTTTCACATTGTCACCATGGGGAGCCGGATCTCGGAGAAAACCAAGGAGCTGTTCGACGAGAACCGATACACCGACTATCTCTTGCTGCACGGCTTGGGTGTGGAGCTGGCCGAGGCCCTCGCCGAGCATTGGCATCATCGGATCAGAGAGGAGTGGGGGTTCGCCTCCGAGGACGGGCCATCTCTGCTCGGGCTTTTCCGCCAGCAGTACCGGGGTGGTCGTTACTCGTGGGGTTACCCGGCCTGTCCCGACCTGGAGGACAACGAGAAAGTCGCCTACCTGCTGGGAGCGGACCGGATCGGGATCACGGTTGGTCAAGAGACCTCGTACCAATACCAGCCGGAACAGACGACATCGGCGGTGATCTGTCACCACCCCCAAGCCAAGTACTTCGTCGCTCGCAAACCCAGGGAGAAGCAAGATGTTGACTGAAGCCGGCGATTGGCTTCGCATCGCGGAGATAAACCCACCCGAGCTGCCCAACCTCCAGCACCGGAGTCTGTCGCCGACTTGGAGTCATGTCCTCGTCACCGACAACGTCTTTGGTCGCATCCGGGTGTCGCCGTACGCATTCTCTGCGCGGATCACCCATGACACCCCTGACGTGCATCCGACTGTGGTGGTCTCGACAAGGGATCGGAACATCCTTGCCATCGAGTCCGAGGTGCGCGGGGCCCTGGGAAACGGGGTTGACTCCTTTCTGGTCGTGATCGGGGACACGGTGCCCCATGTCGACCATCTCGCCCACCACTACGAGATCGTGGAGCATCTCACCGAGTTGCAGGAGAATCTGCCCAACTTCGAGGTGGGGATGCCCACCCGGTTCCGGGAGTGGCAGTTCCGACGTCGAATCGAGCTTGGCGCCCAGTTCTTCGTGACCGGTCCCATCCTCGATCCCGAGGTCATGGAGCAGTACATGGGTCGACTCAATCTGAAGCAGGAGGATCCACCGGTCTACGTGATGATCATCCCTCCATTCAGCCCTACCTGGGTGGAGCAGATGGAGTCCATCGGGTCGGTCGTCTCCTCCGACGGGTTGAAGAGTCGACTGGCGGAGTTGGCACCTGACGTGGCTCGCAAACTTGGCTGGGAGCTCACGGTAGAGATGGAAAAACGGGCCCGGGATGCGGGAGCGGCCGGTGTGATCCTGATGGGCTTGAAGTTCGACTCGGTGGTGACCGAGGCTGCGGAGAACTGGCTGAGCAGGAGCTGAACGCGAAACTCCCTCGGGGATGGAGGGGGAAACCGATCGAGCGACCCTAAAGAAAAGGTGGGGAAAACTCCGATAAGAACCGATGGGGACGGAGCGTCCAATCGGCCCGACTTCGCGGAGACGGGCGGTAGGTGTCGCCATCGGGGCGACTTCGATTCTGGTCGTGCTGGTTGTCGCTCTGGCCTTTGCCAACTCTGTGGGAGCGGCACGGGTCGCCGACAACGCTCAGGACCTCCATTGGGCCAACGCGTCCCTGGGCACGGCCGCCCTCACTCGTGCCGCGTTGGTCCAGGCGACCACCTTCTCCGAGCTGGCCAGCTCCGATCTGGTGACCGACGATGACCTCGATGCCGCCCTCGGCGAGGCACGCGACGCCCGTCGGCGTCTTGGCGAGCTCCGAGACGATGCCGGAGAACGCCCTTCGCTCGCCTCACTCACCCATTTCTTGGCTCGGGTGGACGAGGCGCTAGCCGCTCTGAATGAGGGGGACTTTGAGGGAGCCAAGAATGTCTTGATGACCGATGCCGAACGGGCCTACATCGACCTCGTCGACTCGTTGCAGGCAGAGCAGACCGTCATCCAGGCCCAGATCGACCTCAACACCGCCGGCTCACGTCGCACCACCGAGTTCATCCAGTTCTTTCTGATGCTGGCCATCCCGGCGTCGGCCGTCCTCATCTATCGCTCTATCGCACGTCGTCAGGTGCGGGAACACCGACTCAAGGTCGATCTCGAGCTGGAGAAGGAGCGTGAGATCGGGCGGGCCAAGGACGACTTCATCGCCGGGCTCTCCCACGAGCTGCGCACCCCGCTCACCTCGATATACGGTTTTGCCGAGATCCTCACCGACGGGGCTGGCTTTGACCGTTCGACATCCGTCGAGCTGGCGCAGATCATCGCCAACGAGGCTGCGGAGATGACCCGCATGGTCGATGACCTCCTCGCCGCAGCAAGACTGGAAAGCACTGGTGTCGAGGTTGAGTTGAGCCCGACGCGGGTCGCCGATGTCGTCGAGTCGGCTCTGCTCCCGTTCCAACGAGCGGGACTCACGGTCAAGAGCGCAGGAGGAGATGCCTTGGTTGCGACCGATGCCGCCCGGCTCCGCCACGTCCTGATCAACCTGATCTCCAACGCGGCCCGCCATGGCGGCCCGAACATCGGCGTCGAAGTGTCCAGCGGCGACGACGTGGTCGACATCGAGGTCTGGGACGACGGCGCCGGGGTTCCTGACGATCGGCTCGAGAGACTGTTCGACACCTTCATCCACAACGGCGCGGCCACCTTGATGACCGGGACCCTGGGTTTGGGCCTCGGCGTCGCCTCTCGTCTCGCCGCGCTTCTGGGGGGAAAGCTGCTGTACCAGCGATTTGCCCAGAAGAGCTACTTCATCGTGAGTCTGCCTCTGCTCGCTGGATCGCCCGATGCCGGTGAGGACACTATCGATGAGATGGGTGTCGCCGATGTGACCCGAGCGATGTCGGCTTGAGACGCCTCCCAGTCGTCGTTCTCGTCGTGGCTTTGCTGTCGATCGCGGTCTCCGTGTCTGCCACAGAGACCGACGGATACAAGGACAAGTTCACCTCGATTGGTTGGGGCGGCTCAGACGGGTCGCTTGCCTGGTCGGGGCCCTGGAGTGAGATCGGAGACGACGGTGATGAGAAGAAGGGAAACGTCCGCGTTGTCTCATCGGGCAATTGCGCCTCCGGGAACTGCATTCGGATCAGTGCCCTGACCACACTGCTCGGGGAGATCGGTGCGACTAGGACGGCCGATACCAGCGATCTGTCTGAGACAACGCTCAGGTTTGACTTGAAGGCCACCGCCTCGCTCGTCGGCTCCGAGCTCGAGGTGCAGGTCAAGGGCGGAGGGGGGTGGGTGACTGTGGCCGAGTATCAATTAGGCACGGCTCTGAACGTCAGCCCGACCATCGATGTCAGTGATTTCGGCTCGGAGAACTTCAGGGTCCGGTTCATGTTCTCCGGGCTTCTGCTCAGCAGTGACGTATTCGTCGACAACGTGGAGGTCCGGGGGACGATCATCGAAGAACCCACCACTACGACCACCACCGTTCCCCAGACGACGACCACCATCGCCACCACGACCAGCACTCATCCGCCGACCACCACAACCACAACCCGCCCCGGGACTACTTCCACTACGACAAACCCGGGCACCACGGGGTCGACGACTTCGACTTCGATTGTCACGACGACTTCCACGACCTCTGCGCCCTCGACGACAGCCGCCGGCTCAGAGGCTCCGCCAGGGGGAACCGACTCCAGAGACTCGGAGACGCCCGGCAGCACGACCTCCACCAGCTCGACCACGATCGTGGTCGAGGAGGCCGGTGGGCCTGGCTCAGGTGGTGACGACGCCACCACACTCGATAGAAGTGGGATCCGGGCAACCGCACGCGGTCTCCAGGCCAGCTTCGAGGGTGACCTGTTCGGTGAGGGAAGGGCCGTTGCCTCGTTGGGCGGAGTCGACTTCCAGGCCGACTACAACATGGCGGTCGAAGTCATTCGCAATTCCTGGGCGTGGATGGTCCTGCTCGGGCTTCTCGTCGCATATTCGATCATCTCCGGGCTGGATCGACGCAGAGGCGATCTCGACTCATCGACTCTGTGATCGGCGTCACGAGTGGATGGTCCGGACGCCGGTATCGGGTAGCGCCCGCTCCCGAGAGCGCGCCCGCCAGGCCTCTACTGTGATCTCCCATGGATCTCGCCATAGACCTCGTCATCATCTTCACGCTCCGGCTATTGGACGTGGGAATGGCCACGGTTCGCATCGTCCTCCTCGGTCGCGGGCGGCGAGGGCCGGCAGCGGCGCTGGGATTCGTAGAGGCCCTGATCTGGGTGCTTGCGATCACACGCGTTTTGGGTGGCCTCAACGACCCGGCCCGGATGGTGGCTTTCGCCCTCGGTTTCGCGGCCGGCACCTATTTGGGATCCGTCGTGGAGGAGTGGCTGGCCTTGGGTCAGGCACTGGTCAGGATCGTGGCCCCGGTGCGCACTGAGCCGCTCGCGCCGCTGCTTCGTTCCAAAGGGTACGGGGCCACGGTGGTCAATGGCGATGGCCTCGCCGGCGACGTTCGGGTCACGTTCTGCGTGGTGCCCCGAAAAGAGGTCTACACCGTTACCCGCTTGATCCACGAGGCCAACCCGGCGGCATACGTCACCGTCGATCAAACCTCGACGGTCGATCTGGCTCGTCATGGAGGAAATGTCAACAAGTAGCAGTCATGAGCGACGACAACTCGAGCCGAATCGAAGGTCTCAGACAGCGGATCGTCTCCTCGGCCACGGCCCCATTCCGCCACGCCCCCTACCCGCTTGCCCGTAGCCTCGACTACCGGGGCGATCCGGGGCTCTATGGGCCCGGCTCGGTGTCCTGGGCGGTGTTAGCCGATGTGGCGACCTTCGTCGGCGGGGTCAGAGGGCTCTTGATCCAAGCGGCCCATCCCGAGGTAGTGGCCGGTGTCGGCGGCCACTCTCGATACAAGGAAGACCCCCTCGGGCGTCTCTCCCGTACCACGTCCTATGTGACGGCCACGACCTATGGGGCCATGCCCGAAGTCGAGCAGGCGGTAGCCCAGGTCCAACGCATTCATCGGATGGTGTCGGGGGTGTCGAGCCGGGGTGTCAGCTATGACGCCGCCGACCCCGGATTTTCGGCTTGGGTTCACAATGCCCTGACCGACTCGTTCCTGGTGGCTCATCGGACATTCGGACGGGTCGCGCTGAGCCGGGCCGAGGAGGACCGATTCGTTGCGGAGCAGACCCGGGCCGGAGCCCTGCTCGGCTCCGATCCCATGCCGTCGACCGCAAGTGCTCTCTCAGCCTGGATCGAGCATCATCCCGAGATTGCCCCCTCACCGGAAATGTGGGAGGCAGTGGACTTCCTGGCCGACCCACCGCTGGATCCCGGTCTGAAGGTCGGCTACAAGACTCTGTTCGAGGCGGCGGTGGCCACTATCCCCACCCGCGTGCGCTCGATCCTGGGGTTGACCAAAGTGCCTGGCGCGACCAGCGTGGGTCGTGTGGCTGTGGCAGGGCTTCGTTGGGCTCTTGGCTACTCCCCCTCGTGGCAATTGGCGCTGGTTCGCACCGGGGCCCCGATCCCAGACCGCAAGTTCAGACAACCGTTGCCTGTCACGATCCGATGACCTGCCTGATGCGAGGTAATAGCGAAGAAGCGGCTGTCAGTTCCCGGCGAGCGCCTTGTCCGACGGCGACCTGAACCTGGGGATCACGACCCTCTCACCCAGCCAGTCGGCCAATGCGGCGGCCTGGCGCTCGATTTCCGAAAGCGCTTCGGTGCCCACGTCCTCGAGAAGCTCCCACACGATCTCACCATTCGCTCTTTGCGCCCAACCCCCAACAACTCTGCCGTCGACCCAAATCGTGGGGCCGGCGTTTCCGTTCCGATCGAAGAGACGGGGATAGTGGGGGCCGAGGTACCACTCCCTCTGTTTCCACCCCATCGTGGTTGGGTCGAGTGACGGCAGGAGCTGGACCCACGGGCTCACCGGCTCCACCGGGGTGAAGTCCTCTGGCAGCAGGTAGGCAGGCCCCGAATCGACCTGGACCTCAACCGCGCCGATCCCGGCCAAGGCCCGGCGTACCTGGGTCACCGGCCACCCGGTCCACCACTTCATGTCCAGCTCTGTCGCCGGCCCGAACGACCTCAGCCATCTGGTGAGCAAGAGGCGCTGGGCCTGCGGCTGATCGATTTCGACCATCGGGCTGCCGATCCAGTCTTCCATCGGAGCCCAACAGTAGAGACTGCTCACCCAGCTTCCTTTGGGTCGGCCCCGGATGATCCTGCCCTCGATTGCCAGCAGGAACAGGATTCGGGTCGACATGCCGACCTTTGACAGCACCGAACCGTCCTTCTTGTAGAAGGTGATCTTCTCGCCCAGCTCCGGCACGTCTTTGGTCAGCTCGGTTGCCAGCGCCTCCCCACGGGCGTGCAGAGCTTCGAGTGTTCGCTCCGACACACGTTCCACCCATTTGGTGCCGTTGGTGGCGATACCGGCGTCCTCGACCATTCTTACGGCGCGCGTCCGCTCAGCGGCCATCAGGGCCACCGTGGAGGAGTAGTGGAGCAGCGGGGCGAGATCGGTGGGGATCACGAACATGGTCCGTCGCATGGCGAGGATCCTCACCACCGTTCGATCGTCGTAGAGCGCGGCCTCCATGTCGCCCGATTTGAGACCGGGGATCCGTGCTCGGGCTGAGAGGTAGACCGTTGCCGGATCCGAGGAATGGAGGCCCACCATCGCGCCAGCCGTCTCGCTCACGCTATGCGCGGGCGACGCAAGATGGTGGCGGGTGGCCAGACGGGCTCTTCGCTCGTCATCTGGGACCTTCCGCGTCATCGGATTGCAACCTAGTGCTCCGGGTCGGTCTAGCCAGGGTCGAGGTCAGCGGAGCAGGATCAAGACGGCAAAGCCGAGGATCACCAGGTTTCCCAGCACGGTGGCCACCGTCCGCGCCGCGGGGGTGAGTCGGCGACCGACCGAGGAGCCAACTGTGGCAAGCAACGTCTGCCAGGACAGGCTGGCCAGGAACGCTCCGACCACGAACGTGATCCCTTGTGGCAGCGTCATGTCATCGGCGACCCCAAGCCCGATGATCACTGCAGCGAAGTACACGATGGTGGTGGGGTTGATGATGGTCAGACCCAGAAACCGGGCATAGGTGAGTGCGAGGTCGTTCCGGGTTGAGTAGGTCGGCCCAGCGGTCGTAGGGGCCTCGTTTCGGGCCCGTCGCAGGCCGATGAGAGCGATCAGGACCAACACCAGGGCACTGATGATCCGCAGCGCGTCGTCGACCGCCCCGATCGCACCGGCTAGCGCCGCCCCCCCCATCACGGCGAGCCCGGCGTACAAGAAGTCGGCCGTCGCCGCTCCGGCGCCGGCGAAGAAGGCCGGGCGAAAGCCATGCTTGAGCCCGACATCGACGATGAGGATGGAGATCGCCCCCACCGGGATCGCAATTCCGTATCCGGCCAAGACACCGGTGAGCAAAGGCTCCATGATTGGCAGAATCTAGGAATTCGCCGTCGCTACGCCGGGTACCGTGCCCGCCATGTGGGCAGATCGACACGTTCGCCGGGTTGTTCTCGCCCGCTTCATCTCCAGGGTCGGGGGTGAAGCCGCCTTCTTCGTCGGGATCTGGGGCAAGGCTGCCTTCGATCTCGACGCCACCGCCGGAGGAGTGGCGGCAGTCATGGCGGCCCTGGGGGTGGCCTCGCTTCTTGGATCAGCGGCGGCCGGAGTCCTCGTCGACCGATTCGATCCGCGCCGGGTCCTGATCGTGGGCGAAGTCCTTTTCATCCCGGCTGCAATTGGGATGACCTTCGTAGAGACCCTGCCCAGCCTGGTTGTCACCACTTTCATCCTCGGCCTCGTCGGCGCTCCGGTGTTCACCGCGATTTCAGCGTTCGGGCCGTACCTCACCGCCGATCCGGAGCGACTGGGGCGCATCAACGGGATGATCGAGGGCGCATCGTGGGCCGCCTTCGTGGTTGGGCCGGCGATGGGAGCGATCATTGCCGGGTCGATAGGCCTCGACGGGATCTTTGTGCTCGATGCGGCGACGTCGGCGGTGGCGGCCCTTGTCGTCATCCCGGTCTCGGTGCGCCATTTGGCAAAGACGAGGGAGAAGAACGAGGGTGTCAAGGAGCTGCGCGAAGGGTTCTCGTATGCCTACCGAAATCACCGGCTTCGCTTCTACATATGGCTGGGGTCCTCGGTTTGGGTGTTGTTCGGCACATTCAGCGCCCTCGAGCCCTTGTTCTATCGAGACATACTCGGGGTCGAGCCCGAAACGTTGGGGTGGGTCAACTCGATCTTCGGGCTCGGTCTGGTCACCGGCACCTGGATCGCTTCCCGGCTCCCGGCGCGATACCGGACCGCTCGCGTCTTGGTGCTGATCGTCGGTCTCAACTCGGTGGGGGTCCTGGCGTATGTCGGGACCGAGCAGCTGCGTATTGTGGTGATGGCGGGTGTGTTCTGGGGTCTTCTCATCGGGATCGGGGCACCTCTGCTCAGGACTCTCATCCAGCTCAACACCGCCGACGAGATGATGGGGCGGATCACCGGCGTCACCCAGGTCCACTCCGAGGTCGGACATCTCCTGCCGTTGGCCATCGCCCCGGTGCTGGCCGGGGCGTTCGGTGTGCAACGGACCTTGATCTACGCCGGTATCGCCATAGCGATCTCCTCCCTGGTCTTCCTACCCACCGCGTCCCGTCTCGATCGCACCAGGTCAGCGGAGGTGCCGCGGACCGGGCTCGCCGACCCGTCAGACGAGCCGCGCGCCGTGAGTCATTGATCTACTGGTCAGTCCCCTGGACACGGTGGCCGGGATCGCTCACCGAGCGGGCCACTACTCAGGCAAATGACATTCCCACACGCTCTTCGAACCTCTCCGCCTTGCTCATGATCTGTGCCGGCAGCGACATGATTTTGTCCTGCAACTCCGCCGCAGCCGGTTTGAGGCCGGTGAGATCGGCGATCTTCCACTCTTTGATGAGTGGGACCACCACTCGGTCGTGGTGGATCCGGAGGTTGTAGACACCCGCCTTGGCCACCTCCACCGAGCGACGGAGGAAGTTAGGCATCGCCACCCCTGGCATCTGGAAGTTGTCGAACACCCGGTAGATCCCACCCAGCACCTGATCGGCCGACTGGTCGAGCATGGCCTGCATCACTCCCTTGTAAAAGATGAAATGATGGTTCTCGTCGGTTGCGATGAGACGCATCAGTTCGAACGCGGCCGGATCGTCGGTGATCTTGCCTGCGTTGCGATGACTCACCCTCGTCGCGAGCTCTTGAGCTGCGGTGTAGGCGAAGATCTCCGTCGGGTCGTCGTAGGACGGCTGATAGCCGTTGATCATGGTCGCCTTGCGATCGTCTTCGAGCTCATCGGGGTCACAGTTGCGTGAGGTCAGCAGGTAGCTCCGTATCGCGATGGCATGCTGGCCTTCTTCCGCCGTCCACAGATGATTCCACCGTGTGAAGGCCGAAGTCCGCGGCATGTGCTTTTCGATGAGGGCGTGGTAGTAGGGGAGGTTGTCCTCGGTGAGCAGGTTCAGGATCAGTGCCGTTCGAGCGTTCTCCGAGATCGTGCACTGGGAGACGTCCCA
>DASWKK010000010.1:0-16366 GCA_036396655.1 Acidimicrobiia bacterium
TCGCCATCGTCTTCGGCAGCTCCACCGCCGGTGGCGCCTACTTCCCCGCCATGTGCGACTACTCGATCATGGTCAAGGAGCAGGCCAAAGTCTTTCTCGGTGGACCACCCCTGGTCAAGATGGCTACCGGGGAGGAGTCCACCGACGAGGAGCTGGGAGGGGCGGAGATGCACTCGAAGATCTCGGGGCTCTCCGACTACTTCGCCCAGGACGAGCAGGAGGCGATCCGAATGGGCCGCGACATCGTCAGCCATTTCAACTGGCGCAAGCGGGGATACGGCCCCACCAAGGACCCCGACTCGCCGGTGCATGACGTCGACGACATCCTGGGGGTGATCCCGCCCGATCTCCGGGTTCCCTTCGACATGCGCGAGATCCTGGCCCGCACCCTCGATGGCTCCCGCTTCGAGGAGTACAAGACGGTCTACGGCACCTCGATCCTCACCGGGTGGGGCTCGATCCACGGCTTCCCGGTGGGAGTGATCGCCAATCAGAGAGGTGTCATCTTCTCCGAGGAGGCGCAAAAGGCGACCGAGTTCATCCAACTGAGCAACCGTTACGACACCCCGCTCATCTTCATCCACAACACCACCGGATACATGGTGGGCAAGGACTATGAGCAGCGGGGGATCATCAAAGACGGGGCCAAGATGGTCAACGCGGTGGCCAACTCGGAGGTCCCCCACATCACCCTCATGGCCGGGGTCTCCTACGGAGCGGGCAACTACGGGATGTCGGGCCGGTCCTACGAGCCCCGCTTCGTGTTCGGCTACCCCAACCACAAGGTCGCCGTGATGGGCCCCACCCAGCTGGCCGGCGTGATGTCGATCGTCGCCCGGCAGGCGGCCGAGTCGCGGGGCGAGCCGTTCGACGAGGTCGAGGACGAGAAGCGCCGCAAGGAGGTCGAAACCCAGATCGAGGCCGAAGAGCTCGCCTACTTCTCCACTGCCCGGGTCCGCGACGACGGTCTCATCGACCCCCGTGACACCCGGCACGTCCTGGGCATAGCCCTCTCCGCCACCCACTCTGCCGAGGTGAAGGGAACCGACCGCTTCGGTGTGTTCCGGATGTGATCAGCCGGCGATGAACGACATCCGGACCTTTCGGGTCTGATTGTCCACGTTGGTGTCGACCAGCACGACCGACTGCCACGTGCCCAGGGTCATGCGTCCCGCCACGACGGGGATGGTCACGCTGGGCGAGACGAACGCCGGCAGCACATGGTCCCGTCCGTGGCCCGGGCTGCCGTGCTCGTGATGCCATCGGCCCCGCTCCGCCGGGAGCAATTGGTCGATGGCAGTGAGCAGGTCCTGGTCGCTGCCCGCCCCCGTCTCGATGATTGCCAGGCCGGCCGTTGCGTGAGGGACGAACACCGAGAGAAGACCGTCGCCCTGCCCCGCGGCGAAGCGAGCCAGATCGGCGCTGATGTCGACCGCTGCGGGCCGATCTCCGGTCTCGACCACCAGCTCCTCGGTGTCCATCATCTCACGCTACCGGCCCCAGCCCTGTCATCCCCCCATCACCTCAGAGAGGGCAGAGTGGGCCTCGACCTCGGCTCGGTATGCGGCATCGATAGCCGCTGACAACGACTCAAACAGTCCGTCGATCTCCCGGTCCGTCAGCGGTAACCCCGGCTCGAACTCGGCGGCCAATGCGTTGAGGGAGGCGGCCGAATCGGCAGCGGCGCTGTCGCCATCATCCCCCTGACGCACCGCCCCCCGTCGGCGACGAGAAAGCTCGACCGCCTGTTCCGGCGGCTCGAACCCGTCGGGCAGGGTGGCGTCGCCGACGTCGTCCCAGGCGTCGCCTGCGCGGCGGTAGCGCTCGGCCACCTCGGCGAGCCCGGGGCGCCCGAGCAATGCGCCTGCCTCGTCGAGGAACTCGGCGTAGAGCGGACGCAAGGAGCCACCAGCGATCCCGATGTCCGAGACTGCTTCGTGGGTGCTGCGCAAGACGCCCCAGAGGCCGACTCGGTCGGCGAAGACCCTCTTCCAGCCCTTCCCGGTATCGGAGGTCACCATCCTGGCCCACTTGGAGAATGCAGGCAGCGAGAACGAGTCCGATCTCGAAGCCAAATGCTCCACTGCATCGGCAAGACCAGCTTCGACAGCTCCCGACGGCCGGTCGGCGGTAAGGCGGCCCGCGCGCTCGACCACGACCATACGGTTCTTGTAGGAGGGGATTCGGCCCCGCGCCGTCGCCATCGCCTCAACAGAAACGGTGAGCCGGCCTGAGTTCCGGTCGTCTACTTCAAAGCGATCAGAGTCGACGCCCACAACCGCGATCGGATAGCCCCACTCTCCCGCCTCTTCCGGGGGAAGATGCCAGTAAGGCAGATCGGCGACGGATACCTCGACCATCACCGAATGCCCCATCTCTACCGCTTCATCGAGTTGACGTCTCGCCTTGACCATGCCCGAGGTCTGATCCCGTCGGAACTCGACCCCGACCCGATCGAGCAACGTGTCCAGCCAACGGTCGGGGTATTGCCAGCGGTTGCGGAAGCCGATGGCGACTACCCGACGGCCGCCCGGGGCATGGGGAGAAGGCCTGTGGTCGGTCTCCGGCGCGAACTCCCACAGTATGTACCCGGCACCGAGTCCGCCTCCGATCCCGAGCAAGAGAGCCTCGGACAGCTGACCGTCGGGGCCGCCTATCCCGGCATCACCGAGAATCCGGGCCAGTGCGGAGGTGTCGGGATGGACCCCGACATCGGGGATATGCCCCTCACCGCCCACCACCTGGCGGCGGGCGGTCATGTAGCTCTCGCCTGTCTTGTCCATCCGGGCGCGTATGCGTTCTTTGAGTTTCTTGTGTGCAGTCATCATCGATCTCCATCGGCTGCCGCCCCGAGCCCACACCGCGTTCGACGGCCACCACGAGTCGACGACATTCGATATCTCCCGATGACAAGGGCCACCTTTCCCTGCGCATTGCCGGGCGGTGTGGGCGCCCGGTTTGCGGGTGAGGCGTGAGAGCACGCCGCAGTCGGAGATTAGCCCGAGCGATGCCGAGGCCGGGGGGCCATGACGCCGCCTATGTATGCCGAGCGTTCAGCCGGCGCGTTCGGCTGCCTCCATGAGACAGTCGACACGTCGGTAGTTGCGTTTCAGCCGGTGAATTCGACCACCACGTCGCGGTAGCCGAGACCGAGCAGGAAGTCGGTCAGGACCTGACGGGCGTTGGCTTCGGCTTCAGCCAGTAAGCCCTCGTCGAGGGCACCCTGGACCAGGACCTCCTCGGCGACACGTCGTGCCTCCGTCTCCAACTGGGGATCGCCCTTGGTGAAGACACCGGTGCTCCGGTCGAGAATGTGGGTGGCTTCGTTGTCAACCGCCACGTACTGCACCTCGGCCGCAGGAACAGTGATCTCGACCACCCCGTCGTCGCCCAGCGAGACGTTGCGAACCGAGACCGAGCTCAGGTCCACCCCGGCGCCGATCCGGGCTACAGCAAACAGTTGCAGGCTGTCGCCACGGGCCCAGGCCAGCCATCCCTCGTCGGTGCCCTTCTCCACGATGGTGTACTCGATCACCTCGATCGTGGTCAGATTGGCCAGGTCACGGATGGAGCTGATGACAACGGGGCCGATCTCTTCGTAAGGCTCCGGCTCGAACACCGCGGCCAAGTCTGCCGGGGTAGGAACCGCGTCCACCAGCCCCCGCACCCCCGAGACGAATGCCATCCCGATCACGACAAACATGGCCAAGACTCCGAGCACGATGGCAATCGGAACCGCTCTCGATCGTCTCGGCGGCTCCGGTGGTGATCCTTGAACCATGTCTTCTTCCATCAGCTGGGTGTAACTCATAGTGGGCGCGACTCCTCGATTCAATCGGGAACGACACCAATACGACGTCCTGAGACCGGAAATGGTTTCCGCCGGTACCCTCTGTCAGCCGATGATCCGGAGAATCCTGGTAGCCAATCGCGGGGAAATCGCCCGGCGCGTGTTCCGCACCTGTCGCGAGCTCAGGATAGAGACGGTGGCCGTCTACTCGGCTCAGGACGCGGCTGAGCCCCACGTCACCGAAGCCGACGTCTCAATCGGTCTGCCCGGATCGACTGCAAAAGAGACCTATCTCGACATCGACTTGGTGTTGGAAGCGGCCGGGCGATCCGAGGCCGATGCCATCCACCCCGGCTACGGATTCCTGGCCGAGAACGCCGAGTTCGCCCGACGTGCAATCTCACAGGGCCTCACCTGGATCGGCCCCTCACCGGAGGCGATAGAGGTCATGGGATCGAAACTGGCATCGAAGGAGCTGATGACGTCGATAGGGATCCCGACCATTCCCAGTCTTGACCTCACCGGGCTTTCCGCAAACGAGGCAGCCGACGCAGCCGACGCAATCGGGTTCCCGGTGCTGGTCAAGGCGTCGGCAGGAGGCGGGGGCAAGGGAATGCGCATCGTCAATGATCCGGCCGACCTTGCCGACTCCATTTCCGGAGCCCGACGCGAAGCGGCATCGGCGTTCGGAGACGACACCGTATTCCTGGAGCGGTATCTCGATGCGCCCCGACACATCGAGATCCAGGTGTTTGGTGACAGCCTGGGTCGGGTTCTCTCCCTGTTCGAGCGGGAGTGCTCGATCCAGCGGAGGCATCAGAAGATCATCGAGGAGGCGCCATCACCGGTCATCGACGAGTTGCTACGGCCTCGGATGGGCGAGACCGCGGTGCGGGCCGCCGAGGCTGTGGGCTATGTCGGCGCCGGGACCGTCGAGTTCCTGTATCAGGATGGTGAGTTCTTCTTTCTGGAGATGAACACCCGTCTCCAGGTGGAGCACCCGGTCACCGAGATGATCACCGGTCTCGACCTGGTGAGGCTGCAGATCGAGGTGGCCGACGGCGCTGCCCTCGACCTCACCCCTCGCCGATACGGGCATGCCATCGAGGCCCGGCTCTATGCCGAGGACCCGCTCATGGACTTCCTCCCGGTCACCGGCGCCATTCATCGCTTTGAGATGCCGGTCGAACCCGGGGTTCGTGTCGACTCCGGTGTCGAGACCGGATCCACGGTCTCGGTGTTCTACGACCCGATGCTGGCCAAGGTGATCGCACACGCCCCTGACCGGAAGCAGGCGGCGATCACCTTGGCCGCGGTCCTTCGCCGCGGAGTCATCCACGGACCGACGACCAATCGTGATCTCCTTGTCCGGATCCTGGAGCATCCCGGGTTCTTGGCAGGTGAGACCGACACCCACTTCATCGACCGGAACGACCTTGCAAAGCTGGCTCGACCACTCGCCAACGAGGAGTTGGAACGGATCGCTGCTGTTGCCGCCGCCCTCTCCGACCAGACGCTGGAGCGAGACCGGGCCAAGGTCCTCGGCACCATTCCTTCCGGATGGCGCAACAGCCCGGGGCATCTTCAAGAACGGGCATACCACGGCGAGCACGGGACTCACATCGTCCGCTACTCGGCTGCCCCGGTCACCGTTGTCGAAGGTCTCGACGATCTCGAGTTGATCAGGTGCACTCCAGAGCTGGTCGAGTTAACCCTTGGCGATGCCGAGTATCAGTTCGCCCTGGGGCGTTATGGCGACACGCGATATCTCGACTCCGACTTCGGCTCGGTCCGGCTTGAGAAGATCCCCCGCTTCGCCACCACCGAGGCGGTCGAGACGCCGGGTTCACTTCACTCCCCCATGCCGGGCAAGGTGATCAGAGTCGAGGTCGCCACCGGGGACGAGGTCAGGGCTGGTCAGGTGCTCGTGGTGCTGGAGGCGATGAAGATGGAGCACACTCTCCGCGCACCGTACGACGGAACGGTCGGGGAAGTGGACTGTCGAGCCGGCGATCAGGTGGAAGCGGGGGCGGTCCTGGTCGTCGTGGAGGAGGCGTCCTAGGACCCCGACCGGGGCCCCAACTCCACCCACTCCTTTCGCCATTCCGGAGGATCGAAGGGGGAAGCAAAATAGGTCCTCTGTTCGATCACCTTGCCTCCCTCGATCCTGCCGATGAGGACGACGTAGTAGAGCTCCCCGTCCGGGTAGCGCAACCGCCCTTCGGCGGTGAAAGTATCGCCGCCTCCCACGACCGTGAGGGGCATGGATATTGGACCGACCAAGGGGGTGGTGACTACCTGGGTCTCGCCGACTCCGTGCACCGCCGAGACCTCCCACTTGGGCCGGCCCCCTTCATAGCTCTCCGTTATCCGCACCCAGTTGTCGTGCCCACGGACCATCTCTCCCGACTGTGGCCAGGTATCGGTCCAATCCGGGTGGCGAAGGGTGCCCAGGGTCTCCCAATCCCCGGCCCAAGTCGCCTGGACATACCGCTCGGCTAGCTCCTTGCTGCTCATCGATTCCACCTACTTGGGTGTAGCGAACCCTATCCGACGACGGGTTGCCTCGGCCTGGCGACCACCGTTGAACCACGGAACCGAAGACGGACGTGAGCGTAGGATCAGCAAACGATCGGAGTCGAGAGTGCCGAAGCCAATGAGCACCTTGAGTCGGAGGAGGCCACACAGCCGACGAGCCGGCATGGCGCTTTGGCTAGTCGTCGTCATCGTCACGCTTGGCGCCTGCGCAGAACAGCTTTCGCCTGAAGCCTTCGTGATGAATCGAACGCGCCAGGCCATCGACGTCTTCCACGTAGTTGATGGGTCAGAAGAGCTGGTGAACTCTCTGGGTGAACCCTCCACCGCTTCACACTCCCAAGAGCTCTTCGGTTTCAACTGGAGCCAAGATGGCTGCACCTCGGGTGACCTGGTCGCCCGGGATCCAGATGGGCAAGAGATCGCTCGGCTAACCGACCAGCTCTGCCTCGGCGAAACCTGGAGGATCGAAAGCGACGGAACCTCGACCGTCCAGAATGGTGACAATTGAGATCCCCGACGACCGGCTACCAGGACCTCGAGTTGCCGTCAACCTCGGGTTGACAAACTCAGGTTCGTCAACCTAGGGTTGACACATGGAGAATCCGCTACCCCAGTTCGACGCCCTCGTCGAACACGTCACGACCGGCCAACCCCAAGAAACGGCCCTGGAGCATCTCGCCGACTCGGTGGGGATCGCCCAGCATCTGGGCGAACTGGCCGACCACCTGATCGGTCATTTCGTGGATCAGGCCCGCAACTCCGGCGCCTCATGGGCCGAGATCGGCGATGCCCTTGGCGTCACCAAGCAGGCCGCCCAGAAGAGATTCGTCCCCAAGACCCGGGTCGGTTACGCCGCCACGGGCCAAGGAGCAGCCAAGTCGATGTTCCAGCGTTTCACCGACGAGGCCCGGCTCGTGGTCGTGGCGTCCGAGGAGAGGTGTCGGCAGGCGGGGCATCCGGAGGTGACAACCGGGCACATCCTTCTCGCCCTGCTCGACGATCCGATCGGGCCCACCCGGCGCGTGCTCGACACTGAAGGTGTTTCGCCGGACAAGCTGCGTGAGAGGCTCGGCGTCGTCCTAGGCCCGGGTAAGGGCGAGACCAAAGGGCACATCCCCTTCTCGACCGACGCCAAGAAGGTCCTGGAGCTGTCTCTGCGCGAGGCCATACGATCACAGAGCGATCACATCGGCGTGGGACACATCCTGCTCGGGCTCCTCCGCGACGAGAAGTCGATAGGGGCGGTGACACTGGGTGAGTTCGGGGTCGATCGCAAGCACGTCGAGCGGGACCTCGAGACTTAGTGCTCCGGGTCGTGAGTTCCGTGCGTGTAGCGCCGAGCCATCGGCGTTCCTGGCAAGGACGCAGGACGAAGGCGCACCCGGTGCGGTGCGTTGAGGACGAGGACGCGGCCAGGGGCGTCGAGGGCCGGCGGGACACGCGTGAGACTTGCGAGTCGGTGCACTTGTGGTCTGTCGCTCACATAGTGTTAGGAGGTGGCGATGCTGCTCGAAAACAAGAAACTGCTCATAACCGGGATCCTCACGGACGACTCGATTGCATGGCATGCGGCGCGGATCGCTCAGGAAGAGGGTGCCGAGATCGTCGCCACCGGGTTTGGACGCGGTCTTCGGCTGACAGAGCGCTCGCTTCAACGACTGCCCGATCCGTGTCCTGTTCTCGAGCTTGACATCAACGACCCCGAACAGGTCGCGGCCCTTGCCACTGACTTGACCGACCGGTGGGGCAAGGTCGACGGGGCGCTGCACGCCATCGCCTACGCCCCGGAAGACGCCCTTGGCGGCAACTTCCTGAACACGCCTCCCGAGTCGGCGCAAACGGCGTTCATGACCTCCGCCTTCTCGTACAAGACCTTGGCCGTGGCGCTGCTTCCCTTGATGAAGGCGGCAGGCGGTGGCTCTTTGGTCACCCTCGACTTCGACAACTCGCAGGCCTGGCCGGCGTACGACTGGATGGGTGTGGCGAAGTCTGCGCTGCAGAGCGTCTCCCGCTACCTCGCCCGGGACCTCGGGGCGCACGGGGTCCGGGTGAATGCAGTCTCGGCAGGCCCGCTGAAGACGGTGGCTGCGAAGTCGATTCCCGGGTTCGACGCCTTCCACCGGGTTTGGGGCGAACGGGCGCCACTGCCGTGGGACGACACCGACCCGGAGCCCGTTGCCCGAATGGTGTGTGTCCTGTTGAGTGACTGGGCACCGATGACCACCGGGGAGGTGGTCCACGTCGACGGTGGATTTCATGCCATCGCCGCCGGGGTGGAAGAGGGCGATTAACTGACGCGTTCGGAGTGCATCACGGCGGCCAGCGGCAACTCGACGACGAAGGTTGCCCCTCCGCCCTCGGTGCTCTCCACCCGAACCGCCCCATGCATCACCTCTGCCAGGCTCTTCACGATCGACAGGCCCAGTCCGGTCCCGCCCTTGGATCTGGTGTCGGACTGGTCGATCTGAGTGAACCTCTCGAAGACACGCTCCTTTTCATACTCGGGGATGCCCGGGCCATGGTCGACGACGGCGAGGACCGCCTTCGACGGGCGCTCCCACGCATAGAGCTCGACGGCGCTGTTGGAGGCGTACTTGGCGGCATTCTCCACGAGGTTGATGAGGATCCGGCTCAGGTGGTCACGATCGGCCTCCACGACCAGGTCCTCGGGCTCGATGGTGAATGTGGGCTCGATGGAAACGACCCGTTTGACCTCGTCGAAGGCTTGTTTGATCGGTATCGCCTCCAAATGCACCGGGATCGCTCCGCGGTCGATGCGGGACACGACCAGGAGATCGTCTATGAGGCGTTGAAGACGTCCGGCCTGTCTTCGGGCCGTCGCCAGGAGCTGAATGGCGGTGGCCTCGGTCGGCGCCAACTCGGGTCGGTTCACCGTGTCCAGCGAGCCAATGATCGAAGTGAGCGGAGTGCGCAGCTCGTGGCTTACCGTCGATACGAAGTCGGTCTTCATCTTGGCCACTTCTTCGAGCTTCTTGGTCATCTCGGCCTGCGCCTCATACCGCCCGATCTGGGAGAGCACGAGGCCGGCCGGCGCGGCCAACGAGCCGAGTTGCTCCAGCTGGTCCTCGTTGAAATGGCCCTGATACGGGTCGCCAACGATGATCGCACCAACTCTTAGGTTCTCGACTTTGAGCGGGGCCACCAGTGCCTGACTGAGGCCGAGCTCCCTGAGCAAGGCGTGAGCATCGGTCTCCTGGTCCACCTCCCGCACGAAGATGGGTATCCCGGCGCGGTAGGTTTGGGCGACCACTCCAGGAGTGGTGACATCGACCATTATCGGCTCGGTGTCGAGAGGGAACCCGTTGACCCAGATCGGGCTCATCACCTCGAGCCGGTGTCGGGAGGCGTTGTAGAGCAGCACCACTCCCACCTGAGCGTCCAGGTACTTGCAGATGGTCCCCACCAGGTGGGGAACTATCTCCGAGAGTGACTCGGCCCGAGCCAGGGTTGCGCTGACGGCATAGAGTCTCTCGAAGTCGAGCCGCTGCTGGTCGATCTGGCTCTCTCTGTCGGCAGAGCGGACCGCCTCCCGCTCGAACTCCATCCCCACCAGTGCTGTCGCCGCCGAAACGACCGCGACGGTCAAGACCAACGCCAGCACATCTTGAAAACTCTGGGCAGCACCGAGGCTGAAGGAGATGAACGAGATCGCCACCCCGATGAGAACCGTCATGAAGGCGTGCGCCCACCAGGTGAGAAGCAGCCCGGAGACGGCTGCGATTCCGTAGAGAATCGGCGTTGCCGTTGCATTGAGGGCGGGGACCAGGGCGAATCCGGTCATGCCGACGATGAGACCCGTCAACCAGCCGATCGCGATCCAAGGAGCGAATCTCGTCCCCATCAGCCGGTTCCAACGGGTGGCGGTGGTCACGAGCAGCATTGCGGACAGGGCCGTCATCGGAATCCAAAACCCCGAATCGGCGTACACCTGGTTGCGGACAGCCTGGGCGGCGATGATGATCAGGACGACCCAGGCGACAGCCGAGGCGCGTCGCAGCAGCGAGGTCCGGAACCGGGCCATCGCCTGATGCGTTGTGGGTGTCAGATTCTCCATGTCACTGAATCGGAGTGATTCGACTGTATTCTCGGCATCTCTCCCTTATTGATCGAGGATTCAAAGGTGGCTTTGCGCGCATTCGCTGACGGCGCCCTGTTCGCAGAGACCATCGGCGATGGCCCGCCCCGTGTCTTGGCCCTTCATGGTTGGGGACGCCGTGGTGCTGATTATCGGCAGGCTTTGACCGGAATGGATGCTCTTGCGGTGGATCTTCCGGGATTTGGGGCAACTCCGTTGCCCGACCAGGTGGTGGGGGCGGAGGGTTATGCCCGGTTGATCGAGCCCATCCTCGACGAGATGGCGCCGCGACCGGTCGTGGTCGGGCATTCCTTTGGTGGTCGGGTGGCGGTGTGTCTCGCCGCGGCCAGCCCTCAACGTCTGGGACCGCTGGTCCTCACCGGCGCTCCTTTGGTTCGAATCACCCGGGGGAGCGCCCCGTCGGTCGGCTTTCGTCTGGCCCGGGCACTGAACCGGATCGGACTTCTCTCCGACCTTCGAATGGAGTCGATCAGGAGCAGCCGTGGATCGGCTGACTACCGCGCCGCGAGCGGGATCTTGCGTGACATCCTGGTAAAGGTGGTCAACGAGAGCTACGAGTCGCAGCTGGGGGCGCTCGACACGCCGGTGACCCTCATCTGGGGGAGCGATGATCGAGAGGTCCCGCCGGCGGTGGCAGAGGCGGCGATGGCGGTGATCAGGGAAGCAGGCGGAAGGGCCGAGCTCCAGGTGCTATCCGACGTCGGCCATTTCGTGCCGACGGAAGCCCCGGCGGCGCTGGGGCTAGCTGTGGCCAGGGCGCTCGAGTCATGACCTGGGCTCTCGTCGCTTGCTCTGCCCTGGCAACGGTCCCGGCCGGCCTGCGGTGGCTTCGGGTTTCGCAGCGCGAGCACTACCTGGCACCGGCGGTGACCAGGTTCGCCGCACGGTGGTGGATGACCGGCGTCGTCAACCCGACGCTGTTCGCCATCGCAACGATCGGTGTCGTCGGTTCTGCTTGGAGCCCGTGGCTCGCATTCCTGGTGGCCCTTGCCCAGATCGGGCCGATTGGCCTCGGGTTGCGGGGACGCACCTCGCCCCTTGCCTGGACCGGGCGTCTTCGCCGCCTGGCCGCGGTTGTGGGAGCACTGGTGATCACCATCTACCTCGTCGCGGGGCTCCTCGATTCGGCGCTGTTGGCGGCATTGGGCTTGTTCCTGCTGCCCGGGTGGTTCGACCTGGCGCTCCTCGCCCTAGAGCCGGTCGAGAAGCGGGTGGGAGGACGCTGGGTGGACCAGGCCGCGGCCAGACTGAAGTCGTCTCGAGTCGAAGTGGTGGCGATCACCGGCTCGTACGGGAAGACCACCACCAAGCAATATGTAGCCCACCTTCTCTCGGATTCCCGACGCACCGTGGCCAGCCCTGCGTCCTTCAACAACCGAATGGGCCTCGCCCGTGCCATCAATGAGCAGCTCGTCCCGGGCACCGAGGTGTTCGTTGCCGAGATGGGAACCTACGGGCCGGGCGAGATCGCCGAGCTTTGTGCGTGGATTTCGCCGAAGGTCGCGGCGATAGTGGCCCTGGGACCGGTTCATCTGGAGCGATTCCGGTCGGAGGATCGAATCGTGTCGGCGAAGGCCGAGATCCTGGACCGAGCCGAGGTGGGGGTGATCGCGGTTGATCATCCGCTCCTGTCTGACCTGGCCGGCGAGCGGGAGCGGCATATGGAAGTGATCACCGTTTCCGGTGCCGGGGGAGAGGCCCGCGTCATGGTCAGAGAGGGATCACTGCACATCGCCGGGGTGGAGGTCGCTCGCCTGCCCGATGACGTCTTCGAGGTGAACCTCGCGGTCGCCGTTGGGATCGGCCTGGCCCTTGGCGTGGACCAATCGAGGATGATCTCCCGGATCTCAAACCTGCCGCGGCCCGAGCACCGCCAAACCGTCACCCGATCGGAGAAGGGATTCTCCATCATCGACGACACCTACAACTCGAACCCTGCTGGGGCGCGATCTGCGCTGCGGCGGCTTGCCACGGTCGGCGCCGGGGGCCGGATCGCCATGGTTACCCCGGGCATGGTCGAGATGGGCCCGATCCAGTTCGATGAGAACCGATCCCTGGCGGTCACGGCATCGGAGCTGGTCGATCACCTGGTGATCGTCGGCCGAACCAACAGACGCGCCCTGCTCGATGGTTCCGGGTCGGGCAAGGCATCCGTTACCGTCGTCGCGTCTCGACAAGAGGCGGTCGACTGGGTCCGTCAGAATCTGGGCCCGGGTGATTCCGTTCTCTACGAGAACGACCTCCCAGATCACTATCCCTGAGGAGCACGTATGGCAAGTCCAGCGGTGATTTTCGGCGGGCCGTCCGACGAGCACGACATCTCGATCCTGACCGGGCTCCAGGTGGCCAGGGCCATGCCCGAAGTGGTAGCCGTCTACTGGTCGAAGCTGGGCGACTGGTTCGAGGTCGACAACGGACTCGAGGCGGCCGACTTCGCCGAAGGTGTGCCATCGAAGGCTCGGGAGCTGAGTTTCCTGGCGTCTCCGGGTCGAGGGCTGATGTTCAAGAAGAAGGCTCTGGACATCGACTCGATCCTCATCGCATGTCACGGGGGACCGGGCGAGGACGGAACACTCCAGGGATTGTTCGACCTTGCAGGCATTCGCTATTCGGGACCTGGTCAAGCGGCTTCTGCCATCGCGATGGACAAGTTGGCCTTTGGTGCGGTGATGGCAGCAGCCGGTCTTCCCACCCTGCCTCGTGCCTTGGTTGTCACAGGTGAGGAGCCAAAGCCGGTCTTTGAAGGGCCCTACATCGCCAAGCCACGGTTCGGAGGATCCTCGATCGGCATCGAGATTGCCGACGACTGGGAGACTGTCATCGCCCTCAAGAAGAGCTCCCACTTCTTCGATCAGGGTGCGGTGGTCGAGCCATTCCTTGCGGGAAGCCGTGACCTCCAGGTAGCGGTTCGCACCCACCCCCGGTGGGAGATGTCGGCGGTCGAGGCTCCGGCCCGTGCCGATGACGGCATATACAGCTACGACCAGAAGTACCTGGCTTGGGGCGGCGAAGTGAGTGGTGGCAGAGAGCTTCCTGCCACTCTCGAACCCGGGGTCGAGAGTCGGATCCGACGTCTGTCTGAACAGGTGACCCAGGTGGCCGGCCTGAGGGGCATAGCCCGCATCGACTATCTCGAGCGTGGAGGAGAAGTGGTGGTCAATGAGGTGAACACCATTCCCGGGTCGATGGCTGCCTATCTCTGGATCGACCCGCCGATCAGCCGGGAGGAGCTGTTCAAGGACATGCTGGACGAGGCCCGGGCCCGGCCAGCGCGCGTATTCTCGGTCGCGGGCAGCGACGGCACGGCACTGCGAAGCGCCGGGACGATTGCATCCAAGCTGGGCTAACCAAGGACAGGCAGGTTGCCGGTCCTCTCAGTCGGGGCTTGCCTGGTGACAGGGCACTAGATCAGAGGTGTACCACCGGGCAGGTCAGGGTGCGCGTAATGCCATCGATCGCCTGGATCTTGGCGACGACCAGCTTGCCGAGCGAGTCGACGTCGTCGCTCGTTGCCTTGACGATGACATCGTATGGACCGGTCACATCGTCAGCCGAGTCGACACCGGGGATTTCACGCACTTCCTCTGCGACCAGGGCGGCCTTGCCGACCTCGGTCTGGATCAGGACATAGGCCTGGACCAACTGAGCCTCCTTAGGGTCTCGGTTCGGCCGGACCCTAGTGAATGCGTTTCGCGTGGTGCGTGGTGCCTACCGCCCATTCTCATGTTGGGAACTCCCTTTCGGCCCTAGCCGGGGACCTGGTGTTGTCGTCATAATCGGGCCGTGAGCATGTTGCCGCGGCCGGATGCTGCCAACGCGATCGAGGTCCGGCATCTGGTCAAGAGCTACCGGGACACGGTTGCGGTCCGGGATGTCTCCTTCTCGGTCGAGCAGGGAGAGATATTCGGGATCCTCGGGCCGAACGGCTCGGGGAAGACCACCACGGTGGAGAGTCTTCAGGGATTGAGGACAATCGATGGCGGTGAGGTGTCGGTGCTCGGCTTCGATCCATCCACCCAAGCCGACCAAGTGAGACGTCGCATCGGGTCCCAATTGCAGGAGTCGGCGTTGCCGGATCGGGTCAAGGTCTGGGAAGCGCTCGATCTATTCGGCTCCCTCAGCGACCAGGGGCCGCCGGTGTCGGAGCTACTTGCCGATTGGGGTCTCGCCGAGAAGAGGAATGCCCGTTTCGGCAGTCTGTCCGGGGGCCAGCAGCAGAGGCTGCTCGTGGCCCTCGCCCTGGTCAACGACCCGCGATTGGTGTTCTTCGACGAGATGACCACAGGGCTCGATCCAGCCTCTCGTCGGGTGGCATGGGACCTGATCCGTCGTATTCGGGAACGCGGCACCACCGTCGTCCTCGTCACCCATTTCATGGACGAGGCCGAGGCTCTCTGTGACCGTCTCGTCGTATTGAACCGAGGCGTGGTCGTCACCGAGGGGACACCGGCCCAACTGATCGATCGGTTCGGTGGCGGGGTGCGGGTGAGATTCACATTGGACGGCCATGACGCGGCCTGGCTGTCCTCGGTGCCCCACGTGACCGGGATCACCTTCGAGCGCAATCGTTACGAGGTGCACGGGACCGGTCCTGTCCTGGCTCATGTCGCCTCCGCGTTGCTCGACCACGGGCTCGCCCCGGTCGATCTTCGTCAGGAGCGGGCGACGCTCGAGGAGGTCTTTCTCAACCTCACTTCGGAAGGGTTGGCGGAGTCGTGAAGATCCTGGCCAAGATGACCTGGCTCGAGTTGAAGCTGTTCCTGCGCGAGCCACTCACCGTTCTGTTCGCCCTGGTGCTTCCGCTGATGGTGCTGTTCGTGATGGGCGGCGTGTTCGGCAACGAGGCGGATGTCGGGATCTATCGAGGAGTGGGGGCGATGAACTATTACGTACCCGCCTACATTGCCCTGGTAGCTGCTTCGGTGGGGCTGATAAGCCTCCCGACGCACCTGGCCGGCAACCGGGAGCGGGGCGTGCTCAAGCGGTACCGCGCCTCGTCGATGCCATCGTGGGCAGTAGTCGGCGCCCAGGTGGCCGTGACCTTCATCATCTCCACGGTCAGTGGCATCACGCTGGTGGTCGCAGCCGTGTCGGCCTATGACGTCACCGGTCCGGACAGCCCGTTCCTCGTCATCGCCGGCTTCGCCCTCGTCGCCCTGGCCTTCTCCTCGCTCGGAGTGCTGCTGGGGGCACTGCTTCCCTCACCCCGATCAGCCCAAGCACTCGGCGTGATGCTCTGGTTCCTGATGCTGATGGTCGGTGGAGCGGGGCCGCCACCCGAAGTCCTGACCGGTGCGATGGAGATCGTCGGCGACCTGACCCCGCTCCGTCATGCGATTCGTGCCATGCAGGATGGATGGCTCGGTCTCGATGCCGGTTACTCGTGGCTGGTGGTTGCGGTGCTGACCCTGGTCAGCGGGGTTGCTTCGGTCCGCTTCTTTCGCTGGGAGTAGAGCGGATCAACAGCAGTGGTGGGGCTCTTCAGTGGCCATCCTGGCCGACGCCGAGCGAAGTGACGAACACGTTGCCGTCTTCTTCCACGGTGTCGAACACCAGGCGTTGACCCTGTCTCAGGGTGCGGAATATGGACCCTCTGAGCGAGCCGGGTCGGAGAAATACTTCCGAGCGGTCGTCGTCACGGACGATGATCCCGGCGCCGGTCACCGGGTCATAGGTCTTGACCACGCCTTGGAGCATGCTCAGGCTTTCTCCACCTTGCCGGCGCGGATGCACGAGGTGCAGACTCGGGCACGTCGGGTGTTCGAGCCGTGGCGGACCCTCACCCGTTGGATGTTGGGGAGCCAGCGTCGGTTGTTGCGCTTGTGGGAGAAGCTGACGGTCTTGCCGTAGCTCGGCTCCTTGCCGCAGATCTCGCAGCGATAAGACATCTGGAAAGACTCCTGGAATGGCCGGGAACGTCG
>DASWKK010000011.1:0-7959 GCA_036396655.1 Acidimicrobiia bacterium
ATGGTCGGGATCGAAGAGAAATCCGACGCCCGCATCAAGAGCTTGTCGGGTGGTCAGCAACGCCGACTCGAGCTTGCCCTCGGTCTGGTGGGAGACCCGGACCTGATCTTCCTCGACGAGCCAACCACCGGATTCGACCCGTCGGCCCGCCGCCAGGCGTGGGGCGTCCTCGAGAACCTCACTGCTCTGGGCAAGACCATCGTCCTCACCACCCACTACATGGACGAAGCCAGGCACCTGGCCGATCGGATCGCAGTCATCGACCACGGCCGGATCGTCGCCGAGGGAACACCCGAGACACTGGGAGGCAGGGATGGAGGAGCCGTGATTCGTTTCTCGCTCCCGGCCGGATCGACCCCCGCGGAGCTCCCGATACCCGGGGCGAGGGTCAACGGCCGGCTGATCGAGTTCGAGACCGAGTCACCAACCCGAGCTCTCCATGACCTCACATCATGGGCGGTGCAGCGCGGTCTGGAGCTCGAGGAGCTGGCGGTGGATCGCCCGTCCCTGGAGGATGTCTACCTGGAACTGACCCGTGCCGACTGACACCATGGCCCGCCCTACGCTGGCCCAGCTGGTCTATCACCAGTTTCGATACCAGAACAAGGTCTTCTGGCGCACCCCGATCGCGGCTTTCTTCACCATCGTGTTCCCGCTGATGCTGCTCGTCCTGTTCACCGCCATCTTCGGCAACGACATGATCGAGGGCCTCGGCGTGACCACTGCGCAGTTCTTCACCCCCGGTCTGGCCGTGTTCGCCGCCGTGTCTGCCACCTTCACAAACCTGGCGATTGGCACCGCCATCGCCCGGGACACCGGCATCCTGAAGCGGGTCCGAGGGACCCCGATTCCCCCTTGGGCCTATATCGCGGGTCGGGTCGCCTCGGCGGTCTACCTGGCCTTCATCGCTATCACTCTGATGATGGCCGTGGGCATTTTCTTCTTTGGCGTGGAGCTCTTTCCTCGGACCATTCCCTCGGCGCTGCTCACCTTTCTGGTGGGAGTGTCCTGCTTTGCGTCGCTCGGGATGTTGGTCGCTGCCATCTCGCCAAACGGTGACGCGGCGCCGGCGATAACCAACGCCACTCTTCTTCCGATCGCCTTCATCTCAGGCATCTTCTTCCCCCTGGACGATCCTCCCGCCTGGATGGAGATCACCGGGAACCTGTTTCCGCTGAAGCCTTTCGCCGACGCCTTCCGAGACGCATTCGACCCCACGCTGACCGGCATGCAGTTCCACTGGACCCAGCTGGGATTCATGGTGCTCTGGGCCCTGGTCGCTGCGTTGCTCGCCATTCGGTTCTTCAGATGGGAGCCGAGGACCGGGTCGTCGGAGCGAAGGAGGCGTCCCCGATCGATGCCGATCGACTGAACTCCCGAGGAGCCCAGCCTCGGCCAACTCCGTGGAGGTGTTGTGTACACGCCCAAACCTGATCGCTATGACCAAATGCCCTACTCCCGTTCGGGGAGGAGCGGTCTCGCCCTGCCCCGGATCTCGCTCGGTCTGTGGCACAACTTTGGCGGCGAGGAGCTGAGCGAAGAAGAGCGCGGCATCATCCTCAACTCCTTCGACCGGGGGATCACCCACTTCGACCTGGCCAACAACTACGGGCCACCGCCCGGATCGGCGGAGCGCAACTTCGGGACTCTGATGGCGACCGACCTCGCTCCCTACCGGGACGAGCTGATCATCTCGACCAAGGCCGGCTACGACATGTGGCCCGGGCCCTACGGGGAATGGGGCTCGCGCAAGTACCTGTTGGCCAGCCTCGACCAGAGCCTGACCCGCATGGGGCTCGATTACGTCGACATCTTCTACTCACATCGCTACGACCCAGACACCCCGCTCGAGGAGACCATGGGTGCCCTAGACGCCGCAGTTCGCTCGGGGAAGGCCCTCTATGTCGGCATCTCCTCGTACGGACCGGAGAAGACCCGTGAGGCGGCGGCGATCCTGGCCCGGCTCGGGACGCCGTTCATCATCCACCAGCCCTCCTACTCGATGCTCAACCGCTGGGTGGAGGACGGTCTCCTCGACGTGCTCGGTGAGCTCGGCATCGGCTGCATCGTCTTCTCCCCACTGGCCCAAGGGCTGCTCACCGATAAGTACCTCGACGACGTCCCAGAAGACTCCCGGGTGGTCAAGGGAGGAGCCCTCGACCGCTCGATGCTGTCCGAGGACAATCTGGCCCGGGTGCGCGGACTCAACGGGTTGGCCCGGGAGCGGGGTCAGACTCTGGCTCAGATGGCCATCTCCTGGGTGCTACGAGACGACCGGGTCACTTCCGCTCTGATGGGTGCGAGCCGATGGTCGCAGGTGGAGGACGCATTGGGCGCCCTAGACAACACCAGCTTCAGCGACGAAGAGTTGGCAGCCATCGACCGATTCGCCGTCGAAGGCGATATCAATCTCTGGGCGCGATCCAGCGAAGAAGGTTGACCCGCGGTGAGGGACCCCACGGCCAAACGGATGTCTTCGTGGCACCGGGCTCTGTACCGGATCACCGGTGGGGTGATCGGACGGCGGCTGGTCGCCAACGACATGTTGCTGCTCACCACCCGAGGCCGGGCCACCGGTAATGAGCACACCGTTCCCCTTCTCTACCTGCGAGACGGGGAGTGTCTGGTGGTGGTCGCCTCCTATGGCGGGCGTGACCGGCACCCCGAGTGGTATCTGAACCTGGTCACCGAGCCTTCGGTGACGGCACAGATCGGTCGGAAGCGCAAGTCGTTCCGGGCCCGGACCGCCGGCGACGACGAACGAGAGAGGTGGTGGCCCCGGGTGGTCGCCGCCTATTCCGACTATGCGGTCTATCAGGGGCGTACCGAACGGCAGATCCCGTTGATCATGCTCGAGCCACCGGGCCCGACGTAACCTCCGTCCATGACCGTCGCCGACCGTCTTGCCGCTTTCGGGGTGACCATCTTCAGCGAGATGACCGCCCTGGCCCTGGAGCACGATGCGATCAACCTGGGGCAAGGATTCCCCAATTGGGACGGCGCCGATTTCGTCAAGGAGGCGGCCCGACGCTCCCTGGAGAAAGGAGGGAGCGACCAGTACCCACCGAGCCAGGGTGTTCCCGCCTTGCGTCAGGCCATCGCCGATCGTTACGGGCCGCTGCTGGGACGGGCTCTCGACCCGGCGAGCGAGATCACCGTCACCTGTGGCTGCACCGAGGCCCTGGCTGCGTCCTTCCTCGGTCTGGTCGACCCTGGTGACGAGGTGATCTTGATCGAGCCCTTCTACGACGCCTACCCGGTGTTCGTCTCCATGACGGCTGCGGTGCCCAGGTATGTCACCCTGCGCCCGCCATCATTCGAGCTCGACCTCGAGGAGCTCCGGGCCGCGTTCTCTCCCAAGACCAAGGCGATCGTCGTCAACAACCCGCACAATCCCACCGGTCGCGTCTTCACCGATGAGGAGCTGACCGCCATCGCCGGGCTCTGCGTCGAATACGACGTCATCGCCATCACCGACGAGGTCTACGAGGAGATGACGTATGAGGGTGAGCATCGGCGTCTCGCCACCTACGAAGGGATGTGGGAACGGACTCTCACGCTGTCCTCGATCGGGAAGACCTTCTCGCTGACTGGATGGAAGCTGGGCTGGGGAATCGCACCGGCCGCGTTGACGGCAGGGCTTCGCGCGGCCCACCAGTTCCTCACCTTCACCACCCCCACCCCGGTGCAGCATGGTGCGGTGGCGGCGATGGCCGCACCCGGGGGCTTCTACGAGGACCTGAGGTCGGGTTACTTGAAGAAGCGGGACCTGCTCGCCGACGGTCTCGAGGCGGTCGGGTTCGAAGTCCACCGCCCGCAAGGGACCTATTTCATGATGGCCGGGTTCGACCACTTCGGCTTCACCGACGACCGCTCATTCTGTCGGCATCTGGTGGAAGAGGCTCGGGTGGTGGCCATCCCACCCAGTGTCTTCTACCACCGCCCCGAGGATGGGTCGAGATTGGTCCGCTTCGCCTTCTGCAAGGACGAGACGCTGCTGTCCGAGGCCCTGGACCGGCTGGCGGTGTTGGGGTGAGGTGATCATCTGATCAAACGATCCCAATCACTGTCTAGGAGAGCCGAAGGTTATGGAGACCCAGAGATTCAGGTCGCCCGTATGGCCCCAGATCGCCTCAATTGCCTGGTCAGCTGCAATTGCGACTGAGTCCTCCACCGACATGCCACTATCTCCTTCGTACTCGCTCCAACCAAGCACGCGCGGCTGCGCCGTTGGTGAGTCGAACTCCCACAGCTCCACACCCAGGATGAGCTGGCCAGTAGACGCAAGCGATCGAATGACCGATTCAGCTTCCGTCGCGGGCCAGCAGTATTCGCTCCCCACCTTTCGAGCCGAGCGAAGAAGCGTCTGAAGGGATCTACTGTCAGTGGACATCAGTACCTGAATCCGGGCCTGCCCACATGAATCACCACACCGGTGTCAGTCGGAAGGCCGGATGCAACGTCGACCCCAAATCGCAAAGGCCCCTCCCGAATTCTCACCCCGCCAGGGCCGGGATCACCTCACGGGCGAACAGGTCGAGACTCGAGGTGTCGTATGCCGGGTCGGGGAAGTAGACAATGGCGTAGGCCAGGCCTAATGCCTCCCACTCCTTCAGCCTGGTGATCACCTGCTCTGGAGTGCCCGAGGCGTGGCGGTAGAGCCGGGCCTGCTCGGCGGCCTTCTCCTCGGAGACGTGCTCACGCATCCGGGACTCGACCCAGGCGATCTTATCCTCGACCTCGGCCTCGGTCTCGGCGCAGACGATGTTGAAGTTGGCCGACCTGACGATCTCGTCGAAATCCCGCCCCACATCTCGGCAGTGCCCCGCGAGGACCTCGGACTTGTGGGCGAACAGGTCGGGTTTGATCCCGAAGTTGGAGTACTGAGCGTGACGGGCGACCACGCGGAGGGTGAGCTGTTCCCCGCCCCCGGCCACCCAGAAGGGGATGTGCGGGTCCTGGATCGGCTTGGGCTGACTGATGGCGCCCCTCAGCTGGTAGTGCTTTCCCTCGTAGTCGACGACGTCCTCGGTCCACATCGCCTTCATGATCTCAACGCCTTCTTCCAGCATCTTGATCCGGGGAGCGGGGTCGAGGAAGGGGTACCCGTAACCGTCGTGCTCGTGCTCATACCAGCCGGCCCCGATCCCCATCTCCAGCCGTCCCCCCGAGATGACGTCGATCGAGGCGGCCACCTTGGCCAGATACGAGGGCGGGCGGTAGGTGTTGCAGGTGCACATCTGGCCCAACCGCACCGTTTCGGTGACCGCGGCCAGCGAGGCCATCAAGGTCCACGCCTCGTAGGTGACCTCCTGGGTAGGGGAGGGCACGGTGTGGAAATGGTCGTATACCCAGAGCGATTCAAAACCGCTCTCCTCGATGCGCCGGGCCACGTTGGTCATGGTCTCCCAGTGACGGTCGCGCTCGATCCC
This sequence comes from Acidimicrobiia bacterium, assembly GCA_036396655.1. GTDB lineage: Bacteria > Actinomycetota > Acidimicrobiia > Spongiisociales > ZC4RG35 > JARDZU01. The sequence goes on from DASWKK010000011.1 coordinate 5,433, forward strand.
GGTCAGATCGAGACGCCATCCCTGGGGTACGAATGCTCCGAATCTCATGGCGGCGAGGCTAAACGGCTCAAGCCGGGTGTGGCACCCCCGGCCGATACGACCGAGGGTGCCACTCTTATCCGATCAAGAGGAGATCGAGGCCGCTTGGCGAACCAGGCCGATGAACTCCACGACGTCGGGATCCTCGGGGAACAGCCCTTGCAGACGGCCGACGTGATCGTTCAGGTCTCCGAGATCAATGCCAATCTGCTGGGCCCAGATGCTCCCCCGCAGGATCTCTGCGTACTGAGCGACAAGGATGTCCAGCTGGAAACGGGCGGCCGAGCTCTCGAACTCGGCAGCCAGGTCGGATGAGTCGATGACCTCCTCGGTCTCTCTCGCGGTTCCGGTGGACGGGTCGATCCAGCGCAATCTCACCACACCGAGGTGGCTGCCGGCGTCCGCGGTCGGCTTCACCTCGTAGAGGGCGGTGACGGTATGGCCGGCGCCGATCTCCCCGGCGTCGACTGAGTCGTCACGGAACTGCTCGTCGGCTATGGCCCGGTTCTCGAAACCAACAAGACGCCAGCTCTGCACTTGCTGTGGGTCGAATTCCACCTGGACCCGGGCGTCCCTGGCCACGGTCACCAGGGTGCCAGTGAGGCCTTCGACGAACACCCGCCCCGCCTCGTCGATCGTGTCGACGTAGGCGTAGAAACCGTCTCCTTGGTCGGCGAGTTGCTCCATCAGGACGTCGTTGTAGTTGCCCATGCCGAATCCGAGAGTCACCAGGTCGATTCCTTGCTCGGTCTCGGCGGAGATGAGCTCAAGAATGCCCTTGGCTCCGGTGGCTGGCCCGGTGTTGGCTACTCCGTCGGAGCAGAGAATGACCCGGTTGATCCCGCCTTCCCGAAAGGCCGCGTCGACCATCCGATAGCCGAGGCGGAGGCCTTCGGCGGCGTTGGTGGATCCGTTTGGGTGGAGTTCCCGGATGGCACGCAGGATCTCACCCTCTTCGCCCACCGGGGTCGGGGGAAGGACCACCCTGGCTTGGGAGCCGTACTCGACGATGCCCACGGTGTCGCTGGGGCGGAGATTGGCGACCAGCAATTCCAGTGAGCGTTTGACCAGGCTCAGCCGGTCCTCTCGCTCCATCGACCCCGAAGTGTCGATGACGAAAACGAGGTTGGCGTCGGGTCGTTCCTCGTCGGCGAGCTCGGTCGCCTGGATGCCGACCCTGATTACCCGGTTTCGCTCGTTCTGGAGGAACGGGGTCACTCCACCATCAACCACGAGTCCGAGCCCTTCCTCCATGGTCGGGATCGGGTAGTCCTGGTCGAAGTAGTTGACGAACTCCTCGACGCGGACCGAGTCCTTGTCAGGGAGGTTCCCGTCGACGAGGAAGCGCCGGGCGACCGTGTAGGAACCGGTGTCCACGTCCAGACCGAAGGTGGACAGGGAGTCGTCCTCGGTGTCGAGGAACGGGTTGACCCCCGGGTTGTCGAAGAAGACCGCGTCGTATGGCTCGTCGTTGGTCGGGTCCAGGGCGATCGTCGCCGGTGGCCCGGTCTCAGGCGTGGTCTCGTACCCGGATTCGGCATAGGTCCCGCTGTCGCCGGAACAGGCGCCGATCAAGGTCATGGCGGCCGTCAACAGGGCGATGTGTCGTAGCTTTCTCATGTCTCTTTCCTTGTTGGGTATCGTCTTGTGACGACCCCTACATCGTCTCCTTCTGAGACCGCGCGTCTATTCGGGTCGACCCTCAACCTTCCCTCATCACCCCTCGACGCCAGTGGGGGTGGGGGTACCATGACCGTCCGGTGCGTAGATGACAGCAACGGGCAACCTGCAGCGCTTCCCGCCGATCGAGGCCACGCTGCTCCGCATCGTGGTCGTGTTCCGGGTGATCGGCGCCTTGTGGTTGGTGACGCTGGCGGTGCTGGTCCTTATGACCGAAGAGCCGCAGATCGACTCCCAAACCCGAACCTCGCTGATCCTGGGCACGATTGCATTGGCGGTGTCATGGACGGTCATTACCGTGGTCCTGGCCCGGCGAAGGCCGAAGGTGCTGGGAAGCCCGCTCTTCCTCGTCGTCGACCTCGTTCTCGCCACCGCGACGGCGCTAGTGCCCACGTTGGTGCGAACCGAGAGCTTTTTCGTCGGTGGCTACCCGATCTCGTCGGCCTTCCTGGTGGCGGCCACCAAGGGCACGACCGCTACGGTCCTCGTCGCTCTCCTGGTGGCGGGGTCGTCAGCTGCCGGGGTTCGCTACGCCAGTGCCCGGGCCGCCGAGGTGATTGCCATCAATCTGCTCGCCCCCGTGGTGCTTGCCTGGGGTTTCGGAGTGATCCGGCGCCACGACGAGCGGCGCCGTAGGGCAGAGGAAGCGCTGGCAGAGGAGCGTGACAAGCGGACTCGGGCAGACGAGCGAGCAGAAATGGCAGCACACCTTCACGACTCGGTGCTCCAGACCCTCGCTCTGATTCAACGGCGCGTGCCCGAGAATCGTGCCGTGGTGCGGCTGGCCCGTCGTCAAGAACGAGAGCTG
>DASWKK010000012.1:0-2802 GCA_036396655.1 Acidimicrobiia bacterium
GCGAGGGCAAGGTGAAGATCGACGGAAGAGTCGTCCCGACCTCGGAGACAGATCTCGAGCCGATACCGCTCCGGGCCAAAGAGGGCCTGTCGTTGCTGAACGGGACCGAAGGCATGGCCGCCATGGGCGCGCTGGGGCTGGGCGAGGCCCGCCACCTCCTCTTCGCCACGGACGCAGCATGCGCGCTGACCGTCGAAGCGATGATGGGCAGTGCCCGCCCCTTCCGAGAGGACATACACCAACTCCGCCCTCACCCAGGCCAGATGGCATCCGCCTCACGGATCGCGGGACTTCTGGAGGGGAGCGGGATCGGGGCAAGTCATGCCGATGACTTCGACCACGCGGTCCAGGACGCTTACTCCCTTCGTTGCGCCCCCCAGGTACATGGCGCGGTGTCCGACACCCTGGATCACATGGAGGCCGTCCTCACCCGGGAGATGGGCTCGGTGGTTGACAACCCGATCGTCTTCCCCGAGACCGGCGAAGTGGTGTCAGGTGGCAACTTCCACGGTCAACCGCTGGCCTTCGTGCTCGACTTCGCCACGATCGCGGTTGCCGAGCTGGGCTCGATCTCGGAGCGGAGAACCGACCGTCTCCTCGACCCGGCTCGATCCCGAGGATTGCCCGCATTCCTCGCCCCCGACCCCGGGGTTCACTCCGGCTACATGATCAGCCAGTACGTCCAGGCCGCGCTGGTCGCCGAGAACAAGGTGCTTTCGCATCCGGCTTCGGTGGACACCATCCCCACGTCGGGCAACCAGGAAGACCATGTATCGATGGGTTGGGGTGCAGGTCGCAAGCTCTCGACGGTCCTGACCAATGCCCGACGCGTGGTCGCCATCGAGATCCTCTGTGCCGTCCAGGGAGTGGAGTATCGACACCCGCTTCCCCCGGCCGAAGGCACCGCCGCGTTGGTGGAGTTGATCCGACATCACGTGCCGCCGCTCGAGAACGACCGGTCGTTGAGCGAGGAGATCGAGGTGGTCGCCAGGCTCATCGCCGACGGATCGGTCACGGCCGCAATCGGGCTGTGAGCGACCTGCTCCTGACCGGGATCGGCCATCTGACCACCAATGACTCTGCTCCGATTCATGATGCCGTGGTGAAGGTCGTGGCGGGCTCCGTGGTCTACGCCGGCCCTGCCACCGACGCTCCCGAGCAGGGCGGGACCTCCCGCATCGACTGTGAAGGTCGCGCCGTCATGCCCGGCTTCGTCGATGCCCACACTCACCTCGTCTTCGCAGGGGAACGAGCCGACGAGTTCGCCCGGAGACTCTCCGGTGCGACCTATCAGGAGATCGCGGCATCGGGAGGGGGCATCCTCTCCACCGTGGCCGCCACCAGGTCGACAACCGAAGATGCGCTCTTCCGGCTCTCCGCCCGGAGAGTGGAGAGAATGATCGCATCGGGCACCACCACCGTTGAGGTCAAGTCTGGCTACGGGTTGGACCTGGAGACGGAACTGCGCCTGCTCCGGGTGGCGCGCCGCATTGGTGAAGAGCTTCCGGTGACGGTGAAGACCACCTTCCTCGGCGCGCACAGCCTGCCCGTGGAGTTCGGGCACGACCGAGACGGATATGTCGACCTGGTCATCGAGGAGATGCTCCCGGCGGTGACGTCACTGGCGGACTATTGCGATGTCTTTGTAGAGAACGGTGCCTTCTCTCCCGACGAGGCGCGACGCATCTTCCAGGCTGCAGCCGATCGCGGTCTCCCGGCCCGGGTCCACGCCGATCAGCTGACCCGGTCAGGGGGCGCCGCCCTGGCCGCCGAGATCGGCGCAGCGAGCGCCGACCACCTCGACCACGTCAACGAAGGTGACGCCCGCAACCTGGCCGCGGCAGGGGTGACGGCTGTGCTGGTCCCTGGCGCCTCGTACACCCTGCGATCTCCCCAGGCGCCAGGCCCGATGCTCATCGAGCACGGTGTCACCGTGGCCCTCGCCACCGACTGCAATCCGGGTACCTCCTACTTCGAGTCGATGGGCCCGGTGATCAGTCTCGCTGTGGTGCAAATGGGTCTGACGGTCGATCAGGCCTTGCTCGCCGCGACCCGCGGTGGTGCGCTTTCGCTGGGACTCGACGACCACGGAGTGATCACTCCGGGGGCCGTTGGTGACCTTGTTGTCCTGGACGCGCCGACCCCGGCTCACATTCCCTACCGCCCCGGAACCAACCTCGTGTGGAAAACGGTCAAAGGCGGCGCCGTGGTGGCCGGCCACTAGTCGCTGGCGGCAGGCCCCGGCTCGGGCTGCAGGTGCTCGAAGGCAGCCAACGGCACTCGCCGCGGTGGTGGGCTCTCCGCCAACCGTGTGAACACCCAGGCACCAACACCACCAACCAAGAACGCGACGCTCAACGGCGTCACTGTTCCGTCGAAGGAACGGTCGATCACCACTCCAATCAGCGCTCCACCCGCCAGGGATAGGGTCCCGGTGACCGCCGACGCGGTTCCGGCCACCGCACCCATCGGGGTCATGGCGGCACTGTTGATATTGGGGATGAGCAAGGCATGACAGGCGAACGCCATCATCAGTCCGGCGGCATAGATCCAGAAGTTGGGAACCCCACCGCTTCCGACAGCCAGGATGACCAGACCGGAGGTCACGGCGAGATAGCCAATGGTGACGGCTCTGATCAGGCGAACCAGCCCGAATCTCTCCACGAGAGGCGCGTTGAGAAGCATCCCCACCCCCATCACCGACGCCAGCACACCAAAGATGAGCGGGAATTGGTCCCCACGTCCGAAAACCTCGGAGAAGATCAGCTCGGACGTGGCGAGATATGACGCGAACACCCCGAA
>DASWKK010000013.1:0-16705 GCA_036396655.1 Acidimicrobiia bacterium
CGAGACCAGGGTGACGTTGGCGATCCCGATTGCGCCCACCAGTAGGGACACGCCCCCAAGCACGAGAAACAACGCGTTGACATCACCCTCGACGTCGCGGCGGAGATCAGCGGGCTCCGGTGGCTTCTGGACCCGAAGCAGGGTCGGCTCGTCGGGGGAAAGTGCGATGGAGGCCTGCTCGGCGATCAGGGAGGCAGCGCCTATCTCCACCTCGATCTGCACGGTGGCGGCCGACATGTAGCCGTAAACCTCCCGGGCCGTGCCCTCGGGCAGGATGACAGCGTTGAGCAGCTCAGGTTGACGCCGCACCGAGTCGAGGATCCCGATAACAACGAAGGCCTCATCCCCAATGAACACGACGGGCTGCTGGTCGACACGAGTCACGTTGAGACGCTGGGCAGAACCGGTCCCTAGGACGGCGACCCGATCGGCTCTCTCGGAGTGACCCCAATCGAACCAGCGACCCGTGGACAGCGCACCGCGGGTAGCCCCGAGCAGCCCCGGCGTGGCGCCGTAGACGCTCATCTGAAATTCGGTTTGGGCCAATGGATCGGGAATGGGCACGGAACGGACCAGAGCACCGCCCACGTCGACCGGCCCCATCGCCCCCACCGCAGTCACGCCGTTGAGACGCAATAGCCGGTCCTCGGCGTCTGAGGGGATCTGGATCCGGACATCGCCGCCACCGAAGAAGAACCCACGCTCGTTGGTGACAACCACCGACGTCGCCGCCAACTCGTCGAATCGACCCACGATCTGGTTGCCGGCGGTCTTGGCGACCCCGAGTGTTGCGACCAAGGCCCCAATGCCCAGCACGGTGCCCAACACCGTGAGCACGGTCCTACCCGGTCTGGCGAAGATCCCGGCGACTGCCTCGGCGGCGAGATCCCGGGGCGACATGCGGGCCGGAGCGACGGCGTCCGCGCCAACTGATACCACCACGTTGGTCATGACTCCACCTCGATCCGACCATCCCGAAGATGTATCGCTCGATCCGCGTGCTCGGAGACCTCGGTGTCGTGGGTGACCACCACCAGGGTCAGCCCTTGGGCCCGCAACTCGTCGAACAGGTCGAGCACAGCTCCCCCGGTGGCCGAGTCGAGATTCCCGGTGGGCTCATCGGCGAGAAGAATCGCCGGGCGAGTGACCAGGGCCCGGGCGATGGCAACCCGCTGTCGCTCGCCACCCGACAGCTTGGTCGGCAGAAAGTCCATCCGATGGGCAAGACCGACCTCAACCAGGGCAGCCTCGGCCGCAGGTATCCGATCGGGTCGAGCCATTCCGTTGTAGATCGTCGAGAGAAGCACGTTCTCGATGACGCTGCGATGTGCCAGCAGGTGGAACGACTGAAAGACGAAGCCGATGCGGCGGCTCCGCAGACCGGCGCGTTGGCCTTCGTTGAGGGTTGAGGTGTCGATCCCCTCCAGGATGTAAGAGCCACTGGTGGGCCGGTCCAACAACCCGATCAAGTTGAGCATGGTCGACTTGCCCGAACCGGACGGACCGATCACCGCCACGTACTCTCCACGGTCGATAGACATGGACGCATCTCTCAATGCCGGAACCGACACGTCGCCGGCAGCGAAGGTACGGCTCACCTCCCTCAGTTCGACGACCGGGGCCTCGACGGTCATGCGTCTTCAGTTGTCTCCGTCGTCGTGGTTCCGGTAGCGGGCTCGGTCGAGGAGCCTTCCCGCCCAACGACGACCAGGTCACCCTCGGCCAGCTGGCCTTCGACTGCGGTCACTTCGACCAGGCCCCCTGCGGCCAGACCAGCCTCCACCGTGACGGTGCGGAGGGTGCGATCCCCGTTCTCCACCTGGAGGATCGTCGACCCGTTGGCCGTCGCCGATAGGGCTGCCGCCGGGACTGCCAACACCTCGCCACCGGTGGAGCTGACGGGGATGGTCACTCTGACGTTGGTCCCGATGATCTCCTCGGGTAGCTCCGAGGGAGTGATCTCCAAGTAGATCCGATCCTGGGCTACGCCGTCGGTGCCCGCCCGGTCCGCCTTCTGGGAGATGACCCCGATGATCGACTCGCCTGTCTCCGGGTTTTCGATCTCCACTTCCATCCCGACTTCGACCCTGGGAGCGTCGCGTTCGGACACCGAGGAACGAAGGGCGAGCTCGGATCCGGAGACCGTGATGAATGAGCCCTCGATGACCGACCCTCGCGACACGGAAACGGCGTCGACGCGCACCGGCATCGCCTTGAGGAAGACGACCTCTCCGGCGGGAAGCCAGGTTCCCAGCTCGCTCTCGAGCGTGGCCAGGTCGTCTCGGGCCAAAGCCAGCTCCTCACGTGCCGCCTCGATCTGACGACGGAGAGGGGCCGTATCGATGCCACGCTGCAGATCGGCCAGCGCCGCCTTGGCTACGGTCACCCGCCCGGCAGCCGAGTCGACCAGAGCCTGTTGCTCGGTCGCGGTACGGCCCACATCGAAGTTGGCCTGGTCCAAGGCTGCGGTCGCCTCGGCCACTGCCTCCTCCGCCCCCGGCACGCCGTTGGCCAAGTCGGCCTCAGCCTCGGCCAGGGCGGTTTCGGCTGCGGTCACCGCTTCGGCAGCCAGCTCGTTGGCTCGGGCGGCGTCGATCTCGGCCAGAGCAAGGGCATCTTCGGCGGCGTCGATTTCGGCTCGGGCACTTGCCTCTGCCGATTCTCCCGATCCGGCCGCCGCATCTCGCAGCGCGGCCTCGGAGTCGGCTACCGCGGCCTGGCCGCTTCTCACCCGATCTCGAGCCGATTGGAGAGCAGCCTCGTCGGTCTCGGAGAGGCCGTTGGGTCGGTAACCCGCCTCCTGGTACCAGGCGGTTACCGCCGCACCTGTAGCCTGATCCCAGGTGTCGTCGGGAGTGTCGGCGAAGAACCCCATCCGGGCCAGAGCTTGTTCGACCTGAAGCACATCGTCACCGATGGCACCGGGGCGGAGATCCCGGTACATCGGGATCTCGCCGGCGAGCAAGAACACCGGTCGACCGACCACCTCCACTGCCATGGCACCTTCTACCAGCTCGCTGTTCACCTCGACGGCTTCGGTCACCACCAGCTTTTCGGGGGTTTCGGCGAACGAGCCGGAGAGCGAGACCGACACCGGCTCGTCGTAGACGATGTCGCCCCGAGTGATCACATCTGCTGACAACACCTGGCTCACCACCGCCACGGTTATGTTCGAAGGCTCGGGAGGCTCGGCGTCGGCCGCAATCTCGGCCGGTGAGCGAATCTGGGATCCAAAGAACCAACCGAGGCCGGCAGAAACGACCACGGCTGCAATCACACCGCCCAGAAGCAAGTTACGTCTCAATCGACCCGCCTTCTACCTCATCATCGACCGAGAGTGGCGTCAACCGCCGCGACCGCCCTCGGCATCGCGGATCTCCTCGAGGATCGCCCGGTTGGCGGCGACGAAGTCAGCTTCGTAGTCCTCGGACACCTCCTGGTAGACCTCCCAGTAGTCTCCACGGCACTCGAAGTCGGCCACGGCCAGATCGATCTCCTCCTGCTGCAGTGCCGCCAGCGCCTCCATGTCGACGTTCTCGCGGGTTGCATTCTCTGCCTCGGCAAAGAAGGCGTCGATCTCCTCCTGGGTCTTCTCCTCGAAGAAGGTGTTGACCTCCTCCTCGCTCCAGCCGGCGAACGGGTCGGCATAGCCGCCATCCGGGCCAACTATCGCATCGAAACGCTCCTGGAATTCCTGCCAGATCGTCTCCTGCATCTTTGTCATCGACTCGTACTGGAAGCCGGCTGCCGCCATGCAGGATGACCACTCTTGGTCGAGCTCGACGATGCGGGGATCGGCCTGGACCTGCTCGTACATCGCTTCCATGGCAGGATTCAGCTCCTCCCACAACTCGTTTGCCTCTTCTTGGTCTCCGTATTCGGTCTCGTAGGCTTCCCCCTGACATCCCGCCCCATAGCCGTAGGACACCTGGTACTCCTCCCCGGTCTCGGGATCGACCTCGGTGACCGTGTCTTCCATCTGCTCTTCTTCGGTGCCGTAGAGAGCCTCGTACCACGCCTGACTCTCCGACTCGGACATGCCTTCCAGCATCTCCTGGTTGGGATCGACCCACTCCTCAGTGACCACGGTGGTGGCGGTCACAGATTCCTCGTTGCCGTACCAGGTGGTGATGCCGAAGCCTTGGGTGCGGACGTATTCCTCTTCGTCCCACTCCTCGTCGACGAAACCGAACGATCCTTCAGGCTGGACCATTGGCTGGTACTCGAAACCGGCCTCGGCCATACACACCCGGATGGCTTCCTGGATCCGAGCCTCCTGGTCCTGAGCCTCTCGCATCTGAGCCTCGGCCTGCTCCGGGTCGTCGCCGGTACCCCAGCCAAAGAAGTCGGAAAGGCTCTCGCCACCGGAGGTTGTCTGATCCGTCTCCGGATCGGCTCCGCCACCCCCACATGCTGTGATGACGAGCGCCACCAAGGCCAGCAGAATGACCAAGCGTCGCATAGTTCCTCCGTTCCAGCTGGCGCGCAGATCCATCTATGCCGCGATAGACGCTACCGGGCGGCGAATGGTTCCACGAAAGAAATAGAAAATATGAGGCCGCTCGGAAACGACCACGCCCGCGGGCCGACGCCCCGTTCTTGGGACCCGACTGCCCACAGTCGGACCCGTGACTCCCCATCCTCTCGAATCGAACCGCCAACAAGACAATGTTTCGCGACCCTGCACTATTGCTCTTGACGTTGTTTTACGTTCGGTAGTAGAACCTTGAGGCATGGGAATCGAAGTGTCCGGGGGTGGCCAGAATGCTCGTCCTCCGCATTTGCGTGCTGCGATACCTCCGGGCACTTCGATTAGACCCACCGCTCGGGTCCGACCGGTGGTGCCGGTGCGGGTCGTGCACAGATCGACCGGCTTCGAGCCCTCGGATCCATATGTGAGGAGGTTCTGGGTGGCCGCGATCGGTTCGAGTGCCGTGGCCGAGCTGCTTCGCCTGGTTCGAGCGGCCGAGAAGGGGGAGGCGGTCCGGCTGCCCAGGACCCTGCCTGTCCTGCTCAAGGCGGGGTTGATCAGGGCCGAGACGTCGGGTCTGGTGGTGTTCGATCGGATACCTGCGGTGCCCATCGAGCTCAGCTGGAGGTTTCCCCCGAGTCTCGGTTCGGAGCACTCCAGGTGGTTGCTATCTCCGAATGGCGAGAACGGCCATCAGCATCAAAGCGACCCCCTCGCCAACGGCGAAGGCGAAGGCGACCCGCACGTCAGGCTGGCCGCCGAGAACCAGTAACGCCACGATCGCAGCCAGCAGCCCTCCCAACCACGCACTGGCCAGCCGAGATGTCCTGGCTTCGGCAACCAGGACCTGACCGGCGATCTGGGCAGTAGCCGCGGCCATGACCCCGGCCGCGGTGAACGCGGCGACCGCAGCCGACGGAGCAAACTCTTCCCCGAACAGCACCGAGACCACACCTGGGCCTACCAACCAACCAACGACGCCCCCAACAAGAGCCAGCCCGGCGCCGACAACAACGACCCTCCTGGCAAACCGGCCCAGTTTTCTCCTGTCTCCGGCTCCGGCAACGCCGACGAGATAGGGCAGGATCCTCCCCTGGAGGGCAAAGATCAGAGTCAGCGGTGCCCGGTAGAGGGTGAAGGTGACGAAAACGACCGAAACCAGCGCCGGGCTGGCTCCCAAGGCGGCCACGGCGATCGGCGCCGCTCCTAGCAAGACCTGAGACGACGATGTCGCTCCCACATATCCACCCAGAAAGTGTGAGGCCGGCGCGACCGGAGGGCGCGGGTCCCCTACGTCGTGTCGCCACCAACGCATACCCAGGATGGCGAAACCACCGAGAACCATTGCCCATCCCAACGATTCCGCGCTGGCAACCAGTTGGATCGCGACGACACCGGCCACGAGACGAACGATCGTCTCGACAATGAGAACCCAACCCACGTCTGCGAATCGCCGACGTCCGGCCAGAACCCCTTTGGCCACGAAGAGAAGGGCATAGCCGACCATCATCAGAACGATCTGGACTACGTACTGCCAACTCCCCTCGAAGAGCCGATCCAGCGTGAACAAGACAAACCCAGCGCCCAGAACCGACCCCAGGATCACCACTGCCGTTACCGGAGTGAGGTCGTAGGGGATCGCTTTGCGCCCCGAAGCAACTTCACGGGTGACGTATTGCTCCACCGGCACCAGGAGCACAGTGGCAAGAATGAAGAAGGCGGTCCAAAGAACTCCGATCGGTGCGAAGGCCTCCGGGCCGAGTGCACGCCCCCCGTAGACCTGAAAGACATAGGCCCCCACTGCCCCGATCAGGCCCCCGGCGACCATGAAGGTGGTTCCCGGTGCCCGGAAGCCTCTCCTGTCTGCCTCGATCACAGGGGCACTCAACGAGCACCGGCCCCGGTGAGGACCGTCCAGACGCTCTCCCAGAGCACACGGAGATCCATCACCGGCGACATGTGCTTGATGTAGAAGAGGTCATAGGTCAGCTTCTCGATCGTGTCAGCCTGATCATCGGCATATCCGTAATTGACCTGAGCCCAACCGGTGACACCAGGGCGCACCAGATGTCGGTGGTCGTAGAAAGGGATCTCGCGACGGAACGCCTCGACGAACGGGACCTGCTCGGCACGGGGACCGACAAGGCTCATGTCGCCCTTCAGGACATTCCAGAGCTGGGGTATCTCGTCGAGACGGGACTTGCGCAGGAACCTGCCTCCTCGCACCAAGCGCTCGTCGTCCTCGGTGGCGAACCTCGGGCCGTCTTTCTCGGCGTCCTCGCCCATGGTGCGGAACTTGTACATGGTGAAGTACCGACCCTGATGCCCGACTCGTGGCTGACGGAAGAACGCCGGGCCTTTGGTGGCCAGCCTGATATAGCCGCCGACGCACAGTCCGAGGACGACCCAGATCGGGCTCAGAACAGCAGTGACGACGATGTCGAAGACCCGTTTTCCGGGAAGCCATGGGGCGACCTCGAGCAGGGGCGCGGAAATCTCCCAACCTTCGCCGAGATGGACCAGGGGGACACGCCCGGTGTGCTCTTCGTAGACACTCGAAAACGGTCTGATGTTGTAGCCGGCCACGTCACAAGAGGAGAGGAACCGGGCGACGCGCTCGGAGAGGACCGCGCGCAGGTCGACGGCCATGGCCACATCGCGGGCGGGGAGCTCGAGCGGGCCGTCGAACTTGGGGTCGAGAACCCACGCCACCACGGCATGAGGAGACGCGGCCACATCTTCGGCCAGTTGCTTCTCGGCGGTTATCAGCCCGATCTTCTCGGTCCACGGCCGGAGCCGTTGGATGGAACGATGAACGGTGGCCAGAACCACCCACCCCAACCCGGTCCAGCCCAAGAACCCTCGGGAGAAGTAGGAGTTGCGGTTGAACACGATGAGCAGGGCGGTCAACGCACCGGTGGTCAGGGCGATGGCAATCATCCGGCCATAGGTGGGCCGGGGCACCCCGGGCCCTGACATCTGGGCGGTTAGAGACGAGGCGACCACCATCGATATGACCAGATAGAGGAGCATCGGGTAGACCCTGGCTCCCTGAACCGAGTCCCAGGGCAGCGGGGTTCGGTACACGATCAGGGAACCGCCGACGGCGGCGAGAGCCAATGCGACCAGGTCCGCCAACCCCACCTTGAATAGGAACCGTGCGCGCATGGAGGGAGATGCTAGGAAACAGTCACGGCTTTGGCTGCTCGACCAGCCCGCGAGCCAGTTCGACCAGGGTGCGGACCCCCACCCCGGATGCCCCTTTCACCTGCTCCCCGGCTGTTTCGCGGGATCGAGCCGGGCCGGCGATGTCGAGATGAGCCCACTTGCCTTCTCCGGCGTATTGAGCCAGGAACACCGCGGCGGTGATTGCTCCCCCGTAGCGGCTGCCCGAGATGTTCTTGAGATCGGCCACATCTGACTCGAGCGACTTCTTGTAATCCTGGAACAGTGGCAGCTCCCAGAAGTGCTCCCCGGCCCTGGACGCCGCGGCGAGAACGCTGGCGGCGACATCGGAGTCGGACCCGAAGACGGCCGCGATCTTGTCACCAAGGGCGACACGTGCCGCTCCCGTCAGGGTGGCAACGTCGACGATCAGATCGGGCTCGTATCTCCTCACCACCCCGAGACCGTCAGCGAGTATCAGCCTTCCCTCGGCGTCGGTGTTGAGCACCTCGATGGTCGGACCGGCAACGGGGCGCAACACGTCACCGGGGCGTGTGGCGTTGCCACCGATCGCGTTGTCGGTGATCGGGATGACTGTGGTGATGCGAACCGGAAGGCCGAGCCGGGCGACAGCAATGGTCGCAACGGCCACGATTGCGGCACCTGACATGTCATCCTTCATCTCCTCCATGAAGGTGCCCGTCTTGATCGACAGCCCTCCCGTGTCGAAGACGATGCCTTTGCCGATCAGGCCGAGATGGGCGGTTGCCTCCTCGGGCTGATACTCGAGGACGACGACTCGCGGCGGCCGCTCCGAACCGGCGGCAACCCCGATCACGGCGCCCAGCTTCTCTTCGGCGATCCTGTCCTCGTCCCAGATCTCTACGGCCACCCCCACCGCTTCGGCCGCCCCCCGGATCATTGCCGCGAGAGTTTCCGGTGCCTTGTCGAGGGCAGGCGTGTTGACCCAATCCCGCGCCAGGTTGGTCGCTTCAGTGAGAACCATTGCCAGGGCAATCTCTGCGTCATCGGCGGCCACCAGCTCGAGAACCCTGATCTTGAGCGCTTCGCCTTCGGTCTTGTAGACCCGGTGCTGATAGCCACCCAGAGCAGCACCCTCGACAACTGCTCTCGTTGCATCGTCGATCGGGATCTGGTGGAGGGTGGTAACGGCGCGTTCGGTCTTCACGGCTCTGACTGCGTTGCCCATCGCGGCGCGTACCGAGTCGAAAGTGGCTTCATCACCGAGCCCGACCATGATCAGAGCGACCGCCTGCTCGTGGGGGACCACCAGGACTTGACCGGCCTTGCCTTCGAATTGGGCCAGGTCCACTAACTTCGGGTCCACCGCCAACGCGGCTTGCTCGGCTCCAGGAGCCGGGACGTTGTCGGACATGATCCCGATGACAAGCGTTGCATCGTTCAGGTCGATGTCACCTGACGCGGTCTTGATCTCCACCGTCTCTCCTGTTCAGTTGACGAATGGCCCGACACCCGCAACGAGCACGCGACCAAGGAATACCCCTCCCAGGGTGGTGAGCACCGCGAGGTATGACAACCCGGTCGCTGCCATCACACCCGCATATGCCGGATAGCGAAGCGAGCCGATGACACCGGCGAGGAGCACCACCGATGTGGCCATCAAGACCCAGTAGGCGCCTGTGGCACCCCCCGAGGGAAGCCCGGCTACAGCGAGAACGATCGCGTCCGCTACCAGACCGAATGCGCCAACTTCGGCAAGACCCTTGAGAGGCCAGCGAGGCATTCTCGGATCCACCAGATACCAGTGACCGAGCATCATCTCCGAGGTCACCGCCCCCAGAGCCAGGGAAGCAGTGATCGCTGGCAGCCACCCACCGACCTCGGCTGCCTGGATCATCAATCCGAGGCCGGCGGCGATCTGGAAGATGCCGGCCAGCTGACGATTGCGGGCCCAAATCAACCCGAGAGCAAGCATGATCAGGCCGAATCCAGTCCACCAGGTGTCATCACCGAACAACCCGCCCAAACCGACCAACCCTGCCACAGAAGCCGCCATCCAGGTGAAACCCGGCCCAACCAGGCGGGCCAGGGAGATCAAACCTGAAGCGAGGGCCAGTCCACCGGCCCAGGCGACCAAGATGAACTGTGGTTGGGCGAGAGTGGTCAGGTCGGCGGGCACGGCGGCGCATCATATGGCGGTGGGCCAAACCCACACGACCTCTGTTCCCTGAGATCAGTCGTCCTGCAGCCCCCGACGGAGTAGCAGGCCTACTCGGCGAAGGTGTAGACCGTTGCCTGGCGCCTGGGGCCTTCCACCACAACCGGGGGGCCGACCGTGAGCTCCAGGAGAGCCGCCAGCGCATCGCCGGTTGGCTGTCGCTTCCCGTTCTCGATCAGCACCATGAATGTCGTCTCCCCGTCGAGGAGGTCTATGGCATCGGCTTCATCGATCTCTGGTCGGAAGATGTCGGTGGCGCATCCGGAGTAGAAGGTGATCTGGGGGGCATACGTCGTCATGACGCCGCATGTCGTCTCACCGGCCTCCTCTCGCAACTCGTAGCCTGCGTTCTCTACCGCCACATTGAGTGAAGACCGGTTCCGGACGGAGTCACGAGCCGCGACAACCGATAGGGCAAGCGAACCAGCGACGAGGACCGCGATACCAGCGGCGATGGCGACCGGGAATCTGCTGTCACTCCCCGCTGTCCACCGGTCGAGACTCATCCAGTGGTCCAAAGAGAATGCGCCCGCGACCACGATGAGGGCGAGTGGGAAGAATATGAACCGGGCCTCACCATGGGAGATGAGCCCCAACGCCAGGACCTGGGCGAACGCAGGGACCAAGAGGAAGAGAAGCTGCTCTCTGATAACCTTCTGACGCCACCATCGGACCAAGCCGGCGAAGCCGACCACAATCACGATGGGTCCGACGAATCCGCCGAGTGACCACCCGATCAGGCCGGCATAATCGACGAGACCCTCTCCGATGAAGGAGCGAACCGCGCCGCCTCCGGTGCGGCTGAGGATTCCCCAGGGGCGACCGGTGAGGTTAACGGCGTGCGTCATGTGAGGCACCAGTCCGACGAGCCCAATCGCGCATAGCGCGATAACCGGTCCAGGGCTCCGTCGCAGCTTTGGCCACCACAAGATCAGAACCACAGCGGCCATCAGGGCCAAGGCCAGTGCCGACTGGTATCGAAGGTAAAAGGCCGTCCAAGCAAAGGGCAGGGCCCAGAGGAGACGGTAGGACGCCGCCTCTCGCTCCCCCAGCTCCTTCCACACCACCACCATGCAGCCGACCAGCAGTGCAGCCGAGGGGATGTCACTGAGAAACTCGGTGCTACGTCTCAACAGGGCAGGCCCGGCCACCACGGCCAGGGAGGCCATTGCTGCCACCCTCGGGTTGGCCATCCGACGGCCCAACGCCCAGACGGCGACGGCGAGGCCGGCGGTCGCGATCAACCCCAAGGATCGCAGACCCGCCTCCGAACCACCGAGCGCCAGGATCACATAGCCGTACACCGACATCCCGATGCCACGATGCAAGAGCCAACCCGTAGCGGGAGTGCCCTCGAGCCAGGACCTGGCTTTGACCGCGTACGCCGACTCGTCGTGGCCGAGAGGCCCGCCGTCGAGTATCAGCGGAAGCAGGACGATGACCAGGATCATCGCCACGACGCCTCCCCAGCGAAACCAGAGCCATGGGTCAGGCGGCTGCTTCACGCCGATGATCATGAACGCCGCCGCCAACGCGGAGCCGATGATCATCGAGTATTCCAGCCAACCAAACCCCGTGGCGACACCGGCGACGAGGGCAAGGGACCCAACGGCAAGCGCTCCGCCGGCTTCTACTCGCCGATGGGACGGCGGTATCAACCCGGCCAGTACACCGGCCAAGGCCCCGATATAGAAGACGGCACGGGTTTCGGTCTCTGCTTGGCCGGCGAGCATCGCCACGACGAAGACGAGTACTCCGGCCACGCAAGCGAAGGCGACGCCTCGGCCCAGTGCAAGGCCCTTTGACATCTGCGCCACGTTACGGCCAGATTTCAGCCATGACCCGGACTATGGGTGGGAGGATGCGTACGTGAACGAGTGGCCATCTCTCGACGTGATCATCCCCGCCGCACACGCCGCCGAGACATTGGGGCGGTCGATCGATGCAGTCAAAGCCCAGGACTACCCCAACCTGGCCTCGATCGTGGTCGCCGCCTTCGACGACGAAACCGCGGCCGTGGCGAATGAGCACGGCGCGGTGGTCGTGGCCAATCCCAGCGGTAGGACACCAACCGGGTTGAACCTCGCTCTGGCAGCGACCAGCTCGACGATCGTGGCCAGGGTCGACGCTCACGCCGCGATCCCGGATGGGTATCTGCGGCGAGCCGTCCTCACGCTGGTCGAGTCAGGGGCTGACAACGTCGGTGGGATGCAGGTGCCGGTCGGGACCAGCGGCTGGGAGAAAGCAATCGCAGCGGCGATGGCCTCGCCATTGGGCGCGGGCGATGCCAGGTATCGGGTCGGCGGCGAAGCCGGCCCGGTCGACACGGTCTACCTGGGAGTCTTCCTGCGGACGACCCTCGACCGGCTCGGTGGGTACAACGAGGACTTTGAAAGGACTCAGGACTATGAGCTCAATCATCGGATACGAGAGTCAGGCGGAACGGTCTGGTTCGACCCCACGCTCAAGGTTGTCTACCGCCCGAGGGGCACACTGCAAGCGCTGGCGCGCCAGTACTTCCACTATGGCCGATGGAAACGCGAGTTCGGGCGACTCCATCCGCAGTCGTTGCGATGGCGTCAGTGGGCGGCGCCACTTCTCGTAGCGTTGCTGATACCGGCGGTGGTCGTCGGGCTCTGGTGGCCGCCCGCCTGGCTGGTGCCCGGTGCCTATTTGGCGAGCCTGGTCGCTGTCGGTTTGAGCATGCTCCCCCGGCTCGGCACTCCCGCCCTCGGCGTCCCCTTCGCCCTGGCCACGATGCATCTCAGCTGGGGACTGGGTTTCATGTCCCGCTGAGCAACCCGGCATAGAAAGACCGGACGTCCTCCTCGGGCCACCTGAAACGCGCCCGGATCTTCGAAGCCTGTTCGAAGGCGGCAAGCTTGGCCTCAGGCTGGACGGCCTCTCCGATTGCCGAGGCCATGGCCTTGCTATCGCCGGGAGGGACCAGCCAAACCGCTTCCAGATCGCCAAGCGCCGCTCTCGTCCCGGGAAGATCGGAAGCGACCACGGGCAAACCCATCGCCAGGTACTCGAGGACCTTGGTGGGCAGCGATTCCCGGTAGTTGGCCTCGTCGCGCAGTGGGGAGAGACCCACCGACGCCAGTGAGGCACGCCGCAGAGCCTCGGGGTTGGCGACGAATCCGGTGAGGGTGAGGTCGACGCCCAGCTCCGATGCCCTCGCCCGGAGGGAGTCGGCCAGAGCGGGATCGACACGGCCTTGCGCGACCAGGTCGAGCCCGACCATCGCCGAGGCCTCCAATGCCTCTTCGATGCCACGAGCCCGGGTGATGTCGCCCACATATGCCACCGAACCGTCACCCGAGCGCTTGGGCTCGGGAAATGCCGAGGAGCGTGGGTAGTTGGCGAAAACCGGATGGGTTCGCCTGAACAGCCGCTGATAGCCCGGCTCGGCCAGGGTCAGCCTCAGCCCGCGCTCCGCCAGCCAGTAGAGCACCCGGGCGAGCGCCCGCATCACCGGCTTCAGCCAGACAGGAACCCAGGGTTTGGAGTCGATCTGGGCGGGCAGGTCTTCATGCACGTCGAAGACCACCACCGAGCGTCGCAGGACACGGGCAAGCAAACCGGCCGGGATGGTCTCGGGATCGTGGAGGACGATCACATCCCAACGTCGAGCCAATAGCAACCACGCCGTCTTCAGGTTGCGAGCCAGACGTCCCCCGGTGAGCGGTTCCCATCCGAGCCCGGATTTGTCCGAGGGCCCCGGATCGCGGCTGGCGTAAGTCAACCGTCCCAAGCCCTCGAGGCTCCTGATGAGTCGTTCCCGGATTCTGGTGTCGTCGGGGGGATGAACTGTGGTCAGAACGAGAATCGTCGGACCGGTCATAGGGCCTCGACGTTTGGAGCCGACAGACCCAGACGTCGGTAGACACCCCTCGCATCGAAGACCAACTGGATTTCATTGGCGAGCGCTGTATACGGCAGGTCGGAGTGATCAGTGAGTACGGCCGCGAGATCGAACCTCGCCAGGTCGTCGACCGAGGCAACCTCGAATCCGTGATGGGCGATCCGTTCGGCACCTATGAGAGGATCGAGAACCGAGACGTGCGCTCCCCTGGCGAGCAACTTGTTGGCTACGTCGACCGAGGCTGACTCACGGTCATCGGACACATTCGGTTTGTAGGCGATACCCACCACCAGGATGTTGCTGCCCTGTACGGCTCGTCCGGCCCTATTGAGCATGTCGGCGATGCGATGAGCCGTGTACTCGGGCATGTGTGTGTTGACCTGATCCGCGGTCTCGATGAACCGGGTGGCAAAATTCGCCTCCCTGGCCCGCCAGGCGAGGTACTGCGGATCGAGGGGGATGCAATGGCCGCCCACGCCAGGTCCGGGATAGAAGGCCTCAAAGCCGAAAGGCTTGGTAGCGGCGGCCTCGATCACTTCCCAGATGTCGATATCCAATTCGTGGCTCAACTGGGTCATTTCGTTGATCAGCCCGATATTCACCGCCCGATATGTGTTCTCCAGGAGCTTGGACAGCTCGGCCGCCCGTGCGGATGTGACCCGATGCACCGAGGGCACTAAACGAAGATACGCCGCGACGGCGACGTCTCCGGAGTCAGCGGTAACGCCCCCCACCACCTTGGGGATGTCTCCAGTCTTCATCTCGTCGCCGGGGGACACCCGCTCCGGGGAGAAGGCGACCCAAACGTCCTTGTCCAGGATCAGGCCGGCGTTCTCCACGGCCGGGACCAGGTAATCCTCTGTGGTGCCGGGATAGGTCGTCGATTCCAGGCTCACCAGCTGACCAGGCCTGACGACTCTGGAAACCGTGTTGGCAGCAGCTTCGATGAACGACAGGTCCGGCTGGCGATTTCTGCCCAGTGGGCTTGGAACACAGATGAAGATGGCATCGGCCTCGGCAAGCGCCTCGGGGTCGGTGGTGAAGCGCGCTCCCGCATCGAGAGCGGCCCGCAAAGCCTCGTCGGACACGTCATCGATGTGCGAGTGGCCATCGATCAGATGGGCGACCCGCTCTTCGGAGACATCGAAGCCGATGGCCGCCAGGCCGTTGCTGGATGCGGTCATCAGGAGCGGAAGCCCGACATACCCGAGACCGACTATGCCTGCCGTCCAGTGCTCGGTTGAGAAGAAGTCGGCCCTGTCGCTCACGTCGCCCGATGGTAGGGCTGTCAGGGCCCCCAGACCCTCTTGAAGAATGCTGCCATCTGCCCACGGGTCACTTCGTCGGTGGGGCAGAACCGGTCGTTGACAGGGGGATTGCAGCCGAGGGTGATCCCGGCTTCGCCGATCTTGTTGATAGCCCCCTCGAATACTGAGCCGTTGTCGTCAACGAAGTGATCGGTGCTGGTTTCGGGCAGACCGAGAATGCGGGCCAGGAACGCTGCCATCTCCTGGCGGGGCAGCGACCGATCCCCGCAATAGCGGTTCGGCCCACAGCCGACGGTGATCCCGGCTTCGAAGAGACGATTGGCCGCGGCTTCGTAGAACTCCCCGGTGTCGTCGGTGAAGTAATCGTCCGATGGCGCCGGCAGCCCGAGCACTCTCGAGATGAACACGGCCATCTCACCTCGGGTCACCGGGTCGTTGGGGCAGTAGTTGGTGTTGGCGGGAGGGTTACAGCCGACTGTGATCTTCTCTTGTGCCAGCCAGACGATGGCGTTCTCGAAGATGTTCCCGGCGATGTCGAAAAAACGTCCGGTGTACGTAGCCGAGATGAGATAAGGAGAGACTCTGACCGGGTTGCCGTCACGCCGATAGGCGTTGGCCCCGAGCCACAACCGGAGCTGGTCTCCTTTGAGCTCCTTGGACACATCCACGCCATTGGCGCGACCGGAGAACCGGATCACGCTCCCGGGTGGCCCGGCAATCACCTGGACCAGGGTCACGGTGTCCCACCCGAAACTGGACTCGATGGTGGAGCTCGGGACGACAACCGTCCATCGCGCCAGCGGGTTGATCGACGGGTTGGAGGACCATTGGTCCTCGACCGAGCGCAACCAGGGCAATGCGGCCCCGCCCCATACAAACTCGACGTCCTCGCTGGCTCCCCCATTGGATGAGGAATAGAAGGCTTTGGCCACATCGAACGCGTAGTCAGACTGCGGATGGATCAGGATCTGACGATCCGTGTTGTCGACTGCGGCCACCCACGACGCCCCGAAGCTGCCACCTTCCTTGCTCCATCCGGCATAAACCTGGTCCTGGGAGGTGCTGCGCAGATGACAGCCACAACTCGACAACTTGCCCGATCCGTTCGCGCCTCCCCTCTCCACCGCAGTCGCCAGGGCGTAACTGCGCCCGATGATGGCCTGGGCCTTGAGTGCCTCCGCCGGCCACGAAGAGGGGACCTCGGATAGCCCGTAGAGGTACTTTTCGATGTCCAGCGCCACCACGACGTCGAAGCCGTCCGACGACGGCGTGAGACGAATCGTGCCGTGGGCGTACTCCTTGCCACTCACCTTGAACCGGGTGTCGGTGCCGGCGGCTTTGGTCAATTGCGCATCGCATCCCAGCCAGCCGAGGTTGCCGACGGGCTCAGGGGAGACCTTTCGAAAACGACACTGATTGGGTTCCTCGCCGTTGGTCTCGAATCTCCACAACTCGCCGGGGTCGATGGTCACATCCGTGAAATCTTCCTCGACGTAGGGTCCCACCGGTGGACAGGTGCCGGTTGGCTGGCAGATCGTGATCGGGCCCCCGACAGCTTCGAGGTTCACCACCGCGGTGTTGGAGACGAGTCCCACCAGCAGACCGTCCTGATTCCTGGACCAGTGATCGGCAGGCATCGTGGTCAGCGAAGTGCCGGTGTAGTAGTGCTGGAGGATTTGGGTTGCGTTTCGCCCCTCCTGCGCCTGACCGAAGGCCCCGAACTGAGAAAGCCC
>DASWKK010000014.1:0-2918 GCA_036396655.1 Acidimicrobiia bacterium
CGAGCAGAGCCGATGCAGTTCCTCGATCGTGCTCGCCGGCAACGTCACCGTGAGCAGGCCGTTGTCGACCGAGTTGTTCTTGAAGATGTCGGCGAACGAGGTTGCGATCACCGCTTCGATGCCACGATCCAAGAGTGCCCACACGGCGTGCTCGCGCGACGATCCACACCCAAAGTTCGCTCCGGTGACCAGGACGCGGGCATCCCGTCGCCTCGCGTCGTTCAGCGGGAATTCGGGGCGGAGATCGCCGTCGTCATCCCTCGCCCAATAGTCGAAGAGGACATCTCCGTAGCCGGACCGGTCCACACGTTTGAGGTGCTTCTGCGGGATGATCTGATCGGTGTCGATGTCAGAGCAGGGCAGGGACACCATGGTGCCCTCGATGTAGTTGACCGGTCTCAACCCCAACTCCTCACGTCGACGAAATGACCCTCGACCGCAGCGGCTGCTGCCATCTCGGGGCTGACCAGGTGGGTCCTGGCGCCGCGGCCCTGTCGGCCTTCGTAGTTTCGATTCGAGGTCGAGGCGCATCGCTCCCCGGCCGGGATCACGTCCTGGTTCATGGCGAGACAACTGGAGCAACCGGCGTCACGCCAGGAAAAACCGGCCGAGGTGAATACACGATCGAGGCCTTCCGCTTCCGCCTGGGCTTTCACGTGCATCGAACCGGGCACCACGACCGCGCTCACCCCGTCGCTCACCCGGTGGCCCTCGACCACACGAGCGGCCCGGCGCAGGTCCTCGATCCGGGCATTGGTGCACGAGCCGAGGAACACATGCTCGACCGATATCTCCGATATCGGGGTGCCCGGCTCCAACCCCATGTAGTCGAGCGCACGCGATGCAGCAGACCGCTGTGCCGGATCGGCAAATGACTCGGGGCTAGGGACCTGTCCCGAGATCGTCGTGGCCTGAGACGGATTGACTCCCCAGGTCACGTAGGGCTCGAATGAGCTTGCGTCGATGTCGACCGACCGGTCGAAGTGCGCATCGGGATCGGTCCGCAATGTCGACCAATACTCGACGGTGGCGTCCCACGAGTTCCGAGACACTCCTGCTCTGCCTTGCAGATAGTCGAAGGTCGTCCGATCGGGAGCAATCATCCCCGCTCGTGCTCCGGCCTCGATCGACATGTTGCACACCGTCATCCGCTCCTCCATCGAGAGGCGCTCGATGGCAGGCCCCTGGTACTCGATGACATGGCCGATGCCGCCAGACACCCCAATGGTGGCGATGATTCCGAGGATCAAGTCCTTGGCGGTCACCCCCAGCGGGAGGTCGCCCACGACCTCGATGGCCATCACCTTCGGCTTGGTCTGCCAGATCGTCTGTGTGGCCAGGACATGCTCGACCGCAGAGGTGCCGATCCCGAAGGCGAGTGAGCCGAACGCACCATGAGTGGAGGTATGACTGTCCCCACAGACGATGACCATGCCGGGTTGGGTGAAGCCTTGCTCCGGGCCGACGACATGGACTATCCCTTGGCGAGGGTCATCGAGACCGTAGAGACGGATCCCGTGTCTGTCGCAATTGGCTCGAAGGGTGTCGACCTGTTTCTTCGACTGCGGGTCACGGATGCCGAGCGCCCGACCCGTGGTGGGGATGGCATGGTCGACCGTTGCCAGCGTCAGATCAGGGCGCCTCACCTTGCGCCCCGTCTCGTCGAGGCCGGCAAAAGCCTGGGGCGACGTCACCTCGTGAGCGAGATGAAGGTCCACATAGAGCAGGGCCGGGTCGGCTCCGGTGACCACATGGCTGGCCCACACCTTTTCGAACAGAGTTCGCCCGGTCATGCCGTCACCTGGAGAGGTCGCCGACCTTGGCGGCGACGCGGTCACCAACCTCCGAAGTCGTCAATTCCATCTCACCCACGCGCAGGGAGGGGAGTGCCCCAGCCACGGCAGCGATGGCGGTCTCGACGGTCGCACCTGCGGTCTCCTCGCCGAGCTCGTGGAGCATCATGGCGGCGGCACCGATCGCCGCCAGCGGATTGATCTGGCCGGCTCCTTCGAACCCGGGGGCCGTTCCCCCTACCGGCTCGAACATGGAGACACCGTGGGGGTTGAGGTTGGCGCTGGCAGCAATGCCAAGACCACCTTGGATTGCCGCACCGAGGTCGCTGATGATGTCACCGAACATGTTGTCGGTGACGATGACGTCGAATCGGGCGGGGTCCTCGACCATCCACAAGCAAACCGCATCGACGTGGGCGTAGTCGCTCTCGACATCTGGGTAGTCATGAGTGAGCTCGTCGAACACCCGGCTCCACAGGTCCCACGCGTAGGTGAGGACGTTGGTCTTGCCGCACAAGGTCAGGTGTCGTGCGGGACGGGTCATGGACAGGTCGAAGGCGTAGCGGAGGCAACGTTCGATGGCGAACCTGGTGTTCACTGACTCCTGAATCGCTACTTCCGACGGCGAGCCCTTGGCAGTGAAGCTCCCCTTGCCCACATAGAGTCCCTCACTGTTCTCGCGCACCACCACGAAGTCGACCTGGTCCGGGATGACGTCACGGAGTGGGCTCTTCACTCCAGGGTGGAGCTTGACCGGTCGCAGGTTGAGATACTGGTCCAGTTCCCGGCGGAGTCGGAGGAGGATGCCTTGCTCGAGCACTCCCGGCGCCACGTCGGGATGACCCACAGCCCCGAAGAGGATTGCGTCGCAACGCCGCAGCTGGCGGAGCACCCCCTCGGGGAGGGTCTCCCCGGTCTCGAGATAGCGCTCCCCTCCGAGGTCGAACCAGGTCGGCTCGACGTCGAAGGCGAATCGCCCCGATCCGGCATCCAGGACTTTCATCGCTTCGGCGATGACCTCGGGGCCCGTCCCGTCCCCCGGGACGACTGCGACGCGGTAGGTCATTGAAAGGATTCCACCACGTCCTGGAGCATCTCAGTGTCTGACAGGACCTCATCCACGAT
>DASWKK010000015.1:0-12360 GCA_036396655.1 Acidimicrobiia bacterium
CTCCAACAACCCAAGATCACCTGCAACGCCTCCTCGAAACGGTCGACCCGGACCGACGGTGGGTCGTAGGCCAGCCCGACCGAGTCGTATTGCTCCTTGATCCATCCGGTCCCGATCCCAAGCTCGAAGCGCCCTTCGGAGAGGATGTCCAGTGACGCTCCATCCCTGGCCACCACCACCGGATGGCGGTAATCGTTGGCGATGACCATCGGCGACACCCGCATTGTCGACTCCTCCGTCGCCAGGGAGAGCAACGGCATGACCGACAGCCGGGAGCTGATGTGATCGGCGGTGCACACCACGTCGAACCCGGCGGCGTCGGCGCGATGGATGGCGGTCACCAGCTCGGTGCGGCTGGGGACCCCGCCGAATGAGATACCGAAACGGAAGGGATGGTGTCCCATCGTGTCACCGTACCCTTAGGGTGGCCGCCGTCACCGGTGGCCACCCTAAGGTCCTCAAGCCCCGACCTCGACGGGTACGCCGACCAGACTCCCGTACTCCGTCCAGGAGCCGTCGTAGTTCTTCACGCTGGGGAACCCGAGCAGCTCGCTGAGCACGAACCAGGTATGCGACGATCTCTCCCCGATCCGGCAGTAGGCGACCACCAATCCGTCACCGGTGATCCCCTTCCCGTTGTAAAGCTGCGTCAGCTCCTCGTTACTCTTGAAGGTTCCGTCCTCGTTGGCCGCCTGCGACCACGGTATGTTGACCGAACCGGGGACATGGCCGGGCACGTAGGGCTGTTCTTGAGGGAGATGCGGCGGCGCCATGACCTCACCGGAGAACTCGGCAGGGGAACGGACGTCGACCATCTGCCCGCCCGTCATGGCGAAGGCGATGACCTCCTCCCTGCTTGCCCTCAGCCCTGGACGCTCCTTTCCCGTCAACCGGAAGGTCGTAGGCGTCTTCGCCGCGACCTCGTTGGTCAGCGGCCGATCCTCCAACTCCCACTTGATCCGGCCCCCGTCGAGGAGTTTGACGTGCTCGATGCCCCTGAGCTTGCACAGCCAGTAGGCGTAGGCGGCGAACCAATTGTTGTTGCCCCCGTAGAGGATCAAGGTCTGTTCCTCGCTGATCCCCTTAGACCCGAGGAGTGCCCCGAGCTGGGCTGAGTTGATGAAGTCCCGCCGAGGCAGATCGTGCAACTCGTTCTTCCAGTCCAGCGCGATGGCACCGGGGATGTGCCCGCCCTCGAAGGCGGAGGTGTCCTCGTCGACCTCGACCACCGCGATCTGCGGGTCGTCGAGCATCCCGGCCAGGGCTTCGGTAGCGATCAAGACCGCGGTCCTTGTGTCGGTGGTTACTGTCATTTGGCTTCCTTTCTTGCCACGATCGGGTGTATGTTCGAGTCCCGATCAGCACAGTTATCGCGTACGCCGGTACCGATCCGGTAACCATCGGGTATACCGATGACGACTTCCCTGCATCTGAGGGTCCTCGGGCCGATCGAGGTCTTGATCGACGGTCAGAGGGTCGACCTGGGCAGCCCCAAGGCCCGGATGCTGCTCGCCGCCCTGGCCGTCAACCGAGGTCGGGTAGTCACCGTCGGTACCCTGGTCGAGACTCTGTGGGGTGAGGAAGCACCTGCCACCGCCCGCAAGAGCATCCATAAGTACGTCTCCCAGTTGAGACAGCTTCTCGGCGCGGCCCTGGCCACGCGACCCGCGGGGTACGTGGTCGACCTCGATGACCTGAGCATCGACGCCGTCGCGTTCGAGAACGCCGTAAAGACCCTCACAGAACTCAGCGACGAGGACATCGAGGAAGCACTCGCCCTGTGGCGCGGCGAACCCTACCCCGAGTTGGCCTCCACCGACTGGGGACCGACGGAATCGTCCCGACTCACGGAACTGCGACTCCAAGCAATGGAGGCCCTGGTCGAGCGACGGCTCGCCTCGGGTCGTCACAGTGAGGTGATCGGAGAGCTGGAGACCATGGTCGCCGCCCACCCATTTCGGGAACGGCTCTGGGCACAACTCATGCTCGCCATGTACCGATCCGGCAGGCAGAGCGATGCCCTAGCCGCCTACCAACGTCTTCGCCGCAGACTCGGCGAGGAACTGGGGATCGAGCCGTCATCGGATCTCAAGGAGCTGGAAGAGCGGATCCTTCTCCACGACCCCTCTCTTACCCCACTCATAGGACCGACACGGCACAACCTCCCTGCGGCACTCACCAGCTTCATCGGGCGACGCCGGGAGATGGCGGAGCTGACTTCTCTCCTCGAGGTCAGCCGGCTCGTGGTGCTTCTCGGCACTGCCGGCTCAGGGAAGACGCGGTTGGCCACGGAGACCGGAAGGGCTGTGTTCGACAGGTTCTCAGACGACGGGGTCTGGTTCGTCGACCTTGCCCCGGTCCGTTCAGCTGACGGAGTAGCAGACGCAATCGCCAAGGCACTGGGTGTAGGGCGGCTCGGCGACCAGGACACGGATACCATCCTCGTCGACCATGTGCGCGCACGCCGGCTGCTCCTGGTCCTTGACAACTGTGAGCATTTGCTGGCGAGGGTGGCACAGGTAGCGCAGAGACTGCTCGAGGGGTCACCGGGTCTGGTCGTCCTGGCAACCAGCAGGGAGCGGCTCGGGGTACCTGGAGAGAGCATCCTCGAAGTGAATCCTCTCCCCTACCCCGACGAAACTGAGCCGGTCACCAAGGATTTCGACGCGGTCCGGCTGTTCGTCGACCGGGTCAGAGCGGTGAGCAGGGACGACGATCCAGGAATGCTTTTCGACGTGGTTGGGGAGATCGTGAGACGTCTCGATGGTATTCCCCTTGCGTTGGAGCTGGCGGCGGCCCGGGCCCATGGTCTCGGGTTAGTCGGGCTGCGGGACCATCTCGACGACAGGTTCTCGGTCCTCTCCTCCCCGGCGGGCATAGATCGACACCAAACGCTGGAGGCGGCCGTCGACTGGAGCTATCGCCTTCTCAGCGGGCCCGAGCAGATCCTCTTCGGGCGCCTATCGGTGTTCCGGGGTGGGTTCGACATGAACGCGGCTGTCGATGTGTGCGGCCACGAGCCATTAGACCGTCCTGCCGTCGCCGCCCTTGTGGCAGGCCTGGTGGACAAGTCGTTGGTGGTGGCTGGCGGGGTGGGACGACGGCGGTACATCCTGCTCGAGACCCTCCGTGAGTTTGCGATGCGGGTGGTCGACTCGACGGAGTCAGCCCCGCTCCGTGACGCCCACGCCGATTACTTCCTCCGC
This sequence comes from Acidimicrobiia bacterium, assembly GCA_036396655.1. Taxonomy (GTDB): domain Bacteria; phylum Actinomycetota; class Acidimicrobiia; order Spongiisociales; family ZC4RG35; genus JARDZU01. Next base: position 3,207 of record DASWKK010000015.1, read on the forward strand.
TTTGCCGAGGAGGCAGCCGAGCACCTCAAAGGTCCGGAGCAGACCGACTGGCGCACGCTTCTCCGTATGGACCACGACAACCTTCGCAAGGCGTTGCATTGGGCGGCCACCACCTCGCCTGAGAAACTGGTTCGGCTTGCCGTCGCCCTAGCCGTGTTCTGGGACTCAGTCGGTCCGAGATCTGAGGGTCACGAGTGGCTACGGAGGGCAGTGGAGGTCTCACAGGGCCTCGACCCGCTGCTGCGAATCGAGGCACTGCTCCGCGCCAGCGACCTGTACTCATCGCAGCACGCCTCGTTACCCCGGGAGTATGCAAAGCAGGCCCTTGCCGAGGCACGTGCCATCGGCGACAGGAGGGGTGAGGCGCGTGCCTTGCGTGCCCTCTCCTGGGCGCTCGTCATCGACGGTCGCACCGAAGAGGCTCGAACCGTCGGAATGGAGGCTCTCGATCTGTTCGCAGGTCAGGACGACCCCTGGGAGCTCGCTTTGTGGAGCGAGCGGATGGGTCAGGCCAGCTACCGCGACCCAGAGTGGTCGATCGGCATGTTGCAACAGGCTCTCGACCTGTACCGCAGCGTTGGTGACAGGAGCCGGGAAGCCCTGGTGCTCTACAAGATCGCCGAGCAACTTTCCGGAAGCCACGGCGACTTGGAGTTGGCAGTGGACTACGCGGAGCGGGCCATCGCCATCTCCGAGGCGGTAGGCAATGTCCACGACGGGGCCCACGCCCGGCTCGAGTACGGGAAGGTTCTGAGAAGGGCGGGGCGACTCGGCGAATCTGCCGCGGTGCTCAGTGAATCCGTCACCCAGCTGACCCGCCAGGGTGACGAGAGATGCACAGTGCGCGCCTTGAGCGCCTTGGGTATCACCCAACTCGACGCCGGTGACCTGACGAGCGGCGAGAAGACGCTGAGGGAGAGCCTCCACCGGGGCGCCGCTCTCGCCGAGCGGAGAACCACAAGGACCGCCTTGGCAGGGATGGCCCGGATCGCCGCCGAGACCGGCGCATCGGAGACGGCCGTGATCCTTCTCGGATACGTCGACGAGTTGGGTTCAGCTCTCGACATCCCCGCCGCAGAGGCCTCTCGGGGAAAGCGTGATGCACGACTCAGCATGCTGAAGACCCGAGTTGGGGCCGAAGAGTTCGACCGTCTCTGGGAGCGGGGTCGTGATCTGAGGATGGACGACGCCACCGCGCTTGCGCTGGCTCCGAGAACCGCGACCGGGATTAGCGTGCTAGGCCGGAGCGAATCGATTCAAGATTCTAGGTGAGCGGACGGAAGCTCGTCTCGGACGTGCGACGGCCCATGGCCCTATGATCGGATCCGCCTCGGTCGGCTACATCACCCGAGAGTACGTAGGTTTCAGCCGGCGAGAAGTCTGACAGTCACCTTGCTCGAATGACAAGACCCGTTAGAGATCATCGCTCTCACGAGGGCAGCATCCTGTGTTCGTTCGGTGAGGCACCATCAGACGTGGAAACAGTGGGACACAGGAACCGAAGCCAGTGTCGCCCAGGAGCCGAAGCCGGGTCGAGAAGTGAGACACACCAGCCGGAGCCAAGGTGGGACAGACCTACCGGACTTTCTCATGCCATGAACTGGGGATTTGTGGAGCTGACGGGATTTGAACCCGTGACCCCCTCGTTGCGAACGAGTCAGCGCGCAATCGCATGACCTGGGGATTTCCGTGAATCGCCTTGTGAGACCCTTTCTTGGTTCGCGACATCACGTCTCGTCGTTGGTTTGTATTCCGTTCTCATGCGGACGCGCATCGATCTCGTCAACGACCAGAGTCAGGTGTCCACCATGACGGGTCAAGCTCAGTTGGCCGGCAGGTCGGCGACAGAAACGACCCATCCTTCCGAACCGTTGCCTCGTTCTAACCCCATCCCGGAATGATCCATACCGCGCCATACGTGGCGCAAAGGTTGATCGAGCGAGCAGGCCCAGTAACTAGGCACTCCTCGAACCAGAGATGCTCAGGACGTAGATTGTCCCAGGTTCGTCCAGCCGAAACCCGTCGTGGCGTTTGACCCGGCATGGGACTAAAGGAGATCGATGCGGAAGTTCAAGGTACATCGAGACGCTCTCGCCGGGCTCGAGCCCTTCGCCTCGGAAGCCGGTTCGGAAGGGTTCGAGACCAACACGCTGGTGTCGCTGGAGGATGGCTCGACCCACGTCGAGATATCGGTTTGCAGGCTCGACCCCGGAGGGTTCATCGGCGGGCACCTGCACCCCTTCGAAGAATCCTTCTATGTCCTTTCGGGCGAGGCGATGGTGAGCATCGACCGCACATCACATCACCTCGTCACCGACGACTTTGGCTTCGCTCCGGTTTCGGCGCCGCACGCATGGTCCAACCCATTCGACGAGCCCGTTATCTGGTACCGGGTGAGGTCTCCACAGCCGCGTCCCGTCGGAGGGTTCAACGGAACCTATCCGGTCGAGGAGTATCCCGTCCCCGCAGACGGACGAACCGTGCGAGAGCTACACCCGAGGAGCCGTCACCTGGGGCACTTCGACCTCACGGACATGACACCGCCGGGCGCGTTGATGATGCCAGGCACCCACGGGCACAACATCCGCAATGTCTCGGTGCGGATGATGGTCGACGACGTGTTGGGCTCGATCCACCACCAGACCTTCATGGTCAAATTCGAGGCGGCCGGGGGCAGCCAATTCTCGGGAAGCGCCCACTACCACGACTTCGAAGAGGCGTATTATGTGGTCTCCGGGCAAGGCGAAACCGAGCTCGAGGGTGAGCGCTTCGCCATGCAACCAGGAGACCTCGTCTGGGTCGCGTCGGGGACGATGCATGCCTGGAGAGCACTTGGCGATCAGCCCCTTCGTTTCATCGAGCTCATGGCGCCGAGGCCGCCCTACATGAACCTGCTGTTCTCAGAGGCCACGTGGCGGGAGCCGGCTGAATGAGCTGATCCGCTACGAGGCGGCGTCGGGAGCCCTGACCGAAGTGCTCCAACGGCGCGACGCCCGCAACGAGCTGATGTACGACGAGAATCAGGGAAACCCGGTGACCGCAAGCGGGTTGGTGGCGATCGTAAGACACAACACCGAGGAACCGGGACTGGTTCGGCTGTACGTCTCGATGTCCGCGGAGAGCACCGAAATCAACAGCCCGGCCCGCGACTTCTTCGAAGAGAGATACCGCAACCTTCGAGCAGACCTATCCAAGGACATCAGGCAGAAGCAGGCCACTGGAGAGCTTGTGGACGACCTCGATCTCGATGCAGTGGCCACGCTGATGATTGCCGCGGCTGACGGGCTTCAAATTCAGTGGCTCCTCGAGTCCGACCAAACCGACATGGGTGAGCTGTTGGAACAGCTATGGGCTGCGTTTCGTCGGGTGCGATGATCTGGATTTAACGGACCGCCCATCGGTGACCGTGGCAACCAAATCCCACCTACGGACGGCAATCGACCGCGACAAGCAGAGCTGCGCAGATCTCTCGCATGCGAGCGTCACCCAACCTGCCCAGACGCTCGGTCAGCGTTCCAACCGACACGCTCTCGACTGAGTCGAGATTGACGGCCGATTGAAGAGGGATCGGATCGTCCCCGGGCTCGAGCAGAACCTCACTGGCAAGTCCTCGAATCGTCGTGGTGCAGGGAGCGACCAGTGCCCTTCGGAGTCGTGGGATGGCGGCGTCTCGCGACAGAATCACAACTGGTCGACGAGAAATCCCGGGAAGCTCACACCACCACACCTCGCCCCTCGCAGGCCAATCCGTCACGAAGAAGCCGCCGCCTCGCGAAACGAAGCCAAGTCTCCCCATTCGTCGGACTCGTCGAGTGGATGATCATCGTAAGCGGCGTACCCAGCGTCGATCTCGGCTGCTCGATGTCGCGCCACTAACGCTCCGAGAGCCTCGTCCAGAAGGGCCGCATCATTCAGATCCGACCTCAACCGCCTCGCATCCGCCAGGAGCGACTCGTCGACGGTTGTGCTAACTCGTATGCGTGTCATGCCACTATTATGCCACTACCTCTCGCATTCCTACAAGACGGCACAGCCACCGGGCATTTGGCCAATCGATCTTGGCGAATCGGGATTCGCTGTCACCCAAATCGACTGCCTTTTCGTCTGTCCAGTTGAAACGGTTGCGAGGAGGCAACAAATGCGAGCAAGCAAAAGGACCTTGGCGACGACCCTTGCGATGGCGGTGGTACTGATGGCGGTGCCGGCCAGCGCGGGAGGCGCCACCGTGGCTAGAGGGTCGTTTCAGACCTTTGCCGATGGGCCGGGACTCGGGTATGACGTCGATGGCATCGCATCGATGGTGCGCACCGCCAGTGGGAAGACTCTCGTGTCGGTGAACGTCACCGGCCTTACCCCGGGCGCCACCTACGGGTCGCATGTGCACAACCAGGCGTGCGCTAACGGGAATGCGGGCGGCCATTACCGCTTCGATGAGCCGGTAGTCGGCGGAGCCCTGGACGGTTTCGAGATCTGGCCCGGCCCCTTCACCGCAAACCCGGCGGGCAACGCCAACGGTAAGACGACGGTGTTCGCCACCGCGGGCGCCGATGCGCTGTCAGTGGTGATCCATGCCCCCACCGGCCAGAAGATCGCATGCGCCGATCTGTCGTGACCGAGCCGACGACATGGCGACCCGGGCAGCCACTCGTTCAGAGGGGGTTGCTGCTCGGACTCGCCGTGGCTTTGGCTCTTGCAACCACCCCTATCAGTGGGCCGGTCGCAAAAGGTTTGGTGCTAGTCGGCGCCGGGCTCGCCTGGCGACTGGTTCCCGGGTTCTGGCGTAGCGTGCGGTACGGGGCGATCGGCGGAGTCGTGTCGGGTCTTCTCATCCTGGGGCCGGGATTCCGTCTGGCGATGCGGGTGGTTGCGATATTCGATCCTCTCCGCACACCCGAGTTCACCGTGGAAGGCACGATGTTCATCGTGATCTTCATCGGCGGGTTCTTCGGGGGCATCCTTGGGATAGCGGGCAACCTGGCGCGGCGCGGCCTCGAGCATCGCTCGATCATGGCATCGGCGATCGTTCCCGCCGCGGCCGTTCTGGCTGTTCTGCTCTCCACCGAAGACTTGCGCATGGAATTGTTCGATCTGGGCGCCGGGGCATGGCTGAACATCCCTATGTTCGGCCTGGTGGGTCTCCTCTACGGGGTGGGAGCGACGGCCACAGCCATGCGCTTCGAACAGCGGCGGGCATCAACGCCCTCGGATGGAGAGGACGTGTCGATCCTGGCCACCGAAACGGACCGGGCTCGGAAATGAGGTCTCAGGCTCTCGCCTGGCGCCCCTTGTCGTCACGCGGCGTGCGATCCCTGCTTCGGTTCTTTGGGGACCGTCGACGACACCGCAGAGACCGTGGGAAGTACGGTGGCCTCGGAATCATGGTCTCCACTTGGGTTGTGATCGGGCTTTCGATTAGAGCAGCCGAATCGGCACCCGGCGTAGGACCATTGTCCTCTAAGGAAGGGCGGCAGTAATGAGCTGGTGGATCATCGAGCTGATAACCGATGTCGTCCTCGTGGCAATCGTCGTGGTGTTGGGCCCGCTGATCAAGAGATTCGGGCGGGCTTACGCCGGTGACATCTTCCGGGGGAACCCCCGCACCGGGAAGAGCTACCTGGTGTTGATGGACGTTGCTTACTACCTCATCTTCACGGCTCTGATCCTCTTCACCGTGACACTGAGCCAACCGACCGGGTGGAGGGAGACGGCACGAGACCCGATCGGCACGCAGCTTCAACATGAGATGGCCCGCGTCGGGGGGATGCTGCTTCTCATGGGTGTCCTCCACGGGCTCAACGTGTTGAGCCTGCCACTCGTCGGCCGACTCCTCGGGTTGAGCCGGCAAATGGACGAGGACACACCCAAGGCATCCTGAGATCGTGCTGTGGCTGGCGGTCGTTGCGGCCGGCAAGACGACATGGACATCCGAGGAGCTGCTCCGCGTTTCCGTGGTCGAGCGCCTCTACCACCAGGAGGCCGTCTCGTTGGTCAGGTTGGCCAGGCTCTTCACCGACGACCGCACCGGAGCGGAGGACATCGTTCAGGAGGCCTTCATCCGCCTCTACCACGCCACCGAGCGGATAGACGACCCCGGCAAGAGCGCCGCCTACCTACGCTCGATAGTCCTCAACCTGGCCAGAGATCACAACCGACGGGGGCTGCTGTCATTGAGGCACCAAGACTCGATGATCGACCGCCGCGTGCCTGAGGATCCCGGGCTGCAGATAGTAAAGGACGAGAGCAAGGCCGAAGTGATCGACGCCCTCAACACCCTATCCAGACGTCAGCGTGACTGCCTGGTCCTTCGCTTCTACTTCGATCTGACCGAGCGAGAGATCGCAGAGACCCTGTCGATCTCGGTGAACTCCGTCAAGACCCACTGCAGACGAGGACTGGACGCCATGGCCCCAATCCTGGAGAACAGATGACGAGCCTGGAAGGACGGATACGAGAGGCCCTACACGCCACCGGCGACTATCAGCCCAGCGTCGATCTGTTCGCCCGTCTGCAACGCAGCATCGAAGAGGACCGGGCTCATCGTCGCCGAATTCTCGTAACCGCGATCACATCGACTTTGGGACTCCTCCTACTGGGTTTATTCGTCGCCGCATCGTCACAGCGAAGCCCGACCGGTCTATGGACCATCCCGAAATGGTCGCTGCAGGCCATAATCGAAGTGGTTCTCGTCGCCATATTGATCGCTGTCGCGCCGGCACTACGGCGGCTGGGAGGCCCACTCCTCGACGACGTCTTCCATCTCAGACCGGATACGGGAGTGCTCTTCTCAAAGCTGCTCGACATTGCCTACTACCTGTTCTTCGGAGGCCTCATCGTCCACAACTTCGACCCGACTGATCTGCACCAGCCGATAGCCATCCCGAGCGAGGAGCTGTGGCTGGGGACGGGAGGGATCGCCGCGTTTTTAATGATTCTGGGAGTGGCGCATGTGGCAAACCTCGCCGTTCTCCCAATCATCGGCCTGCTGTTCACATCCCTGACCAGAAGAGCCGCAAGACGCGACGCCGGGTCATCCGCCCCGCCCGAGTCGTCCCAGGCCAGGAAAGTCGATCAGCTGACAACCGGGATCGTCCTGACCACGACAATGGTAGGAATCGCAGGAGCACTCACGCTTATCGGAGCCATTCTCATCGGCATAGGCGTCGACTAGAGCTCTCTGGACCGTCAGCGGGCGAACAGATCCGGCTCGATCCTCCAGCTGCGCAGAGAGAGAGTGAGTTGGCCGCGGCGCGCCGACTTGGGGCGGGAAGATCCCTCAACCTACGAAGGGCAGGCCGCGCCCGCCTAGGGAGATCATGGCTTCGATTCGGCGGGCAGCGACTGGCACCATTTGGGCGACGGGACGGCCACGGTCCGTTATGGTCAAACTCCGCCAAGATCTCGGTTTCATGCGGAGCCGAGCCGGGGGATCCCTTGTATGAAGGAAGCGTCATGAGGGTCGTTGTCATTGGCGGGACCGGGCTGATTGGTTCCAGACTGGTCTCCAAGCTCGGCGAGAGCGGCCACGAAGCGTTGCCTGCATCACCACGTACCGGAGTGAACACTGTCACCGGCGAAGGACTGTCGGAGATACTCGAAGACGCCGAGGTCGTAGTCGACGTGTCGAATTCGCCATCATTCGACGAGAAGGCGGTGCTCGACTTCTTCGAGACGTCGACTCGAAAGCTCATCGCCGCGGAGAAGGAGACTGGTGTGGATCACCACGTCGCCCTGTCGGTGGTCGGGACAGACCTTCTCCTCGAGAGCGGCTACTTCCGGGCCAAGATCGCCCAGGAGAAGCTGATAAGAGGATCCTCGATCCCCTACTCGATTGTCCGCGCCACCCAAGTCTTCGAGTTCATCAAGAGCATCGCTGATGCTGCGACAGAGGGAAACATGGTCCGACTTGCGCCCGTGCTGATCCAACCGATAGCCGCCGATGACGTCGTCGGCGCGGTCAGCCGGACAGCAGTGGGATCACCGATCAAAGGCATCGTAGAGGTAGCGGGACCCGAGCGGTTCCGGCTCGACGAGCTCATCCGCAAGTCCCTGAGCGCACGCAACGACACCCGCACGGTGGTCACCGACCCGACGGCTCGCTACTTCGGGGCCAAACTGCGCGAACGGACCCTTGTGCCTGGAGACGAAGCGATACTCGCACAAACCCAATTCGAAGCCTGGCTCAGCCAGGGTCTGGCTTAGGCACCATGAAGCGAAAGCCTCACGTGATCTCAGGTTGAGACCCGAACGCTCCACAGCGAGGAAGGGTTCGGCCGAACACAGGTTTGAGCGTCCGATACCAACCGAGACCAGGTGGCGCACCGGGATGCCCGCGTGGCGGGGCCGCGGATAGGGGACGAGCGGGCCTTCGCCCTGGTGGTGTAGCGGCAATCGATCGGAGCTGCTGGACGACGGCTATCGGATGACACGAGCGCTGGAAGAAGCGGACGACCTGGTGCAGGAGACGTTTCTCAGGGCATGGGAATGGGATTGCAGCACACTGATCAGTTTCCGGCTCGTCGGTCGTCCACATACAGGTACGAGAATCAGGAGGATTCCATGGCCAACCTCATCTACGCCATCAGCGCATCACTAGACGGTTACATCGCCGACGAGAACGGCAACTTCGACTGGACACACCCCTCCGACGACGCGCACGCCTTTTTCAACGACCTCCAACGATCGGTCGGCACCTTCATATGCGGCCGTCGCATGTACGAGACGATGAGGGTGTGGGACACACTTATCCTCGACGACCTCCCCGAGATACCACGCGAGTTCGCCGAGCTGTGGCGGGCGACCGAGAAAGTCGTCTACTCATCCACCTTGGACACCGTGCCGGAACCGCGGACCCGGCTGGAGCGGACACTCGACCCCAAAGTGGTCCAGACCATGAAAGACAATGCCGACCGCGATCTGGCCATTGGTGGCGCCGGCCTCGCTGCCCAGGCCATCCGGGCGGGTCTGGTCGACCGGTATCTGCTGCGCTTGGTCCCGACGATCGTCGGTGGCGGAACCCGAGCTCTCCCCGACGCGGCGCGGGTCGACCTCGCTCTCAACACGACACATCGTTTCGACGACGGCACCGTCCTACTCGACTACAGCCTCACGACCAGAACGGCTCGGTGAGCAACATGGTTTGAGGGTGCTTCTCCTG
>DASWKK010000016.1:0-5218 GCA_036396655.1 Acidimicrobiia bacterium
GCGCATCCCTGATAAGGATGAGGTCGGAAGTTCAAGTCTTCCTGGGCCCACAAGTCACCGACCTGGGAAACACCAGCAAATGCTCGGAGCCTTCGAAACTCGCTCGGTCTCCGGTGTGGTGGCACAGGTTCGGACGTTGTGGCTCGACTGAGTCCTCGGCTCAGCCGAAGGCGCGACGCAGGAATGCCGCCAGCTGCCCCCGGGTGACGTAGTCGTTGGGGCAATATCGGTCGTTGTCAGGTGGGTTACATCCCTTGGTGAGTCCGGCTGACCCGAGTCTGTTGATGGCGTTCTCGAAAGGGCTGTCGTTGTCGTCTACGAACAGATCGCCGCCGTCTGTCTCGGCATAACCGATGGCCCGGACGAGGAACGCTGCCAGTTCTCCTCGGGTCACGTCGCGGTTGGGGCAGAAGCGGTCGTTGGCCGGCGGGTTGCAACCTCGAGTGAGTCCGGCCGTTCCGAGTTTGTTGATAGCCGCTTCGAAGATGCTGTCGTTGTCGTCCACGAACAGGTCACTCTGGCCCACGTCGCTGTAGTCGAGGGCTCGGACGAAGAAGGCTGCCAGCTGTCCCCGGGTGACGTGGTCGTTGGGGCAGAATCGGTCGTTGGTGGGCGGATTGCATCCCTCGGTGATCCCTTCTGACACCAGCCACTCGATCGAGCCCTCGAAGACCGAGCCGTCGTCATCGCAGAAGGTGCCATCGGTCGACGTCTCTGTGCCGCTTCCGCACAGCAGATTGTCGATGCCGATCCAGTTCCACTCCCACGGTTCCGGATTCGGGCCCTGCTTGCCGCCGTCGGGCGGGTATGAGGGAATGAACCCATAGGACTTGGCGACCGCGTAGTTGTCGGCGGCCAGCCAACGGTATGCGGAGTCGTACGACTGGAGCTTGCGACCGGCGTAGCCGATGTCGATCGTGTATCCGGTGTGGTGTTTCGATGTGCCGGGCACCGAGATCCATTTCGCGACTGCGTCGACCTCGGACCAGGTGTTGGCGTGTCCGTACCTGCTGCGGGCGATCGAGCGTTGCAGGTCGACCGACCTGAAGGCCGACGTCACCGACAGACGCCATCCCTGCCGGGCTGCCTCCGCACGCAAGGCCGACCAGGCCTTGGCCATTTCGGGCTGCATTGCCTGTGAGCCGCTACCGACGAGCCGGCCCGGGTCGGCTTCCGGCCGGAGTTGGTAGCCACGGGAGAACTGGACGTCATATATCAGGTCGTCGCGGCTGGACCCGAAGATGTAGAGCCGCTTGCTCGAAACCTCCCTGAGCCCGTGCAGGGTCTTCAGGGAGTCGGTGAACAGTTGGTTGTACTCGACGCCTGTCCGGTCGGGGATGGAACCGGTATATGGGTAGTCATCATCGCCGGCTCGAGCGACGGTCGGCGTGGCCACCAGTGCGGTCAACACGACGATGCCGAGGGCGAGAACACCAAGCCACCGCGACGCGAAGGAACGAAACAAGTAGCCGAACTGTTGGCAGCGCAGGCCTCTTACCCCCATGGGCCACAAGCTATGCGCAGTCGGCGTCGCGGGCAATAGGCCTCTTGACAAGGGGCTCGTACCTCCTAGGGGCGTGCCCCGTTGTCGGAAGCCGAAACCGACCAAGAAGCAGGCCGATTCACAACCGTCGATCGACGTACCCAGCCCGTGGAAAAGAGATTCTCGATTCCGGGCACCGGCACCTCGGTCGGTCCTCGCTCGTACGATGCGGGCAGCCCCATTTCGAAAGGAACCGTATGAATGAACCTTCTAGCGGCACGGTGCTCGATCCCGAGAGCATCGAGATCGTCGAGACCGTCCCCGGCTCCCGGTATCCGGCTCATCTCATCTATCTCGAGACCTGGGACGGGCTCTATGCGCCGATCGGGCTGCGTCTCCCGTCAGGGGACGGCCCCTTCCCGGTCGTCCTCCTCGCCTCGGGAAACGGTGGCGGCGGGATGGCCTGGATCCGGGAGGCCATCCGGAACCGGGGACACATCATGGAGTGTCTCCTGGACGCCGGTTTCGCTTGCGCCTGGATCCGCTATCGCACCGAGGTCGAGCTGGGATACAACCTGGGAGGCGAGCTGGTCAGGGACACGCGCCAGGGTCGGGAGCTGTTCAATCGCTCGCCACTGGAGTACGAAGACGAGATCGCCATCATCGAGCATTTGAAATCGCGCCCGGACATCGACGGCGACCGGGTCGGGTTGATCGGAATGAGCCACGGAGGTGAGATGGCGCTGAAGATCGTCTCCGAGTACCAAGGTGTCGCCGCCGCGGTCGCCAGCGAGCCGGCGGCCCACGAGTTCCTGGCGCTGGATCCCGACGACACCGTCTCGGTCGATGACTCCACGGGTCTGCGCAACATCGAGAACATGGAGATGTCCGAGGTCGAGAAGGTGCTCGACCGGATAGACATCGGCATCGCCATGGGTCGGATCGCAACGATCGACACCCCGATGCTGGTCATGGGCAGGGAGACCGACCATCTGCAGGGCATATTCCGAGCCACATACGTGCTGATGGAGAAGGCGGGCAAAGACGTCGAGTGGGTCTCCTATGACCACCCGCTACACGGATACGTCTTCCCCTTAAGCGGACCTGACGGTGAGCCCGAGGTGGACGACACGCAGGAAGACGCAATCGATCACGTCATCTCCTATTTGAAACGCCATCTCGGCTGAGAGTGATCCGCTACTCCAGCTGCCTGACGGGCTGACGCAGCACCGTCTTGCGCTTCTCGGGGGCCACCCGCTTCGGATCGGTCAGGTAGATCTCGTGGTGGTACCCGATGGGGACGAGGTTGTGCTCCGGCAGGAACTCGTGGTGCATTCGGGCGAGGGTCGCGGGCTCCTCGCTGTTGGGGCCGACATGCATGATCTGCACGCTCGTCCCTTCGGCGAACCGTTCGAGCCTCAAGCTGCCCGGCGGCTCACCCAGCCGCTCCGACGCCTTGGCCACCGCGTGGTCGAACATTTCCTGATCGACCCAGTCTGCGGTGACGATCATCAGCCTCCATCTCAGCTTGTCTCGGTTCCCCGCGATCAGATCGTTCATGTCATCAGCCCACCACAGACACTCGAGGGGCGGCTCGACGAAGTTCTTCCCCATCCGCTCCTTGGCGATCTGCTTGATGGGGTAGACGACGGCAAAGAGCCATCGCATGGCCGGGGCGAACGCCTTGCCATCCGGGCCGCCGTCTCCGTCGATCATCACGAACGGCAGGTCGGGCACATCCACCAGGATGAATGCGTCCGAAGGTGGCAGATATAGCTCCTCCAAAAGGTCTCTGTCATCGAGGGTGCTCATCGGGTTCCTCCTCCAGCCAGGGTTTGGTGGTCATGTAGGCGAGGGTTTGCGTGACCCACTCCGCCTCGGCGCGCAGTTGTCCAAGTGCATACTCGAACAGCGCCTCGATGTAGTCGGGCAGCGGTTGCTGGGTGACCTGGATCTCGCCGAGCCGCTCCATCTCGAGCGCCACGGCTGCCCCGCGCTCCTCGAGAGACCCAAGGGCTTCTTTGCGCTTCAGCACTGGCCAGTGGGCCATGCCCAACAGCACCGAGTTGTAGCTCGGACGCACGGTGCGCAGCGCGGTCAGAGACTGCTCCGCCAAGGCCGCTTGCCCGATCCTGGTTACCCGAAAGACCTTCTTCGCCTTCGCTCCTGCCGGCGCCTCCGAGACCACGTATTCGAGCTTCTCCAGCCTGCCCAACACGAAGTAGATCGAGGAGAAGCCGATCTGGGTCCACTCCCGCAGACCGCGTTGCTCGATCACCTGATCGAGCTCGTAGCCGTGCCGCGGCATCTCGGCGACCAGGCCAAGCACCAGAAGCTCGGCATCCGTGAGCGTCTTCGAGGTCATATTCTCATACTAGAATATGACACCAACGCCATCAACCCACCACTGGTGAGGTCGACATCTGAACCCGGACGGATCATGCCCCCGCGTCGTCGGCATACCAGTCGAGGACACGCAACGCCCGCAGTGTGTTCCATCGGCTCGGCCTGCCCGAGCCCTCCTCCATGACGAAGTGCTCCCTGCCAGGGTGACGGTTCTGGAGCGGCCAGCGGCCATCCTTGCGACGTTTGCCCTCGATGACCTCGATCGCCTCCCTGGTCCTGGGATCGGGTTGGGTCCCTGCCTCCCGGAGATAGTCGAGGCCACGGAGCACGTCGTAGAACCATCGTGGCGGGAACGACATCAGCAGCCAACGGGGGTTGACCAGCTCACCGGTGCGCAGCGAGTACATGAGACGTCGCTGGAGCAGATACTCGTGAGCTCGGCCACGGGCCTGGGCCAGTGTCGGGTCGCCGCCCACGGCCCGCTCGTACTCGATCAGCCCTTCAAGCACCGAGATCGTGGTGTGAAAAGAGGATCGGTCCGAGCTGACCTGACAGTTCCAGCCCCCGTCTTCCTTCTGTCGGTCCAACAGGACCTCTGGTTGGGGCATCGACCTGGCGTCGTCGAGGAAGTACGAGCCGAGAGCGAGTGCCATTCCGGTGATGCACAATTCGGTCGCGTAGTCGAAGAAGGGCCGGTTCTTTCCGCCCATGGTCACCCGTTCCCTGACCGGGGCGATGGCAGCCCGGACCCGGGCCTCGTCGGGGTTCGCACCCAGATGGCGAAGGAGCAGGAGGGTGTAGGTGGTGGAGATCCACTTGGGCGAGTAGACACCGCCACCCCAGTTCCCGTCGTCGGCCTGGAGGGCCAGTAGCCGCGCCCCCCAGCCCTCGTCGACCACCCTGGCCCGCTCTTTGGCGATAGCTGACGCCGGCTCGTCGGTGAGGTCACGCATCACCTGCCAGCGGATCGCCGGGTCAGAGTCCACAAGCCACTCCAGCATCTGACCCACTAGCCAACTCCCGGCGACAGGGTCACGGCGCGAAACAGCTCCTGACCTTCGAGGCGCATGAATAGACCCTTTCCAAGACCGTGATCATTCTCGCAGTGCTTGCAGACCAATAGTCCGTGGAAGGTGAGTCATAGCGGTCATCACGAGGGCTCGCGCTGTTAGCTTGGCCCGCTCAGACCAGAACTGGATCAGACCGGAGGGTCGGGCCGGTCCTGACAGACCGCACCTTCGAAACTGGAGGCTATTGCGTGGAGATCGTCTCTTCGCTCGTCGACCTGTTGATCATCCTCGTGGCCGCCAAGGTGGGAGCGGAGTTGATGGCTTGGATCCGTCAACCTCCGGTGATCGGCGAGCTGATCCTGGGCATGATCGTGGGGGC
>DASWKK010000017.1:0-6203 GCA_036396655.1 Acidimicrobiia bacterium
GACATGTCGTCTCGCCCGACCTGCAGACATGCCCTTACCGGTGAGATAGGCGGTCGGGGAGGGGTAGCCGAGCTCGACATGACCGCCGCGGTCGGTCATCCCCCTGACCCGTTGAGCGAGCAGGACATCCATCATCTGACGCCCGTAGACCAGCTCGTCGATGTCTTCATCGAGCATCTCGACCGACATCTGGCCGATGTCGACCGCCGAGAGCTGGTCGAGCAGGGAGCGAAGCTCGCTCATCGGTGGGCCGCTTTCGTCAGGTAGTGGAAGAGTCGCCTCTCGAAAGGGGTGAGGTGGGGTCTTCGCTCGAGCGTCTGCAACATCATCGAGTTGATCTCGTGGGTCAGACTCTCCAGCTCCATGATGTCATCGAGCAACTCCTCGGCAGTGAGCCCGGATTCATCCTTGGCCCTGATCTTTTCATACCGCCTCTCAATCGCCCTTCGTCTTTGTCGAGACATCTCGCTTCCCCCTTTGGGCCTGTCATCAAACGTACAACCCGTCAGTGACAGAAATCACTTACCAAACCCGCTACCGACCAACGTACAAACCAGGTGGAACAAGAAATCGGAGGAGGCGGTCGAGCGACTTCCCCCCGGTGTCTAATGCCTGCGATCTCAATAGGTCGACGCATCACCTCTTCGGCGAGTGTTGTGGCTCTCTGTTGAGGAGGTTGTTGTGCGGAGGTTCAGTGAGGCCGAGCTGGCGGTGATTTGGGATCGTCGTAGTGAGGGGGTGGCGATGCGGGCGGTGGCTCGTGAGTTGGGTCGATCCCCTGGGTCCGTTAGGTGGATGGTTGAGGATCATGGTGGGGTCCGGCCTCGTCCTCGGATCCGGCCTTCTCGGCATCTGTCGCTGGTGGAGCGGGAGGAGATCTCCTGTGGTGTGGCTTCCGGCGAGTCGCTGCGCTCGATCGCGGTGCGGCTTGGCAGGTCGGCTTCGACGGTGAGCCGGGAGGTGGCTCGTAATGGCGGGCGGTTCCGATATCGGGCTCATCGTGCCGACCAGGCAGCGTTCCGGAGGGCGCGTCGTCCCAAGGTGTGCAAGCTGGCCGCCAACCCGACGTTGGCTCTGATCATCGAGGAGAAACTCGGTCTGTGGTGGTCGCCACAGCAGATCTCAGCATGGCTCAAAGAGTCATACCCTGATGATCCGGAGATGTGGGTGTCCCACGAAACGATCTACCTGTCGCAGTTTGTCCAAGGCCGGGGAGCGTTGAAACACGAGCTGACGCAGTGTTTGCGGACCCACCGGGCGATCCGCCGACCGACTGCGAAGCGTGCTCCCACCGGCAAAGGCCAGATCCGAAACCCGGTGATGATCTCCGAACGGCCCGCGGAAGCCGACGACCGTGCCGTCCCCGGACACTGGGAAGGTGACCTGTTGATGGGCAGACGTCAGACTGCTATCGGCACCCTCGTGGAACGGTGGTCCCGGTATGTGATGCTGTTCCGTCTGCCCGACGGCAACACCGCCGAGTCGGTGCGTACAGGTCTAGCCGAGGTCATCCAAAGACTCCCCGATCATCTCTGGCAGTCGTTGACCTGGGATCAAGGCAAAGAGATGGCCGAACACGCCCAGTTCAGCGTCGACACTGGAATCAAGGTCTACTTCTGTGATCCCAAGTCACCTTGGCAGCGCGGGTCGAACGAGAACACCAACGGCCTCCTCCGCCAGTATTTCCCCAAAACCACCAACATGGCCGCCGTCACCCAAGACCAGCTCGACCAAGCCGCCTACTCGCTCAACTCGATACCTCGACAAACCCTCGGATGGATGACACCATCACAAAAACTCGCCGAAGCGTTGCGATGATCCCCTGAGACCGCACCGGTTATCGCGCTGTCAAGTCGGCCGATTGTGCCTCTTGTTGGCGCGCGTTATGCGCTGTGAGTATCTCCCCTCATGAAGGGGCGAGAGTCAGTCTCGTGCTGGGGCTATGGCTATTGGGTTGGTGCTGATCTCTACGGTTTGGTCGGTGACGTCTGCGAAGTAGGAGCCGACTGGTTCGCCGCTTGGTTCGATGATGGTTGCGGTCAACCATCGCCCGTCGAATGCCAGGCCATGTAGAGATTGTCCATCCGTGTCGTAGATAATTGGGCCGGTGAGCTCGCCGGTCTGTAGATCCGCTATCCACAGGTGGGTGATGAGCCGGTTTAGCTCGGTTTCGAGACCGAGGACGATTTTGTTATCGGCGATGGCGATCTCCAGGGTGGTGCCGTCGAGTGTCTCCAGGCTCTCAGGTCCGGCAATCGGGTTACCTCCGAGGTCGTACCATTCGATCCACGTGCTGTCGCCGACGCCGAAGAGTGTTGCGACCTTGTCCGACGCGAGCGCGGCGTCTCCTATCGGAGCCTCTTGTTCCTCCTGGGACAGTCCGTCACGACGGGTGGACTTGTTGAACAGTTGGACGGCTTGACCACTCTGGAGGTCGTAAAGCATCATCCGCTCCTGAATCGGATCTGTTTCCGATCCGATCTCCACGTAGAGAATCATCGGCCGCCCGTCCACCACGGCGGCATCGTGAAACCATGCGGATGTTTCAGTTCCGGTCTGACCGATTAGGAGACTGACTGGCTCCTGCCCTCCGGGAGCTCTCATCTCCATCCCAGGCCTCGAGGGCCATATCCAGGTTCCGGATGCTCCATCAAGGCCGAACAACAACTCAGTCCCGATGATGATGCCTGCCCGAATGTTGGGAATGTCCAAGCTGTCGTTGTCAGCGAGGCCCACCGTTTGAACCTGATCCTTCTCTATCACCGCGTAGCGGTCAGGACCATCCTCCATCGGCCAGACGAACACCTCAGGGGCAGTCGGGGATACCACACTGGTCGACGATGTCGTTACCGGGGGCTGGGTCGTGGAAGACTGAGGGGCATCCGTCGCCGGAGGCTGCTCCTGGCTACCAACCAAGAAGCCGAACCAAATAAACAGACCGAGGACCACCACGAAGGAAACCACTGCCACCATGGGGCCGCGAGTTTCAAACCGAGGCGGCGGCGTCCTTTTGGGACGGAGAGGCGGCGGATTTGGTGCCGATTCGCCGATTGTCCGAACCACCGACCTTATCCGATCATCAAGGCCACTCATCCCAACACCTCTCGAAGACGCCCACGGGCGCGGCTGAGCTGCTTGCGAACGGTCCCCTCGCTCACCCCCAACAATGCTGCTACCGACCGAGGATCCAGGTCGTCCCAATATGTCAAGAACACGACCGCCCGCTGCTGCGAAGTCAAACCGGCAACCGCCGCGGAAACCTCCGGAGCAATGTTCGGCATCTCATATGCCTCCCGCACCGCGGCACGAGCCTCCCTGCTGAGGCGACGACGACGAGACCGGACAAACATGCGCGCCTCATAGAAGACAGCCCGATACATGAGAGCCCTCGGGTTCTCCACCTCCCTCCACACTCGAGAATTCATCAGACGAGCCATCGCGTCCGACACCACGTCCTGAGCATCCGACGGACCCACCAGGCCAGTGACAAAACGAACCAACTCGTCCCCATGCGCGGCGTAGGCGTCAACAGACCTTTCGTCGATCACGGTCATCAACCATAAGTAGCCGCCGAGCCCGAATTCGGGTGACAGACACGACTAACTGGAGAAAGTCTTGGAAGCAGGCGCCCCCAGGACTAGCGAGCGCGAGAAGCTCAATGCGGCGGATCACAACATGTACCGGGCGGAATCGTTCACAATTCTGGGCGGATAACGAGCATCTCCGGAAGTGCGCGAGATCGGCACTTCGAGGGTCGGTCAGAACTGCCGGATCCCGAGAGGGTCGAGGCCCGCTGAGCGGCCGCGGTTATGAGCACCGCAGTTCCGGCGTTCGGGGTCGATCGCTGTTGCTGGGTTCCCGAAACTGAGCAGCCCCCTTCGCCCTCGTCACCAGGTTGCCGTGGTAGGGACCGGTCCGCTTGGCCACACCGGTGAGCGTGAACCTACGCCGCCACATGTAACATTGTGCGAGGGAGAGGGCTTGCCATAAGCGGCCCAAACGCGCTGACAATGCTCGCATTCACGTGAGCCTGTGCGCGGCCAGAACCATTGGATAAGGGAGTAGCGAATGGTTGATGCTGGCAAGAGTGTGGCGATGACGGCCCATGCGGTGGTGATCGCGGGAGGCGGCCCGAGTGGGCTTATGTTGGCGGGCGAGCGCCCTTTCGTGAGAGGGAGGTGAGCGGATGGGCGGCTACGTGCTGGGTTTCGAGGAGATCGACCAGACGCAGGTCGCGGTCGTTGGCGGCAAGGGCGCGCACCTGGGGGAGCTTTCACGGATCGAAGGCCTCCGTGTGCCGGCTGGTTTTTGCGTGACGACGGACGCCTTCCGGCGGATCATGGCGGAAGCGCCGTCGATCGACGATCGGCTCGATCAGCTGTCGCGCCTGAACCCGGACGACCGGGAGGCGATCCGCACGCTCAGCGCGGAGATCCGACGGGCCCTCGAAGGGATTGCCATCCCTGACGATCTGGCGGCGGCGATCACCCGCCCGCTCGCCCGACTCGGCGAGCAAGCCGCCTACGCCGTCCGATCGAGCGCGACGGCGGAGGATTTGCCGACCGCCTCCTTTGCGGGCCAGCAGGACACGTACCTGAACGTGGTGGGGCCGGCGGCGATCCTCCAGCACGTCAGCCGGTGCTGGACCTCGCTCTTCACCGAGCGGGCCGTGACCTACCGCCTGCGGAACGGCTTCGACCACCGGAAGGTCCACATGGCCGTGGTCGTGCAGCAGATGGTCTTCCCGCAGGCGGCCGGCATCCTGTTCACCGCCGACCCTGTCACGTCGAATCGGAAGGTCGCCTCCGTGGAGGCCAGCTTCGGCCTCGGCGATGCCCTGGTCTCCGGCCTGGTGAACGCCGACGTCTACAAGGTGCGGGGCGGCGAAGTCGTCGCAAAGACGATCGCGAACAAGGAGGTCGCCATCCATGCCTCGCCGGCAGGCGGGACTCAGGAACAGGCGATCGAGCCGGAGCGGCAGGAGCAGCCGGTGCTGACGGATGCGCAGGTTGTGCGGCTCGCGCAGCTGGGCCGGCGTATCGAAGCGCACTTCGGCCGCCCCCAGGACATCGAATGGTGCCTAGTCGACGGCGGGTTCCAGATCGTCCAGAGCCGGCCGATCACCACGCTGTTCCCCATCCCGGACGTCGGCGACCGGGAGAACCACGTCTACATCTCGGTCGGTCATCAGCAGATGATGACCGACCCAATGAAGCCCCTGGGGCTCTCCCTGTGGCAACTGACCGCCCTCCGGCCGATGTACGACGCCGGCGGGAGGCTGTTCGTCGATGTCATCCAGGGCCTGGCGTCGCCGGCGAGCCGCGCCGGCCTCCTCGAGGTGATGGGGAAGGGCGACCCGCTGATCCGGGACGCGCTGGAGACCATCCTCGACCGCGGCGACTTCATCCCGTCGCTCCCGGACCAGGGTTCAGCAGGGCCGCCCGGCGGCGGCGCGCCCGCCCCGATCGAGACCGATCCGGCCATCGTCACCGACCTGATCGAACGCAGCCAGGCGTCCATCGCCACCTTGCAACGCGACATCCGGACGAAATCCGGGCCGGCGCGATTCGACCTCCTCGCGGGGGCCTTCGAGGAGCACAAGCGAGTCCTCGGCGATCCGCTGAGCATGCAGGCGATCATGGCGGGGATGGAGGCCACGTGGTGGCTCAACGAGCAGCTGCAGGAGTGGCTGGGCGAGAAGAACGCGGCCGACACCCTCACGCTGTCCGCCCCCGGCAACGTCACATCAGAGATGGGGCTGGCGCTCCTCGACGTCGCCGACGTGATCCGTCCGCATCCGCAGGTGGTGGCGTTCCTGCAGGACGTCGAGGATGACGGCTTCCTTGACGAGCTGGCCAAGCTCCCGGGCGGGCAGGAGGCGCGAGACGCCATCCGGGCCTACCTCGACAGGTACGGCATGCGCTGCGTCGGCGAGATCGACATCACCAGGCCTCGCTGGAGCGAAAGCCCCACCACGCTCGTGCCCGTGATCCTCGACAACATCAGGAACTTCGAGCCGGGCGCTCGCAAGCGGCGCTTCGAGCAAGGGCGCCAAGAGGCGGAGAAGAAGAAACAGGACATCCTGGAGCGCCTTCGTGCCCTGCCGGACGGGGAGCGGAAAGCCGAGGAGACCAAGCGGATGATCGACCGAGTCCGGACCTTCATTGGGTACCGGGAGTATCCGAAGTACGCCATCGTCAGCC
>DASWKK010000018.1:0-11106 GCA_036396655.1 Acidimicrobiia bacterium
GATTCGAGAGCGAGGGTGTCACGTATGTCGTGACCGGCGGTGGCGGGCAGAGCCTCTATGAGCTGGAGGAGTGCTCGAGCGATCACCCGGAGCGATTGGCCGGCTCGGCGCTTCATCACTTCGTGGTCCTGGATCAGGGCCTCGAGTTGACGATCCGAGCAGTCGACGTGGACGGAGCGACGTTTGACGAAGTGTCCATCCCGATCCCATGAAGACGGAACCCGGTTGCCGTGACGGACGTTCAGATGAAGATCAACTCTTTGTCACGCTCGAGTCGCAACCACACTGCACTCGCCGCGGCGCTCTTGCTGGTCGTCTCCTGCACCACACAAAGTGGCAGCGGGTCAACGACCACAAGGCCGCCTCCTTCATCGACAACGACCGAGACAACCACATCGCTTCCGATGTCGACAACGATATCGAGCCCCGGGGCTACGTCTTCGATTCCGTCTGGCATGTTGGGGACCATCGCATACAACCGCCAGGGCGAGCTCTGGTTGATGGACGCGGACGGCGCGAATCAACGCGCCCTGGTGACGTCCGTCGTCATCGAAGGGGCGCCGGCGTGGTCTCCGAGCGGCGACAGGCTGGCCTTCTCCGGCTTCATGCCAGGAACGGAGGTGGTGACATTGATACTCGACATCTGGGTCGTCAACGCAGACGGAACGGGTCTCGAGAACGTCACCAACAGCACCGGTGAGCTCATGCTCTCGCCCTCCTGGGCGCCGGACGGGCAACGTCTGGTGTTTGCCGACACGACACGCGAGCTCTGGATCGTCGATCTGGCGACCGGGGATCAGCAAAGGATCACCGACTCGCCGGCTCACGAGTCGAATCCATCGTGGGCTCCCGACGGGACGCTGATCGCCTTCTGTTCGCTTCCTGTCGTGAATCAGACCCTCGGTAACGACGACATCTGGGTCATCGAGCCCGATGGCAGCAATCCGATGCAGCTCACGACCGCGGGTAATGCCTGCTCACCAGCGTGGTCACCCGATGGCGCCCTGCTCGCTTACGAAAGATACGTCTTCGAGAACGACCCGCCGGGTGACTACTCGGACGTTTGGATCATGAATAGGGATGGCTCGAATCCAAGGAATGTGAGCAACGACCCGACAAGGTTCAACCGATCACCGACCTGGTCCCCCGACGGTCAGCTCCTCGCCTTCGATTCGGCCGGGCCCATCACCGCGGTGCCCGGAGGGGGCGAAGAGCCCGAATTCGAGCATGTCCCGGCGTCAGACATCGTGATCGCGGACATCGCAACCAGCACAATCGAAGTCGTGACATTCTCAGAGGTGTCCGAGGGCGCACCGGCCTGGCGCCCGTCCGGGGACTAGCCGACCCGGACAAGTGACCGGTTCGCCTCGTTCAGACTGTCCACGCCGGCCGCGCCGCACACGACGATGTCCTCGATCCTGACGCCGAACCGGCCGGGCAGGTAGATGCCCGGCTCCACCGAGAAGGTCATGCCCGGCTCCAGGGGCAGGTCGTTGCCTTCGACCATGTAGGGATGCTCGTGCACCTCCAGCCCGATGCCATGGCCGGTGCGGTGGATGAAGTGCTCCCCGAACCCGGCCTCCACGATGACCGAGCGGGCGGCTCGATCGACTTCCTCGCAGGGCACTCCCGGCGCCACAATCCCCCGTCCTGCCGCGTTGGCGGCCTCAACGATCGAATGGACATCGGTCTGCTCGGGAGTGGGGTCATCAACCACGAACGTGCGGGTCGAGTCGGAGTGGTAGCCATTCCATCGGCCACCGAAGTCGCACACGACGACATCTCCCTCACCTATCACCCGATCCCCCGCATCGTGATGTGGCGAGGCTCCGTTCGGCCCGGACCCCACGATGCCAAACCCAGCTACCTCATGGCCCTCCTCGAGTGTGAGCTCCATCAGGTCATGGGACACCTGGCGCTCGGTCCTCCCGCCGAAGTTCACCTCACCCGGGATGCGGGCCATGACCCGATCGACACCATGGGCAGCCTGACGGAGGGCTTCGATCTCCTGAGAATCCTTCCGCATCCGGAGCTCCCTCGTCACCTCTGATGCCGGTCGCCAATCCACGTGGGGCAGAGAGGCCTGAAATCGAATGAGAAACGCAGACCACATGTGATCACCAACGGCCACCGTGCTCGACCCGGCCAGAAGCCCGGCGGCCATCGCCACCGGGTCGGCGAGCTCACCCCAAGGCTGCACCTCGATGGGAGCACTCGCCACCCTGGGCGCCTCCAGCTCGGGGACAAAGAGAACCGGCTCATGGTCCTTTCTCACCACAAACACCGTGAGTCGCTCCGACGGCGTCGCCTCATACCCTGTGAAGTAGGGCAGATCGGCCCCAACCGACAAGAGCAGTGCATCGACTGCGAACTGGTCCATGGCGGCCTGGAGACGTTTGATCCTCCCGGCGTAATCGAAGACCATCAACCGACGGTGAAGACCACGCTGGCCATGGCAGCGATGAAGGCGACCAATCCGGCCACCAGCACAAGAAACAATCGATCGAGGCGTAAGTTGACCGCCGCCAAACCGACCTTTAGCTCTCCGATCTCCGACTTCAGTTCGGTGATGTCCGACTTGGTCGCTACATCGGCTGGTTCGTAACGAGGCAGATGGGTCATGAGGGTCTCCGCTCGGTCCTCACCGAGCAATTCGACCAATCCATGGTACAGGTCGGCTCTCGCTGCCTCGGAGATCTGCATGTGTTCAGAATGCCAGGGCGACCTATTCGGCTCAACCCCCTCGTGCCCCTCGATCGTCTTGCGGATTGCCGACACTCCCTGGCTCGACCTGTGGCGGGGGAGAAAGCCCCGCTCGCCGATCATCACGAGTGCCGTGACCATGCGGCTCCGCAGATGGAGATGGCCCGATCGGTCTTGTTCGAGAGATTGTGCAGCCGAGATGTCCTGACAGGCGTGCCGCTGGTTTCTGTTGGCGAACGAGCGCCCGCATTCAGGGCAGGTTCACAAGGGCTGATGGGCGTCAGAGCGTTGCGAAGACGACACCGGCCATGGCCGCCACGATCACGAACCAACCTGCAACCAGGGTTAGAAAGAGCCGATCGAGACGCCCAACGAGGGCATCGAGCTGTGCCTCGACACGTACGAAACGTTCATCTACGCGATCGAAACGCTGTGTCAGCCTCGACTCCAAACTCGTGAGGTCGGTTTTGGTGGCCACGTCGACCGGATCGTATCTCGGCAAATGCGTCATCAGTGTTTCCGCGCGCTCGGGGCCGAGCACATCAGCGAGGCCAGTGTAGAGGTCGGCGCGGGCAGCTTCAGACATCGGTGTCATCAATGCCCGGCCTGCCGGACCCCACATGACGTTTCAATCACGTTCGTCGCTCCCGAAGGCGTTCAGGCCGACGCCCAGATCCTGGTGCTGAACGTGGAACCAGTCGAGCTACTCACCCACCAGGTCCCTGAGGAGGCGTGATAGTTGGCAATGTCATCCACACCATCCCCATCGAAATCACCCGCCAGCTGAGTCGTCCAACCAGTCCCCGTCGAAAACGAGTCCCACTTCGTCGTCACAAAACCATCACCCCTGGAAACACTCACCCACCACGTCCCCGACCCAGGGTGATAACTGGCAATGTCATCCACACCATCACCATCGAAATCACCCGCCAGCTGGCTGGCCCAGCCTCTCGTGGTGGTGAACGATCCCCACAGGCGGGTCACCGAACCCTCACCCACGCGCTGGGCCAGGGCTGAAGATCCGCTGCAGGCGGTGATGTCGAATTCTGACCAACCCCCTATCTCGACCATCCTTCCCGCCAACCAGTGCTCCTGTGAAGGGCACCTGACCCTCAGATGAAGGTCGACGACCTTCGAGCTGGAGACCCACCATGACCCGTTGGGCAGGTGGTAGCTGGCGACGTCATCCATGCCGTCGCCGGTGAAGTCACCGACCAGATGCGAGCCCCAACCCGCGGCCGTGTTGAACTCGGCCCATTTCTTCGTTTCGAATCCGGATGCTCGGGACCGCGACAACCACCATGTCCCATTCGACGGGTGGTAGCTGGCGACGTCATGCCTACCGTCCCCGTCGAAGTCCCCCGCGAGATGGGCAGCCCAATCTGATGTGGTCCGGTAGCTGATCATGCTCTCGGTTTCGAGGCTCGACTCGATTCCCCGATTCATGCTCCAGCCGCCATCGTCCGGGTGATAGGTCGCAATCACGTCTCTGCCGTCACCGCCAAAGGATCCAACGAGATTTGTCAACGAGTCGAGGCACCCCACCCTCCCGGTCGTGGAGACTGCAACCTCATCGATCACCAACTGGAGCGAATTGGGGGTTGGTTTGCGGCCTCCGTAGTAGACATCGAGCCACATCTCCCGGATTCCCACGCCTTCCTCGTTCGCACGGCGAAAGGAAAGCCCTTCGCGAGAGAAACGGCGGACACCATCGAGCCAGCCGGTCGCGGCGCCATCGGCTGAGCCGGGGGTGTTGAGCTTCACGTGGCCTTCGATGCAGTGCCACCGACCTGGTTTCAAAGTCGCGTCCGCCCAATACAGCGCCTCTCCGCACATCCCAGGCTGGTCGAGGTGATAGAGGTAGAGACCGATCGGGACTTCGCCTTTCGGAGCTCCATGAGAGCCTGCAGCACCGAACAGGCCGCGGGCCGACCATCCGGGCGATCCGGATTTGGAGGGGAGACACCCTCGGGCCGTATTGGAATACAGCCCGGAGAGCCCGGGCAGCTTCCCCGAAGATTGGGCTTCGAAGCTGACCAATTGGATGTGATACCGATACCACGCTTCAGTTGGTTGCTCCGGAAGACGCTCGAAGGATCCAACTCCCCGAAAGTTCCCGGGGGGGATGTTCACTTCCAGGCCGGAGCCGTCGAACCCTGAGGGGATCGGCTTCGAGTTGGCCAGATCGTCCGGGCGCACGTCGACCAGACCATCGCTCCAAGACGCCTCGTTGAAGTTCCGCTCGACCGGCTCATCTGCTTTGGCTGGAGTCGCGGCCAATCCCATCGTGAGAACGACACCGAGGCAGAGCGCGATTGTTTGTGTGGGTGATATCGACATGCAGACGGTGGGACCGGTTCAGGTTGGCAGGCCGGATCCCGATCGCCCGGGATCATCGGCCCTAGGACGATCGGCAATTCACACTCAAACGTTGAGCGGGTTGGGAAGGTTCCGGGATAGTGACGGAATCGCAGGGTCCACCCATTGCCCGCATTCAGGGCAGGTCCACAAGGGCCGGTGGGCGTCAGAGGGTCGTGAAGAGGACGCCTGTCATCGCTGCAACGATCACGAACAAGCCTGCCACCAGGGTTAGATACATGCGGTCGAGACGTTCTCCGAGAGCGGAGAAGTCCGACCTGACCTCGGCCCTGAGCTCAGAGAAGTCCGACCTGAGCTCAGAGAAGTCCGACTTTGTGACGAGATCGTTCGGGTCATTTCTGGGAAGGTGCGTCATCAACGTCTCCGCCCGCTCGCGGCCAAGCAGCTCGGCCAGACCATTGTAGAAGTCGGCCCAGGCGGGCTTGGATTGCCGACCGACTTTGACCGTGTGCCTCCCGACCTGTGGCCTGGCAACGTCGCAGGGGATCAACGGACCCTGATGCGGTCGTGAGGGCGTCTTGCCCGGTCAAACAGACGCCGGTCGGTCGGCGGCTACCGCGCATGTCCCAGGGCCAACTAGGGAAGGAGACCACACTCAGGCGGGCCGTGCCCCGATCATGACCGGGACCGCCTCCCGAGCCTCCTTGGCGTGATAGCTCGACCGCACCAGCGGACCCGACTCGACATGAGGAATCCCTATCCCCTCTCCAAAGGCCTTGTACTCGACGAACTCGTCAGGGTGGGCGTAGCGATGGATCGGGCGATGACGGGCCGTTGGCCGCAGGTACTGACCGATCGTGATGATGTCGATGCCGACGGCACGCATGTCCGCCAGCGTTGCCAGCACCTCTTCCCTTGTCTCTCCCATGCCGACGATCAACCCCGACTTGTTGAGACCCTCGGGGTACATCTGCTTTGCCCGCCACAGGAGCGCAAGCGACCGGCCGTAGTTGGCGGAGGTTCGGATGTCCCTCTGGAGCCGAAGGACGGTCTCGGTGTTGTGATTCAAGACCTCGGGGCGGGCGTCCATGACTATCTGCAAGGCCTCCCGATCACCTTTGAAGTCGGGGATGAGCACCTCGATCTCGGTCCCGGGGGATCGCCGTCTCGACTCGGTGATGGTCTGGGCGAAGATCACCGCTCCCCCGTCGTCCAGGTCGTCACGGTTGACCGAGGTGATCACCGCATGCTCGAGACGCATGGCCTGGATCGCCTCGGCGGCCCGGAACGGCTCGAAGATGTCGTATTCGGTCGGTTTGCCGGTGGTCACGTTGCAGAACGAGCACGCCCTCGTGCACTTGTCACCCAGGATCATCAGGGTCGCCGTGCCCCTCCCCCAGCACTCGTAGATGTTGGGGCAGTTGGCCTCCTCGCATACGGTGTTGAGCTGTAGCCCACGCATCAGCTTCTTCAGCTCCAGATAGTCGCCGTCCATCCGTGCCGTCACCCTCATCCAGTCCGGCCGGGCGGGCTCACCGGGGAGACGACCGTTGACCAGGACCGGCTCGTGGGACCGTCGCTCCGCCGAGAAGGTTCCGCTCTCGAGGAGACGGTCGACCTCGAAGGAGGACTCCTTGCCCTGACCACGCACAAACGCAGCCTTCTGAGTCTCCGACTCGGTGTAGCCGAAGACCTCGACAAACCAAGGGACAAAGGCCTCCACCGCTTCCTCGAGCGTGACCTTGCGGCCGACCAGGTCGGAGAGGTTCGTCACCTCCCGGTCGGTGATCCCGCATGGGTTCATCATCCCGAAGTAACCCATGTCGGGGTGGAGGTTGAGGGCGAAGCCGTGCATGGTCACCCGGCGTGACACCCTGATCCCGATGGCAGCGACCTTGCCTTTCTCGGTCCACACCCCGGTGTAGCCATCCTCCCGCCATCCTTCGACGCCAAAGTCGGCAATGGTCCGGATTAGGGCTTCCTCGAGCCCTCGCACGTAGGGGACGATCAGCTTGGGGTCGTCCAGCTTGATGATGGGATACCCGACGAGCTGGCCGGGACCGTGATAGGTGATGTCGCCGCCCCGGTCGATGTGATGGACCTCGGCCCCCTTTTCGATGGCGCCGGTGACCCCGACGAGAAGGTTGGTGGCGTCACCATTGCGGCCGATCGTGAACACCGGTGGGTGTTCGAGCAGCAACAGGTAGTCGTCCTCGGTGCGACCGCGCACTCTGCCCTCATGGAAGGCGCGCTGCAGATCCCAGGCCTCGGTGTACGGGAGCCGGCCCAGCCATCGGGTCCGAAGCAGGGTCACGCCAGCTCCTGGGACCAGTCCCAGGTCTCGATGTTCTCCTTGATACGGCTGAGGAACATCACGGCGGTCGATCCGTCGAACGCCCGGTGGTCCCAGGAGAGACCCAAATATCCGATGTGGCGTATGGCGATCATGTCCTGACCGTCCGGTGTGGTCACCACGGTCGGCCGTTTGGTGATGGTGTCGGTCGACAGGATGCCAACGTTGGGAACATTGATGATCGGGGCCGACATGAACGACCCGAACGGCCCGGGGTTGGTGATGGTGAACGTCGAGCCGCTGAGGTCGTCGATCCCGAGATCACCCGCACGCGCCCGCTCGGCCAGGCTGGCGATCTCCCTGGCGATGCCGACCAGGCGGAGCCCGTCGGCGTTGCGAACCCGGGCCACGACCAGGCCGTCCTGGTTGAGGTCTATGGCGATGCCCAAGTCGACCTTCTTGTAAAACGTCGCCGTCTTTTTTTCCAGGTTGAACGAGCTGTTCACCACCGGGTACGCCTTGAGGGCGTCGATGGTGGCCCTGGAGATGAAGGGCAGGTAGGTGAGTGAGAACCCTTCATTTGCCTTGAACTCATCCTTGTGGGCCTGACGGACCCGCTCCACCCGCTCGAAATCGACCTCGACCGAGGTCCACACATGTGCTGCGGTCTGCTT
Source organism: Acidimicrobiia bacterium (assembly GCA_036396655.1). Taxonomy (GTDB): domain Bacteria; phylum Actinomycetota; class Acidimicrobiia; order Spongiisociales; family ZC4RG35; genus JARDZU01. Next base: position 7,990 of record DASWKK010000018.1, read on the forward strand.
TGCCTTGATGTTGTTCTCGGCGACGCGAACGCGCAGCCGGGAGAGCTCGACCTCCTCGCTGCCCGCCCCGGGAGCCACCGGGGCCGGCTTGGCGGCTGCGGTCGGCTCGGTCTTGGCGGCGGGTGCCGGAGCCGGGGCGGGCTCGGACGGTTTTGCTGCCGGGGCGGGGGCCGGCTCGGCCGGCTTGGCTGCCGGCGGCCCGGATTCGACGAACGCCTCGACGTCTTTTCGGGTGACCCGGCCACCCTGTCCCGATCCCTTGATCTGGCTGACGTCGACCTGGTGCTCACGGATGAGCCTTCGGACGACCGGTGACAAGAGCTGGGGTTGCTTTTCCACTGCCGACGGCTCGGCGAAGAACGCATCCACCTGATCGTCGGTGAGCTCGGGTTGAGGTGCGGCCCGACCGGCTTCGAATCCCATGTCTGCCCCCTCCGGTGTCTCCGAGGCGGGGTGAAGGCCCTCGGCCACCGCTTGGGACATCGCTTCGGGCTCGGCTTCGGGCCCGGCCGCAGGCTCGGTTTCGGCCTCGGTTTCGGCCTCAGCTTCGGGCTGGGGCTTGGGCTCGGCTTCGGGCTGGGCCGCTGGCTCGGCCGCAGCCGCGGTGGTGCTCGCCGCTGCAACGCTGCCCTCCGGAGCGGCGCCACCCGTCTCCTCACCCGCCTCCCCGATCACGACGAGGTCAACACCGACCTCCACCGTGTCGCCTTCTTGCACCAGGATCTCGAGAATCGTTCCCCCCACTGGGGAAGGCACCTCGGTGTCGACCTTGTCTGTCGAGATCTCGAGGAGGACCTCGTCTTCGGCAATCGTGTCACCGACCTGCTTCGCCCATTTCAGGATGGTTCCCTCGGTGACTGTCTCCCCGAGCTGGGGCATTGATACCGTCGTGGCCACAACTTCCTCCTAGTGCAGGCTCTTGCCCGCCGCCGTCATCAGTGTCTCACCTATAGCCTCTGACAGTGTGGGATGGGCGTGGATGAAGGCCGCCGCCTCCGACGGCAGTGCCTCCCAGCCCACCGAGAACATCAGCTCGTGGATCATCTCGCCGGCCTGGGGGCCGACGACGCTCGCCCCCACGATGGGACCGTCCTTGATCGAGATGACCTTGGCGTGACCCTGATTCTGCCCAATGATGATCGCCCGGCCCAGACCGTTGAATGCATGCTTGGCGCTCTCGACGTGCAGGCCCCGCGATTCCGCCTCGGCAACGGTGATCCCCACCTCGGCAACCTCGGGATGCGTGTACGTCACCCGGGGGATGGCGTCGTAGTTGACCGGCCGGGCCGCCCCGGTGGCGATGTGGGTGACCGCTGAGATGCCCTCCGCGAAGCCCACGTGGGCCAGCTGTGGGGTCCCTGCGACGATGTCGCCCACCGCGTAGAGGCCGGGCTCGGCCGTCTCCATCGTCTCCCGGCTCACCTTCACGAACCCCCGTTCGAGCTCTGCCTTGGTCGTCTCCAGGCCAACCTCTTCGGTGTTGGGACCGCGCCCCACCGAGACCAGGGCGACATCTACCTCGACCTTGTCGTCACCAACCGGGATCACCACCGTCTCGCCCACTTCGGCCGGCTCCACCCCCGCCCCGATGTGGAACTTGACGCCACGCTTCTGCAATTGCCGCTGCAGCATCCTGGCGCTCTCTGGATCGGTGCCCGGGATGATCTGGTCCATCATCTCGAAGACATGGACATCGGACCCGACGTCGACCAGGAATGAGGCGAACTCACAGCCGATGACCCCGCCACCGACGATCCCCACCCGTCTCGGTTGTGACTCCCAGTCGAGTGCGTGATCGGAGGTCACGATCTTCACGCCATCCACCTCGTACCCGGGGATGCTCATGGCGTACGACCCGGTGGCCAAGATGACCTTGTCGCCCTCGACCGCCCTCGACCCGTCGCCACCGGTGACCTCGACCTTGCCCGGCCCCGCCAGTTTGCCGAAGCCGCTAATCACCTCTACCCCACGCTGTTTGAGCAGCCCACTCAAGCCCCGAACCACCCCCTCCACGGTCTGGTTCTTCCTGGCCAGGGCAGCCGCCCAATCGATCTCGGGTTGGCTGGCCACGACGCCGAACTCGGCGGCGTGCACCACGGTGGCATAGACCTCGGCGATGTGGAGCCACTGCTTGGCAGGTATGCAGCCTCGGATGAGACAGGTGCCTCCGGGGCGCTCCTTCTCGATGAGAGCCACCTCGAGCCCGAAGTTGTGGGCGTAGAGGGCAGCGGCATATCCACCGGGGCCGCCGCCCACTATGACGATGTCTGCCAAATCTGACCTTTCGACTTCGACAGGTGAGCCTAGTGAGCCTCCGAATTAGCCTCGTTGGCGCATGCAGACCCGTCTTCTCCTGATCGCATCCGCCCTGCTGGCCGTCGTCATACTCGTCGCCGGGGGCATCTGGCTAATCCGGCTCCTCTCATGACCCAGAGGCTCGAACTCGCCACCTCAGATGGGGAGACACTCGAGGCTCGGATCGATTCCCCTGATCCTCCCGAGCGCTTCACGGTCTTCTGTCATCCCCACCCGCTCCAGGGCGGATCGATGAATGCCCCGCTGATGATCGCGGTCGCCAACCGTCTGGTTGACCGGGGCCACGCGGTGCTGCGCTTCAACTTCCGGGGCACCGGAGGAAGCACCGGTGCCCACAACGACGGGGAGGGCGAGTTGGAGGATGTGACAGCTGCCATCGATCTCGCCCGCACGAGGAGCTTGCCGATCGGGCTGGTCGGCTGGTCCTTTGGCGCCGCGGTTGCGCTTCGGTGGCTGGCTCGAGAGGGTGAGACGATGCCGTACGTCGGTATCGCTCCCGACCATGGTGGATTGCCCGACCTGGTTCCCTCCGGCCCGAAGCGGATCATCCTGGGGACCCGGGAGCAGGTGGTGGATCCCGTGGCGTTGACCCGATATGCCTCGGAGCACTCCATCGACCTGGTCCTCACCCCCGGCGACCACTTCTTCCACGGGCGGGGCAAGCGCATCGGTGACCTGGTGGGTCAGGGGTTGGAGGACGTCTGAACCGTGCTGTGAACGGACTTGGCTGGGTCGGGCACCCGACTGTCACAGGACGGGTTTGAATCCCCGGTTGCGGGCCTCGTCGAGGGTGTCGGGGGC
>DASWKK010000019.1:0-16565 GCA_036396655.1 Acidimicrobiia bacterium
TCGGATTGGTCGGACCATCGTCCAGCGTTGAACCGGCTTCGCGGCTCACCGCGATCTGGGTCACTGCGGCGGCGACGATATTGGGGATCGTGTCGGTTGCGGTGGTGGTGGGGATCAGGGCTCGAGGGTTGCTCGATCACCGGACACGTCGCAGAGGTCGTTTCCCGTGGCGGCTGCCGGTACTTCTCGTCGCCGCCGGCGCCGCGGTCTGGGTACGAGCCGGAATCGGTGCCAGCGCCGTCACCATCGAGGAGAACCAGTTGGTGGGCTCAGTAGATCCCCTGGTGCTGCTGTTCCCACTCTTCACCTTCCTGGCGGTGGTCCTGATCATCGCCGAAGCCGTGATCAGAGCCTCTCCCCTGCTCAAGAGGCTCGGTGCGAAGAGTCACGCCATGTATCTGGCATCCCGCCGGATCGTCTCGGGGCGGACGCTGGTCATCGCCCTCATTGCAGGCTCCGCACTCCCGGTGGCGACCCTGATCTATGCGGCGTCCCTCACGCGCTCGGCCACCTCGACGATCGACGCCAAGGGCCGCGGTTTCATCGGAGCGGACATCTCCACGCCGGTCTTCGGCGTCATCGACCCTCCTGGCGACATCGCTGAGGTCTCGACAGTGGTCATCAAGACGGAGCGAGCCGACCTGAACGGTGCCAGGGTGGATGTGCTCGCGGTGGACAAGGACACCTTCGCCCGTGGCGCCTTCTGGGATGACACTTTCTCCGGCATCCCTCTCGATGAGATCCTGACCACGTTGTCCGGCGACGCGGTGGGAGGCCCGCTGCCTGCGTACGTGGCGAATGGCCAGGCCGAGGACGGGCTGCTGGAGTCGAGGGCCGGCGACGCCCAGATAGTGGTTGTGGGCGAGGTCGAGGCTTTCCCGGGTGGGCGGGGCTCGCGACCGCTGATCATCGTCGATCTGCAGCGGTACGTTCAGGTGGTCGGCGACGAGGAGGGCCGGGTCAGTGGATCGCGTTATCTGATGTGGACTACCGGGCGCACCGAGGGCGAGGTCGAGGCGGCGATGGCTGCCGCCGGCCTGGGATACGCCTTCACGGTGGCTGCTGAGACCACCCTCGACCAACTCAAGTTCGCGGCCGTGGTATGGACCTTCGACTTTCTCGAGATCTATGCCGCTCTGGCCGGCTTCATCGCAATCGGCGGAATGCTCCTCTATGTCGACACCCGTCAGCGCCAACGAAACCTCTCCTATGCCCTGGCCCGGAGGATGGGCCTGACCCGAGCAGAGCACCTCCGCGCCGGCTTCATCGAGCTGGCCGGGTTGACAGTCCTCGGGGCGCTTGCCGGGATCCTGGCAGCGTCGATCGCGGCCAGAAGTCTCTATGCGGTGCTCGACGCCGTCCCGGAGACTCCGCCGGGCCCCCGCTGGATCGGTGCGCTCGATCTCTCGCTCCTTGCAATACTGATCGCTTTGGGAGTGGCGGCTGCCGCGGCGAGTCTCGCCCAGCGCACCGCGGACGGTGCTGACACATCGGAGTTGTTGCGTCATGGCGACTGAAGCCACCTTGATCTGCACAGGAATCCGTCGGGCCTATCACACCGAGGCAGAGGTGGTCTGGGCGCTATGGGATGTCGACGCTGCCGCCACCGCTGGTGAGATCACGGTCCTGGCTGGACCGTCCGGATCGGGAAAGTCAACACTGCTCAGACTCATGGCCGGCATCGATCGGCCGGATGAGGGGACTATTCACATCGGAGGCAGAGACCTGACAGCAATGAGCGCCCGAGCGAGACGCCGATTCCGCTCCAAGCACATCGGATATCTCTTCCAGGACCCTGCCGCCAACCTCCTCTCCTACTTGACGGTCTGGGAACACCTCCAGATGGCAGGGAAGATCCGAGGTCATGCACCGGCGAGGGAACTCATGGCAACACTGGAAATCGACGAACTGGCCGACGAGTATCCGTCACGCCTCTCCGCCGGCCAACAACAACGCGCAGCATTGGCTGCCGCGGTGGTGGCCGACCCGGACGTCATCCTCGTCGATGAGCCAACCGCCGAACTAGACACTCTTTCCGCCCAACTGGCGGTCGCGACACTCGGCCGCCTTCGCCGGCTAGGAGCAACACTGGTTGTCACCTCCCATGATCCGGAGGTGGTGGAAGTGGCCGATCGGGTGATCCATCTCGAACACGGAGAGGTGAAGCCGTGAGCACCATCGTCACGCTCCGCGGGATCACCAAGTCATATCGGCGTGGTGACAGCGACATGGTTGTCCTCGACGACCTCCACGCCTCGATCGGATCGGGAGAAGTCGTGATAATCCGGGGGCGTTCCGGATCGGGAAAGACCACCCTGCTCAACATCCTCTCCGGCTGGCAGAGCCCCGATTCGGGCTCGGTGGATTGGGGTATGGACCAGCCGCACTCCTGGGACCGGGTTGCCGTCGTCCCCCAATCCTTGGGACTTCTCCCCGAGCTGACGTTGGGCGAGAACATCGGGCTGCCGGGTCGGCTGGCCGACGACGAGAGCGACGTGCACGACGTGGCGGAGAAGTTGGAGATCTCCCATCTCCTCGACCGAGCAGTTGGTGGAGCCTCGCTCGGGGAGCAGCAACGGGCGGCCATTGGGCGGGCCCTGATCAGGGGACCTGCCCTGCTGCTTGCCGACGAGCCATCTTCACATCAGGATCTGCAACGTCTCCATCTGGTCTGGCGTCTCGTCTCCGAGGTCGCCGGAGGCGGGACCGCGGTGATCGCAGCCACCCACGACCCCGATGCCTTCGGCTACGCAGATCGGATCATGGACCTCAACGAAGGACGTCTGCTCCCGGTGACCCACCCCTGATCACGGCCGGGAGGGTGTCCCCGGCGCCGGGTTCCACTCACCCCGCTGGACCAAGACTTCCTTCAGCAGGTCGGGCCGGTCGGTGATCAGGCCATCGACCCCCATGTCGAGAAGCTCGACCATTTCGTTCTGGGTATTGACGGTCCATACATGAACCTGAAGACCGCGGTCGTGGGCAGCGGCGATGAGACGTCGGTCGACGACCTTGACTCCCCTCGTGGTCCGGGGAAGCTGAAGGGCTCGTGCCTCGCCGGCAACACCACGTCTCACCCGCGATGCGAGTAGCCACGAGCGGCTGGCGGTGGCGCCGGTAGAGGTCGCAACACGATTGCCCGACGCGGCCCGGAACATCGCCAGCCGCGCATCCGAGAAAGAGCCGACGATCAGACGATCCCGAAGATCGAGCCGGTCGATGAGGGCGGTCAAGGGACCCGCCAGATCGTCGGTCTTCAAGTCGACCACCAATGATGCCTCCGGAAAGGTGATGACGACTTCTTCGAGTGTTGGAACCTTCACCCCGCGTCCGCGAAAGGCGAAGCCCAGGGCTCCCCCGTGGCGAAACCCCGCATCGAGAGAGGACAGGGTCTGATAGTCGAACTCCGACACCGGGCCGGTAGCGTCGGTGGTCCGGTCCACGGTGTCATCGTGAATGCACACCAGGACTCCGTCGGCGGTGATGCGCAGATCGGTCTCGAGATGGCGATACCCGAGCGCAACGGCTCGGGAGAAGGCCTCCATGGTGTTCTCGGGCCACAAGATTCGACTACCCCGGTGGGCAATGGCAACGGGTGGCCGCCAGTGGACAAGACTCATGTAGGTCGAAAGTAATGGGCCCCGTCTGATGACGGGGCCCATCGAATCCCGATATAGGGCTGGTTATTCGGCGACGCGGTCCTTGAGGCCCTTGGAAGCGGAGAAGTGGGCGTACTTCTTGGCTGCGATCGTGATTGTCTCCCCGGTTGCCGGGTTGCGACCCTGACGTGCAGAGCGGTGCTTGGTGGAGAAGTTCCCAAACCCGGTGATGTTGACTTTGTTGCCGGCATCGAGCTCCACGGCGATGATTCCCTCGCCATCCTTGGTGGAGAAAAGGATGTCGATGATCTCCGTGGCCTTGGCCTTGGAGATGTCCGCCTTGCTGGCGAGCTTGTCCGCCATCTCGGACTTATTCACGGCCCCTCCTTGTGGGTCGACGATTAGCCACGTCACAAATGCGACGACGCCTAATAACGATAGGCGAAAATGCCGCAACTCCCCGTCTTTCCGGGCTGGTTAGCCTCTGGCCGCCAAAGGAGGAAGATGAGCGTCGAGTACGCCCTCGATGGTGAGGTGGCTCTGATCACTCTCAATAGGCCCGACACCTACAACGCCATTGAGGCGTCACTGAGCACCGAGCTGCAGGAGGCCCTGGGTCGCGCCGGCAGCGAGAGCAGGGCCGCGATCCTCACCGGTGCCGGCAAAGCCTTCTGTTCCGGAGCCGATCTCAATCACCTTCTCGCCGACTACCAGGCTGGTGAGGGGCCAGACCTGGGCGGATTGCTCGAGGACGTATTCCATCCTGCGTTGCAGGCCATGCTCGATTGTCGGGTCCCGGTGGTCGGCGCTATCAACGGTGTGGCCGCGGGCGCCGGTCTGGGCCTGGCATTGGCATGCGATCTCCGGGTCATGTCAGAGGACGCCTTTCTCACTTCTGCTTTCACCGCCATCGGGCTCGTGCCGGATTCCGGTACTACCTGGTGGCTGCCTCACAACCTCGGCGTCTCGCGCGCCCTGGAGATCGCACTCACCAACCGGCGCGTCGGCGCCCGGGAAAGTCTCGACCTGGGTCTGTGCCTGGATGTGGTTCCAGCCCGGTCGCTGCTCGAGCGCGCCTCCGAGGTGGCCGCCGACCTGGCCGATCTCGTGCCCGATTCACTGGTCACCACCCGACGACTGATCAGGGAGGCGTCGGGCTCGTCACTGGATCGGGCGATGCAGGCAGAGCAGCGGGAACAGGGCCGTCTCGGTAAGACTCCCGACCATCGTGAGGGGGTGATGGCTTTCATGGAGAAGCGAAAACCCGACTTTCGCTCCCGGTGACTACAGGGATTGGCTAGTCCCCGAAGAGGCCCCCCCTCCCGGCTCCGCCGGACTCCCCCAAGACCCCCCTCCCCCCTCCGGGGTACTCCCCCCAAGAACCCCCCTCCCCCCTTCGGGGTACTCCCCCCAACGCTCACTTCGTTCACTGGGGGGAGAAACAGCTCACTTCGTTCACTGGGGGGAGAAACGGCTCACTTCGTTCGCTGGGGGGAGAAACGGCCGGCCGGCGCCACCAGCCTGATCCAATCGGCGAAGGAGGACACGACGCTCTCCAGCCGGCGCGAGGTCTGCTCGTCGACCAGCTGGCCATCGTCATCGAGGAGGCCCTCGACGTGGGGCACGAACAGGGTCGGATCCGACATGACGGCGGCCTGCACCGAAAGCAGCATCTGCCGGAGCAAGGTCTGTGCGATCCGTGTCCCCCAGGGCCCGGTCGAGGCTCCGATCACGGCGACGGGAAGACCGGACAGGACTTCTTCGCGGGACAGCCAGTCGATCATGTTCTTGACAACGCCCGGCACTGACTGGTTGTACTCGGGAGTGGCAATGAGCAGGCCGTCCGCTCGGGCCAGCGCCCGACGTAGATAGGTGACACCCTGGGGTGGGTCGGTCTCGAGGTCCTCGTTGAAGACCGGGACCGTCTCCAACCCGTCGTAGACCTCGACGGTCACCGACTCCGGGGCGAGTTCCGCCGCGGCACGGAGCAGGGCCCGGTTGTGCGAGTCACGCCTGAGGCTCCCAGCGATCCCGAGGATGCGCACGGAGCGGTCTTCATCGTGGCCAGATTCGTCTTGGCTCAGCATTCGACCGGCACCTCCCACCGGGCCGGGACCTTCCTCTTCGACGTCGCCGGTTCCCCACTACGTCCGATCTCCTCTTCCAATGAGAGTCGCTGGATGAAATGCTGAGAAAGGGGCCCGATCGAGGCGGCATACAGGAGTGTTCCCAGCCCCACCTGGCCACCGAGGGCCCATCCGGCCGCCAGCACCACCACCTCGATCGCGGTGCGAACGAAGCGAATCGATCTGTGGGTCCGGGCGGCGAGACCGGTCATCAGCCCGTCGCGGGGGCCGGGACCCAGACCGGCGCCGATATAGAGACCGGTGGCGATGCCGTTGGCGACGATCCCGAGACCCAGGACAAGGATCTGCACCGCCATGCCGCGAACCGGCGCCAGGATGGCAAGAGCCAAGTCGGCGACCAGCCCGACGACTACGGCATTAGCCAACGTCCCGACGCCGGGACGTTGCCGCAGAGGGATCCAGACGATCAGGACCACGACGCTGACCGCAGTGACCACCCACCCGAACGGGCTGCCGGTGGCCTCGGCCAGCCCCTGGTGGAGGACATCCCATGAGTCGACGCCGAGGCCTGCCCTGAGCATGAGGGCGATGCTGATTCCATACAAGACGAGACCGCCACCGAGACGAGCTAGACGACGCAAGTTCGGTGGAGTGTTGGTTGCAGTGCTCAATTCGCTCCTTTACTTGACACATCATATAAGTCGATACATGACACATCAACTTCATTTGGTATGTTGCTATTCCCATGACGAGAAAATGGCTCGATGAAACCGAGGAACGGGCCTGGCGGGCCTACCGACGTATGTTCACGTTGCTCGAATCGACCCTGGCCAGTGAATTGGCCGAGCACACCGGTCTATCGATGGCTGACTACACCGTGCTCTCGAACCTGGTCGAGGTCGAAGGTCGACGCTGGCGTTTGACCGCGCTGGCCGAGCACATCCGTTGGTCACAAAGTCGACTCTCCCACCAGATCACTCGCATGGAGGAACGCGGGATGGTCGCCAGAGAACGAGCAGAAGGAGACGCTCGCGGTGCCTGGGTTGTGTTGACGAAAGCAGGCCTGAGGGCCATCGCCGAGGCGACACCGACCCACTTATCCGGGGTACGGAGGCACATGATCGATCTCCTGACCCGAGACCAGCTGAGGGAGCTGGGTGATGTCGGAGAGATCGTGGTCCAACACCTCACCGAGGACAGACCCGGACCAGGGTCGACTATGGCTTGACCAGGTAGACCTCGACTGACAGCTTGCCCGCCCCGCCATGCCCGAAGGCCACGCCAATCTCATTGTTCAGCCAGGCCAGGTCTTCGTTCCCGGTCTGGAACGTCAGAAGCTCCTTGGGATCCGCCGACCGATCCGGGTTGGCGATGGAAACCCCCAGCCCCCGATACGCAACGGTGTCCCTCTTGTCGCCGATCGAGGCGTGGATGTCGAGATCCATGTTGCCGTCGCTTCGCACCGTGACGTAGTCAATCCCCTTGACTGCACGTTCCCCCTCCCAATGGGGCCCTGTGGCTGTCCCCTCGAACGGGAAGTCGATTCGCATCCCGGCCGGCGTGTCGCCGATGACCCGCATTCCCATCTCGGCAGTGATGCTGCAGAACCTCTCCAATGATGGCATGAACGGTCTCCTGAGATCCGGGTGGCGGAAAACCTAGTGGCCTGTCGCGCTCAATTGCTTGGGTCGCTATTCGGGTTACTGCCCACTCCTCGATTGCCGGAGCAGTTCCCCCACTTCCGTGTCCGAGGTTTGGGAGAAGTCGCGGTACCAGGCGCCGACCGCGATGAACCGCTTTGGCTGGTGGAGCACGATGACCCGGTCCGCTGCTTCTTCCACAGCGGGCATGACTTCGGGAGGTGCCACCGGCGCCGCGAGCCAGACTTGTGAAGCCCCCCTCACCCTGCTCACCTCTATGGCCGCCAGGGCAGTCGATCCGGTGGCGAGACCGTCGTCCACCACGATCACGGTCCGACCGCGTGGGTCGAGGGCCGGCGTCCCCGCCCGATATCGATCGAGTCGCCGGCTCAACTCGGCCTTCTCCGTTTGAGCCGCGGCCGCGAATGAGGCGTCATCGAGCCCGACGGAGTTGATTATCCCTTGGTTTCTGATCACCACGTCACCCTCGGCCACGGCTCCCATGGCCAGCTCGGGATGGAACGGAACTCCCACCTTGCGCACCATGAGGACATCGAGATCACACCCGAGGGCGCGGGCGACCTCGAATCCTACGGGGACACCACCGCGGGGAAGCGCAGCCACCATCGGGTGGAGGGGACCCTGCCCGGCGACTGCCCGCCCCAGCATCACCCCGGCGACGCTTCGATCGGGAAACTGCACAGCTCAGGCGTAATTATCGACGTAGCGCCTCAGCCATGGCGTTACCTGTGTCAGGTAGTCCTCGGCCTCTCCCATGGGCAGGGTGCGCGCGGCGTAGTTCATCAACAGAACCTGACGGGCGGCATGCAGCCCATCCAGCTGCTCGTCACTTTGAATGGGCCACGGCGCTATCTCCTCGAACCCTTGCCGAAAGGCGGTGCGTATCTCATCCTTCCTCGGGGTGGTCCGGGAGGAGTAGAGACAGACCGACACGTCCTGAGCCGGAGTCGCGATCATCACGTCCTCGAAGTCAAAGGCGTGGAGACGGGACCGGGACAGATGCACGTTCCACTCGTGGAGGTCACCGTGGACGACATGGGCGAGACCGGTTGCCCACTCCTCCTTGATCACCTTCTCTGCGATCTCAGTGGCCTGATGCATCGTCTTGCGCCGGAACGAGTCGAAGAGGTGATCGAATCTCGAGTCGTGGATGATCACCGGATCGTGGGCCTCGTCGTAATAGAACACCCGGTCCCAACGACGCATGCCATCGGGATTGGGCGGCTGCCACTCTCGCCCGTGTTGCTGCAGGGCGGCGCTCATCCGCCCCAGCAACCGGTACCCGAAGGAACCGGCCCCGTCCGCCAAAGGTGCTCCTGGGACCCAGGAGAAGAGGACGCAGGACCGGGGCTTACCCGACTCGGGATCGGTGCCATCGACGATGAGTTTGCCGTAAGCGGTGGCGATGGGCGCGACCACTTCGAGCTCGGTCTCCCGATTGAGAGCGGATAGCCAAGCGACTTCGTACTCGATGTTCGACCTGGAGTTGGACTGCGGGCTGCCCACCCGCAACACGTATTGGTAGCCCTCCCCCGTCACCACTCGATACATCACGTTCGAGTGCGTCGCCAGATGCGTCACTTCCCTGACGCGAAACGGATACCTCTCGAGCACGCTTTGCGCCAACGGCAACAGACGTGCCGCCTCGTGACCGATGCGATGAAGATCCATTCGAGTTCAGAGCCTTCCACAATGTCGAAGGGGGCCAGCCCCCGCCCAGGGAGCATTGTGGTCGTTTCGCGGGTCAGGCTCTAGTTGCTTCTCGTGTCTCGACCGCAGGCTCGTCTCCGCGCTTCTGGTGATAGCGATCCCAAAGGGTCAGCATCGAAGGCAGGACGACCACCGCTGCGATGAGGGCGAGTCCGATCGCGTACACCGTCACCTGACCCATCTGCCGGAAGGGCACCAGGCTCGAGGTGATCAGCACGCCGAAGCCGGCCATCGTGGTGAAGGCGGACCCGGCCAACGCCCCACCGGTATGGCGCATGGTCGACCTCATCGCCACGTCTGCATCGTGATACTCACGTCGATCACCCAGAAAACGACGAGCGATGTGAATGGTGAACGGAACGCCGATCCCGATGGCGAGGGCGGCCAACGTGGCCGTCACCGGGCCAAAAGGTATTCCGGTGGCAAACATCAGCCCGTACGTCCAGAGAACCACGAGGCCGACAGGGGCGATGGTGATGATCCCCAGGAACCAGCGGCGACTCTCGACCGCGAAGCTGATCACCAGGACCAGTGCCGCCACTGCGATCGTTATGAAGAGCGATGCGCTCTGTGACTGGGTGAGAGATGTGATCACTACATCTCCGATGATGTTCTGGGACACGGCGATGGCTGAGGCGCCGGAGTCCCGAATCGGCTGAAGGGCTCCGTCGAGGCCGGCTCTCAGCTCACCGACGGTCTCGCCGGCGGTGGTGGTGATGTTCCACAGCACCGCGTCGAGGCTGCCGTCGTCGATGTGAATCAAACCGGCTGCCTGTTCGGGAACTGCTTCCAGCACAGCCTGATAGAGGGCGGTCACGTCGGCCGACTCGGCCACCTTGAGGTCCGGCCCAACCTCGGCTTCCTGAACTGCGGCGAGCAGGCTTGGCGGTGTGGCCTCAGGGCCGGCAGAGAGCAGCTGGCCGAGGAGGGCGATCGGCGACGCGGCGTTGGCAAAGGCGCCCTGGGCGGTGTCGATGGTGTCAACCCCGGGAATGTCGACCAGTTCGGCGTTGGAGTCAACGAGAGCATTGTGAAGGGCGCCATCGATAGGCCCGCCTTCTGACGCCTCAACCAGGACCTGGGTCGTCTCCCCCAGCCCTCCCCCAAAGTCGGCCTCGAGGACCTCGAGGGTCAGGACATAGGGTGAGTCGGCAGGGAGGAAGTCGGTGAAGGAGAATCGTGTCTCCAGTTGGGTGAATCCGTAGTAGCCGAGGCCACCGAGGAGCAGAGCCAGAACGAGCGTGGGTACGGCGAAGTGCTCAGCAAGCACAGCCAGCTTCTCCATAGCCCGCGGCAGGACACGATCTCCATGCCCCTGAAGAGTGGCCACCGGCAGGTTGCCTCTCCGCTCGGCCCTTCGATCGGCCACGATTCGAACCGCAGGGAGAAACACGAGCATGAGGAGGAAGGCAGCGATGATGCCGACCGCGGAGAGGATCCCGAAGTCCTTCAGGGCCGGCACCGGGTTGAAGACATTGGTCAGGAAACCGATGGTGGTCGTCAGGGTGGCCAGGACCAGAGCGATGCCAACCGTGTGGACCGCGCCGGTCATGGCACCCTCAACCGTCAGACCGCCACCCACCTCCTCCCGATAACGGGAGTTGAGGTGGATTCCATAGTCGACTCCGAGGCCGATCAGGAGAATGGGGACGATCTGGGTGGGGGCAGAGAAGGCGTCGATCACCCCTATCCGTTCCAGCAACACACCAATGCCCTGCATCCAGCCGATGGCCATCACGATGGTGAGCAGGGTCAACAGCGTGTCGGCGACGGTCCTACGGATCGAGCCGAACCAACTGCCCTCCCGGGGCTTGATCCAGTAGACGAAGAGGAGAATCACCAGGATCACTGCAAAGGCCAGAGCGAATAGCTGCCCCACCTCTTGGGTGAAGTCGTCAGTGCCGGTCACGAGCAACGAGAACGAGAACGGGAGGATCTCGAGCTCGGAGTCGATATCAGCGAGGTCTTCGGCCATGGCCGTCTCGGCCTCGACCTGGGCGTTGAACGACTCGTCGGTGTCGCCATCGGGCGGATTGATGAAGACCAGGACCATGCCGGCCTCCGCGGTCGCCGCCTGCCGATCGAGGTCCTGGGAAACGAGCCGGGCGAGGAAGGAGACCTGCTCCGGCGGAGGGGCAGACTCCCCCTCGCTGCTGATCGACCCGAGATAGAGCTCCTTCACCTGCTCGTCGGTGAGCTCCTCCGGTGGGATGCCCTGCGCTGCCGCCGCCTGCTCGACGCCGCTCAGGTAGTGGAAGATCCCGGGGCGATCTTGCCTGTCGGCGATGAGCCCGCCGACTTCCGAGGCACGGATCGTCTCCACGGCGGCCATGGCCACCCTCAAGCCCTCGGCGGTGATCACGTCCCCGCCCTGGGCGCGAAGAACCACCTGGGTCGCAGTCTCGGCGGTGGCGTCACCGAACAACTCGGAGATCCGCTCACTGGCTTCGATCTCGGGTGCTTCGGGAGCGAAGCCCTCGTTGCCGGTCGCGATTTCCATCTGGCCGGACAGGAACCCGAAATAGCCGGTTAGAGCCAGGGCGACGATGATGACCGCCCACGGAGCGCGACGAGCAATGGTCGCGAGAGCAGAGACGATTGACTTCACGATTTCTCCTGGGCGGGCCGACGGGATTTACGGCGTATGCTGGCTCGCCCGGGCCCCCAAACCCAAATCGGCGTCAACGCTCCGACAAAACATCGTCGAGAGCCCCGAGGAACCGCTGATTCTCCTGCTCGTTCCCGATCGTGACTCGAAGCCAGCCGCCTGACATCGGCCGTGCGATCACTCCCTTGTCGGCCAACCGGGCACACGATTCCGTGGCAGGGAAACCAAGCTCGAGATAGACGAAATTGGCATGGCTTTGCGTATGCGCCAGCGCCCTCTCGGCAAGAGCTCCGAGCACATGATGGCGGGCAGCTGAATTCGACCGCACTCTTCGATCCAACTCAGCGCGGTTGCCGAGTGAGGCCACCGCAGCGGCTTGGCCGACTTCGGTGACTCCGAACGGCGCCTGGGCCTTCCGCATCTCCGTGATCGTCTCCGCGGCGGCGACTGCATAACCCACGCGATGGGAGGCAAGCGCGAATACCTTGGAGAATGTCCTCAGGACCACAATGTTCGAGCGTCGGACTGCGTGCCCGATCGCCGTCGCATACGAGTCGTCGGTCACGTAGTCGTGATAGGCCTCGTCGATGACGACGAGGACCGACTCGGGCACCGATTCGATGAACCGGTCCAGGGCGTCGGAGCTGACGATGGTGCCGGTCGGATTGTTGGGATTGCACAGATACACGACGGTGGTGTCGGGGCGGATCGCCTCTGCCATGGCGTCCAGGTCGTGGACATGAGCGGCAAGAGGAACCTCGATCGGCTCACTCATGGCCCATCGGGAAACGATCCGATACATGACAAAGGAGGGCCAGCCGTAGACAGAGCTGGTCCCCGGCCCTCCCACGGCCATCGCTATGTCCCGCAACAATGACACGCTCCCGTTCCCGAACCAGAGATTCTCGATCGGGATTTGGAGGAAGTTAGAAAGGGCCGAAGCCAATTCTCGGTTGTCGTTGTCCGGGTACCGGTTGGAGCCGGCCAGGACACGCGCCGCCGCCTCGACCACACCGGGAAAGGGCCCATCGGGGCTCTCGTTGGAGGCGAGCTTGACGATCTCGTCGGGTGACATGCCGATCTCGGCCGCGACCTGCTCGATCGACCGCCCGGGGACATATGGGCCGATTGCTGCAATGTCCGACCGAAACCGGGGCATGGGCAAAACTATGCCACACTTCGATTCGAAGGTTTTGGGAGGCGGCAGGGCCGGTCAGATCCGTAGGGTTGGGTCGTTCACCGGGTGTGACCTCTCCTCACGTCCAAGGAGATTTGGTGACAGCACGAAGGACAGGTCTCGGCCGGGGATTGGAGGCGCTGATCCCGAGCGAGCATGAGTTCAATTCGAAGAAGAAGTCGCTCCAGGTAATCGATCGAAAAGGTCGTCTGGTCGGCGACGACCCAGGGCTCGACCCCGAGCTCTATCAACAGATGTACCGCAATATGGTGCTGTCGCGAGAGCTCGATCGACGCATGCTCGCGCTCCAACGTCAGGGTCGCATTGGCACCTATGCCATGCTCGAGGGCCAGGAGGCGGTTCAGATCGGCTCGGCCCTCGCCCTCGAAGTCGACGACTTTGTCTTCCCCTCGTATCGCGAGCACGGAGTCCAGGTGACCCGGGGGCTTCCGATCGAGGTTCTCCTCGCATATTGGAAGGGTCTGCCCAACGCCCGTTGGGACATCGAGAAATACCGCACCGGGATCGTGGCGGTTCCCATCGCCACCCAATTGCCTCATGCCGTGGGCTATTCCTACATGACAAAGCTGAGAGGTGAGAGCACGGTGACCGCGGTCTACTTCGGGGACGGCGCCACCTCCGAGGGCGACTTTCACTCGGGAATGAACTTCGCCGGCGTCTGGAAGACGCCAACCGTCTTCATTTGCGCCAACAACCTCTACGCCATCTCCGTTCCCTACCAGAAACAGACGGCAGCCGAGACCATCGCCCAAAAGGCGCAGGCTTACGGATTCGAGGGCCTGCGGGTCGACGGTATGGACCCCATCGCCGTGTATCTCGCCACGAGACTGTCGGTCGCCCGGGCACGCGAGGGCAGAGGACCGACGCTCATCGAGGCCATGACCTACCGCTACGGCCCCCACGCCACCGCTGACGACCCGACGCTCTACCGAACTCGCGCCGAGGAGGACAGCTGGCGCAAACGTGACCCGATCGAGAGACTCCGTCGCTTTCTCGAGAGCCGGGGAGAGTGGGATGCCGAGGTCGAGGAGAAGGTAGCGATGGAGACATCGGATCGGGTGGCTGCGGCGATCGCCGAGATCGAGGCTCTCCCGGTGCCGGGCCGGGACGATGTGATCCGACACGGATTCAACCGGATCCCGACCCACGTAATCGACCAACTACACGCGATGCAGGAGTCGCACGGGGAAGAGCCAACCCGGTTCGACCCCGATGAGACCTGGCTCGTCGGGCGGGACTCGGTTCCCGCCGGGCCGACCCAGTCGATGACGATGGCCGAGGCGTTGAACGCTGCGCTGGACGAGGCTATGGGACGAGATCCCGGTGTGATCGTGCTGGGGGAGGATGTCGGTCTCACCGGCGGAGTCTTCCGGGTGACCGAGGGCCTCCAGGCCAAATACGGCGAGGACCGGGTCATCGACACCCCGCTCAACGAGTCAGGCATCGTCGGCACCTCGATCGGCATGGCCCTGGCCGGGGCGAGACCGGTGGCCGAGATCCAGTTCGACGGATTCGTCTATCCCGCTTTCGATCAGATCGTCAGCCATCTGGGTCGCTTCCGTTTCCGAACCCGAGGCACTTCGAGTGTGCCGGTGGTGGTCCGATTTCCCAATGGCGCCGGCATCGGCGCCCACGAGCACCACTGCGACTCTCCCGAGGCATACTTCGTCCACGCTCCGGGCTTGGTCGTTGTCTGCCCGTCGACACCGATCGAGGCCAAAGGGCTTCTCGCCTCAGCCTTGACCGGTCACGACCCGATCATCTTTCTCGAGCCCAAGGTCCTCTACCGGGCGGGTCGCGAAGACGTCCCGCTCGAGCACTACACCCTGCCCATCGGGCGGGCGCGGGTGAGACGGGAGGGCAATGATCTCACCCTGGTCACCTACGGTGGACTGGTTCCTGTCGCCCTCGAGGCCGCCGACCGAGCCGATGCTTCCGTCGAGGTCATCGACCTGCGCACTTTGTTCCCTTGGGACCGGGAAACGGTGCTCGACTCGGTGGCGAAGACGGGCAGGCTCCTGCTCGTCCAGGAGCCTCAGGGCTCGGCCGGTGTGGCCGCCGAGGTGGCCGCAGTCGTCGCCGAGAAGGCGATGTACCACCTCCAGGGGCCGATCGTCCGCGTGACCGGCTTCGACGTCCCGTGGCCCCAATTCGCCATCGAGAAGCACGCCCTCATCGACGTCGACCGCATCACCGCAGGCATCGAGGAGACTCTGGGCGCTTGAAACGGCGGCCAACGGTTGCGGTATTCGGGTCGTCCTCGACCGAGCCGGCCACGACCGATTGGTTGGATGCTTTACGGGCCGGCGAACGGCTGGCACGCGCCGGGTTCGACGTCATCACCGGCGGTTACGGGGGAATCATGGAGGCCGTGTCCCAGGGCGCGGCCGAAGCGGGCGGTCACGTGGTGGGAGTCATCGCTCCAGCGCTCTTCCGCAGTCGATCGGGAGCCAACCCCTACGTGCACGAGGTGATCGAAGCTTCGAGCCTGGCCGACCGGATCGACCGCATGATGCAACGCTCGACCGCGACTCTTGCACTGCCGGGATCAATCGGGACCGCTGCCGAGCTGCTCATCTCCTGGAACACCAACCACATCGTGCGTCGGGCCGGTGGAAAACCATTCCCTGCTGTTGCGGTGGGACCCAGGTGGAGGATCGTCGGTCAGGCGCTCATCGAGGAGGTGGGGGCGATCGAAGCTGACATCTTCTGGGCTGACACCGTAGATGACGGCATCGAGTGGATCATGGCGAGCAGGAGCCCGGCCCCCAGGGACAGTCATTCGGAGTGACGATGTCGCTCCCTGGCATGAAATGACATGGGTACTCCACGCCCTAAGCTCCCCGACGTGACACGACTCATCCGAGCCGCCGGAGGTGTCGTCTTTCGCAACACGGCGAAGGGCAACCTCCGGGTCCTGGTCGCCCATCGCCCTCGGTACGACGACTGGTCTCTTCCCAAGGGCAAAGCGGACACCGGGGAGACTCCCGAACAGACAGCGATTCGGGAGGTCCTCGAAGAGACCGGATACCACTGCCGGATAGTCGCCCCGCTTGGAGCCACCAGGTATCGCGTTTCGGGAGGCGTCAAGGAAGTCAGCTGGTATGCGATGAAGCCGCTCCCCAACAGCCCTGGATTCAAGAAGAACAACGAGACCGACGCCATCAAATGGCTTTCTCGACGCAAGGCGGTTGCTCTGCTCGACTACGACCACGAGCAAAACCTGGTCCAGGAGACCGACCTCAAGAAACTGGCGCAGACCGGGACCCTGCGTCTGCTGCGCCACACCACGGCCGGTGACCGGTCGAAGTGGAAAGGCTCTGACCTCCAGCGGCCACTCACCAGAAAAGGCCGACGGCAGGCGGAGACCATCGCCCGGGCACTGGAGCATGCCGGGATCGAGAGGATCGTCAGCAGCCCTTATGACCGCTGCCTGCAGACGGCGGAGCCCATTTCCACCCTGACCGGGGCCCGGATCGAGATTTCCGACGCTCTTGCCGAGGAAGGCGACCTCGACGCCGCCTATGCCCTCGTGGACGCCATGGTCGGCACCAACGCGGTCGTCTGCTCCCATGGCGATTTGATACCGGCACTGATCAATCGCATGATGTGGGCCGGTCTGAGCCTGTCTTCACGCTTCTACTGCTCGAAGGGGTCGATCTGGGAGATCGATGTAGACGGGGGCAAGTTCACCACCGGTCA
>DASWKK010000020.1:0-30029 GCA_036396655.1 Acidimicrobiia bacterium
AACCGACTGCGTCTCCTGCTCACCGCGGCATCGATCGCGCTGGGTGTGGCCTTCGTGGCCGGTTCCTTTGTCTTCACCGACACCATCGGGGCACGCTTCCAGACGCTGTTCGACGATGTCTATGCAGGGGTGGATGCCACCATCCGTCCCGACCAGGAGGTTCTCGGGCCCGGTCAAGGCGGCCTCGACGAGGACATCCTCGGGGAGATCGAAGCTGTCGAAGGCGTGGAGTCGGCTGCCGGGTCGGTGGCCGGGTTCGCCCAGATCATCAACGCCAACGGTGAGCCCTTGGGGGGTCAGGGACCACCCACCCTCGGCTTCTCTTGGGTCGACGAGCCCGAACTCAACCCAATGGCCATCTTCAGTGAGAACGGGCGTGCTCCACAGCGTGCCGGCGAGGTAACCATCGACGTGGCCACCGCGAAGAACGAAGGGTTGTCCGTGGGAGACCGGGTCGACATACAGACCATCGCGGGTGTCGACACCTACACCATCGTCGGCCTGGCAAACTTCGGCACCGAGGACAACCTGGCGGGGGCCACCCTCACCTCGTTCACCCTCGCCGAGGCGCAGGAGCTATTCGACCTCGAAGGAAGGCTGAGCGTGGTCGACGTGGTGGCCGCCGAAGGCGTCGAGCCGGAGGCACTGATTGCCCGTCTGTCCGCCATCGTCCCTGACCGCGCCGAGGTGGTCACCGGCGACCAGCAGACCCGGGAGCAGTTCGACCAGTTCACCGAGGGGCTGGGATTCCTGGAGACCGCGCTGCTCGCCTTCGCCGGGATCGCCGTGTTCGTGGGGGCGTTCGTCATCCAGAACACCTTCCGCATCACAGTGGCCCAGCGGGTTCGCGAGCTGGCTCTTCTCAGGGCAGTTGGAGCCACCGGATCCCAGGTGACCCGCCTGGTGCTGGTCGAGGCTCTCATTGTTGCAGTGGTCGCCTCCGCGGTCGGCGTCCTCGCCGGCATCGGGGTGGCGGAGCTGATCAAGACGGGGATGGACACCGCCGGTTTGAGCATTCCCGACGGTCCGCTCACCGTGGCGCCCCGCACCATCGCCGTGTCGATGGTCGTCGGGATCACCGTGACAGTCCTGGCTGCTTTGCTGCCGGCGAGGCGAGCCTCGTCTATTCCACCGGTGGCCGCCATGTCGGATGCCCATGCCCGCACATCACCCAAGTCGCTGCGAACCCGGGCGCTGGTGGGTGCCAGCCTGGCCGGCGGCGGGGCGGTGGCGATGACCGCGGGGTTGCTCGTGGGGAACGACGCTTCGGCTGCCCTGGTGGTGGGAGGCGCCCTGAGTCTGTTCTTGGGGATGTCCACCCTGGCGCCGCTGGTGGCTGTCCCGGTGGCACGGATTCTCTCCGCCCCGATCCGGGGAATCACCGGGACACTGGCCCGGGAGAACACGGCGCGACAGCCCCGGCGCACCGCTTCGACAGCTTCGGCGTTGATGATCGGAGTGGCCCTGGTGGTCTTCACCTCGATATTCGCCGCTTCGATCAAAGCCTCGGTCGCCGAAACTCTGGAGAGCTCTTTCCCGGCCGACCTGGCTTTCGCCTCCACCAACATCACCGTGGGTGTCAGCCCGGCGGCGGTGGAGCGCCTCGCGGAGCGTCCCGAGTTCTCGGTGGTGTCAGCGGTGAGCATGGGCACCTTCGAGATCGAAGGCGAGGAGATCGGCGTGGTCGGGGTGGAGCCCCAAACGGTGTCCCGGGTCTACGACCTTGGAGCCTCCATCGACATCTCAGATCTCGGCGACGGGCTGATGGTTCACGAGGACGTTCTCGAGACCCGAGGTTGGTCTGTCGGCGACGTCATCTCCATCGACTACTCCGGTGGCGACAACGTGACCACCGAGATCGTCGGGACCTTCATCGACCAGACCTTCGCCGCCTTTGTCATATCCGAAGAGGTGTTCGTCGAGCTGATCAGTGACGATCTGATTGCGATCTCGTTTGCCCGTCTTGCCGACGGAGTGAGCCTGGACGAGGGTCTCGCTGCGGCGGAGACGGCGATGGCGGGGTTCCCCAATGTCGACATCAACACCAAATCGGACCAGATCGCCGATGCCGAGGCCCAGGTCGACCAACTCGTCGCCCTCTTCTCCGGTCTGCTCGGCCTGGCGCTGGTCATCGCGCTGCTGGGCATCGCCAACACTCTCACTCTCTCCATCGTGGAGCGGACCCGGGAGATCGGGCTGCTTCGGGCCGTAGGCATGTCCCGCCGTCAGGTGAGACAGACCATCCGCTGGGAGGCCGTCATCACCGCGGTGTTCGGCGCCCTGCTGGGGCTTCTCATCGGGGTTGGCATCGGGTTCGGTGTTGTCACATCTCTGGGTGACAGCGGGCTTGGCAGTTTCGCCATCCCCTGGGGCCAACTGGCCATCGGACTGGTGGCCGCGGCGCTGGCCGGTCTGATCGCCTCGCTGGGCCCGGCCCGCAAGGCCGCCAGGATGGATGTTCTCCGAGCTATCGCCTACGAGTGACGGTCTGAGACGGGCCCGGGAGACCGGGCCCGTCTCAGACCAACACCTGCCCCACCGGTGCCATTGGTCACATCCATGCCTTTGCCAGCGGTTGTAGGGATTGGACTATTCGGGTGGGGCCGGTTCCCCGTCGCCCAGATCGGCATTGGCCTGGAGGAACTCTTCTCGGGTCATCTCACCCCTGGCATAACGCATGCGCAAGGTGGCGAGGGCTTCATCGGGTCTCGATCCGGGACCGCTGCGAGCGTTGCGCTGCCACAAGAGGACGACGCCAACGATCAACAGAGCAAGGAAAGCACAGAACATGAGGACGGCCATCAGACGGAGACCGACGCCATAGTCCCAAGGACGGAATCCACGTCCACCCATCCATACCGCGTGCAGATTCGACATGGGTCTGACGCTACCCGCCAGGGTGTTAATACCGGATAAGGGCTCGTGTGAACTCCGAAAGCAGCGCCGCGTCCGGCCGGTAGGCGATAGGTTGCCGGGATGCGACGCAGGTTCCAGCAGGTGGACGTGTTCGGGTCGGGTCCCTTCTCGGGAAACCCCCTGGCGGTGGTACTCGATGCCGACGGGTTGTCAACCGAAGAGATGCTGCGCTTCACACGGTGGGCCAATCTCTCGGAATCGACCTTTCTCCTCCCCCCGACCACGCCCGAGGCTGACTATCGGGTCCGAATCTTCACTCTGGCCGGTGAGCTCCCCTTCGCTGGTCATCCCACACTCGGCTCGTGTCATGCTTGGCTCAGAGCCGGAGGTGAGCCGGCTCGAGAAGACACGATCGTCCAGGAGTGTGGGGCGGGGCTCATACCGATCAGGAGGGACCGAAGCCGGCTCGCATTCGCCGCACCGCCTGTGATTCGCTCGGGCCCGGTGGACCCGGTCTTCGTCGAGGAACTGGCCGATGTCCTCGGCCTCGACGAAGCCTCAATAGTCGACTCGCAGTGGGTCGACAACGGCCCAGGGTGGGTCGGTCTTCTTCTCCCGAGCACAGATGTAGTCATGGAGGTCGAGCCCGACTTCTCCCGTCACGCCGGTTCATCCAGCCTGGACATCGGGCTCGTCGGGCCCTATCCCCAAGGCTCGGAGTGCGCCTTCGAGGTGCGGGCCATATTCAGCGACGAACACGGAGCGGCGCGCGAGGACCCGGTGACAGGCAGCCTCAACGCGTCCCTGGCACAATGGCTCATATCGACCGGTCGGGCCACTGCCCCCTACATCGTCGCCCAGGGTGCCCGGATGGGCCGGAGGGGTCGAGTTCACATCTCACAGGACACCCAGGCGGTGTGGGTCGGCGGGGATGCCGAGACATCGATCGAGGGGCACATCGAGATCTGAGACCCGGGTTTGGGAGCTCGGTCAGAAGACCAACTCGGTCACCGAGCGCACCTTCACCAAGTGGTCGGGCGCGAGGTCGTAAGGATCGACCAACACAGCTTTGGCCATCGACGCGGCCAAGGCACCGTTGACGTCGTGGAACACCGAGTCCCCGACGTACCAGGCTTGGGATGGGTCTACTCCCATTCGCTGCAACGCAGCCTCGAAGATCCGCGGGTCTGGCTTCGACACGCCGACGTCGTGGGAGTCGATCACGAACTCGAACAGGTGGGCCAGGCCGGCACGAGCCAATGACTCGGTTACCGATCCGTCCGAGTTGGACATCACCGCCACCCGGATCCCACTCCGAAGCATGGCTTCTATCGCCTCGGCCACTCCATCGAGAGAGTGATTCCACAACCCGTAACCATGGGCGATCCGCTCCCCGGCGAGATGCGGGTCGGCTACGCCGAGCAGGCCAAAGTAGCGCTCCAGCCACCAGTCCCAGTCGAGAGCGTGGCCTTGGAGACGTCGATCCGAGAACTCGGCCATGGCCACGTAGTGGGCGCGGTGGGCGGCCATGGCGTCGATCGGCCTGCCGAGACGGGCGCTCATCTCCTCCGGGTCTTGGAGGATGAGTGTGCCTCCGGCATCGAACAGGACGGCGATGGGGCGATATGCGGACACCCAGTGAGTATCCCATCTCGGCGACCGTCATCCCATGCCGGCGATTGCTGCGGCTGACGCGAATCCTTGGATGTCAGAGCTCCATGCCGTCGCCGAAACGACCTCTCGCCTCCATCGGGATAAGCGGCTTGTCCCCTCGGGCCTTGATCTGTTGCACCGACCAGGTGTTCCCGTCGGGATCACTGAAACCAAAAAGACTTCCACCGTCACGCTCGTCGAAGACGATGATCTCGCTCGCCTCGACTCCTCGATCGAGGAGCTCCTGTCGGGCAAGGGCGGCGTCGGCTACCACCAGCTGCAGTCCCCTCATCGAGCCTGGCGCCATCTCCCCGTGGGCGGGAAGGTCGCCGAGAACGATCGAGCAACCAGAGCCAGGTGGAGTCAACTGCACCACGTGCATCTGCTCGGTTCTGGTGTCGTGGTCGAGATCGAACCCGACCTGATCCCGGTAGAAGGCCACCGACTTGTCGATGTCGCTAACCGGGAGCAGCACGACCTCGAGAGTCCAATCCATGATGTGCTCCTTGGAGATTTGGGTCAGAGCGAAGTCAGGACCTTGTCGAGGCGCTCGTAGCCCTCCGACATTCCCGATTCCATACCACTCGAGACCATGCCGTCCCGTGCCTCCATTGACGGATAGGTGGCGTGGCCACGCACCCGACTGCGCCCATCTCCGAGGTCCTCGAAGGTCAGGCTCTCGATGCTCACCACATCGGGGAATCCCTCGAACTCGAAGGTTTGAATGGCGAACTCGTTGTCACGGACCACGTGGTAGACGCCGTTGAATGCGTATTCCTCGCCCTCGTTGTTGCGTTGGACGAATCGAAAGCGCCCGCCGGTTCTGAAGTCGTAGCTGTCGATGTCCATGTCGTAGCCAGCAGGGCCGAGCCATTGCTTGACCAGATCGGGCTCCTTGTGGGCCCGGAACACCGCCTCGACCGGAGCGTCGAACTCACGGTCGAATTCGATGAAGGGCAGGCCCTCAGGGACGGTGACATTGAGTGCATTGGTCATTTCTCTTCCTTTCCTCGGGTGGCACCGCCGTCGGCGCCGTCGATGGTTTCGAGCACGGCGTCGAGACGCCGGAACTGCTGTTCGTGCACCAGCCGGTACCTGTCGATCCAGGCGGTCATCGCCTCCAAGCGGGCCGCGTTCAGGTGAACTGGTCGGCGCTGGGCGTCACGGGTGCGTGTGACCAGTTCCGCCTGTTCCAACACCTGGATGTGCTTCGAGACCGCCTGTTTAGTGATCTCGAACGGCTCGGCCAGCTCGTTGACCGTGGCCTGGCCCCGGCTGAGGCGGGCGATGATCCGCCGTCGCACCGGGTCGGACAGGGCTGCGAACGCCCGGTCGAGTCGGTCGTCGGCGGTCGGATCAACGATCATTAATCAACTATCTCTTTTATCAACCGCATGATTGACTACTATACGCGTCGGACGGTGGGAGTGTCAAGACCCAAAGTGACGGGACTTGGCGCGACCTCCATGAGCCGCTCGCTCAGACTGAGATGACGGGCATCACCAGATGCCCGTGACGCCGACAGGGGACAGTTACACGATCACTGAGAACGTCGATCTACCCGGAGGGCCTGCCCACGATCCGCCCCTCGAGACGTCGGCAGAGGTCCGTCAACTCCACCTCGTCGCGGATCGGCAACCCCGACCGACTGACATGTAGTACGTCGATGGCTTGATCGGCCCTGGTGTCGATCCTGGCCAGATGAAGGTCTAGACCCTCCGCATACAGCGCCTCGACCACGTCGACCAACAGACCCACCCTGTCGGTGGCTCGGACCTCGAGAACGGTGTTCAAATGGGGCAGCTCGGGACGGGGGCGCACCGTCACCGGCGACTGCCGCCGGCTGTCATAGGCGGCTGCCCGCTGGCGGACCCGCTCGAGCACGGCGCTCCCATTTGACTCCAGTCCGGCCAGGGTCTCCTCGACTCGCGGCCAACGCTCGGTGTCCACCGGATCACCACTGCGATCGTCTCGCACTTCGAAGACGTCGATGACAACCCCGTCGGCGCGGGTGAAGAGTCGAGCGTCGTGCACCCCGATCCCATTGGCGGCCAAGGCCCGGCACACCGAGAGCAGAAATCCTCTTCGGTCGTGCCCCACGACCAACACCCGCTCTCCCGATTCGCCCACCGAGAGAACGGTCTCATCGACGAGACCCGAGATCACTTCGAGGTGCCATACGACTTCTCCCGCGTCAGTGACCAGGGCATAGTCGGGGGGCAGGGCCGAGAGATGCTCGTCCACGATTTCGACCGTGAGCCTTCCCTGGGAGAGCCCGGCCACATCCTCGGCCCGTACCACTGACACTTCCGTTCCATCCTCGAGCCGGGCCGCCACCCGCAAGTAGAGCTGGCGGAGCAGCGTCTCCTTCCAGTCCGACCACATGGTTCGGCCGGTCGCCTTGGAATCGGCGATTGTCAGCAGATAGAGGATCTGAAGAATCGCCAACTCGCCGACTGTCCGGGCCACCTCGTCGATCACGTCGGGACTCGCGATGTCACGTCTCAATGCCGTTCTCGCCAACAGCAGGTGATGGCGAACAGCCGGGACGACGAGCTCCACGGTGGCCGGGGAGAAGCCGGCGCGCTCGAGGAATCCTGCCGCCACCTCGGCGCCTTGCTCGGAGTGATCGCCACCGGCACCCTTGCCGATGTCGTGAAGGAAGGCCGACAGGAGTAGGCAATCTTGGGCCGGGTCGAGATCGGTGGGTATCTGGGTGCCGATCGCATCAGGCTCGCCCATCAGTCGGACCATCTCATCGGTTGTCCTCCACAAGTGGGCGTCGACCGGGTGCTCGTGGAATGCCGCCAACTGCGGTCTGGCCGAGATCGCCACCCACTCGGGGAACTCCCGGTGCGCCCACCCGATCTCCTCCAACCAGCCAAAGACCACCCGGCCCCGCTCCCCGGCTGCAATGAGCTGCAAGAAGGCCCGTCGATCAGGATCCGTCCACCGGCCCTGGGAGGGGCGGTCCAGTGTGGCTCGCGCCGACACGTCGGCCATGGCCCCGACCGGGCCGGTAGCAAGGGCAGCAGCTGCCGCAAGCGGGCCGACTGCCTCACCTGGCGCTCCCCCTTCCCGCCGCCGACCCACTTTGCCCAGCACCCGTCGCCCGAGTCGTGCCACGGGATCCTCGGACTCCAACAAGTCCGGCCACCGGTTCTCAGCTAGCCGATCGCCCAACTGCAGCGCTCGACACAGGTCCCGGCTCACTGTCGCCACATCGTTGCCCAGCCAGCGGGCAACCGGTTCTCGAACATCGAAGTCATAGACGTCGAAAGCTCTCCCCCCGGAGGCGTGCAACCCGTTTCGCACCGCCAGCAAAGTAGACCGGGCCGCCCGCTCATCGACCGTCTCATCGTCCCAACCCCGGCCCAACAATTGGGCCCGTCGTCTCTCCCAACCCAAGGCCTGGTATGTCCTGAGTCCCCCTCTACCCGACTTCACGTTGGCTGCCATCACCGGATAGGGCTCTGTCTTGCGTCGCTCACGTTCGATAACGGCAAGGTGGGGCGCCAGCGGGCGTCCCGCCACCACGCTGGCCAACTCCTTCTCCAGGTCGACCAGCAACGTCGGGTCGCCGGCAACGAGACGAGCCGACAGCAACGAGGTCATCGAGTCGATCCGGTCCCTGCCCGCGACGCCGCATTCGCGCACAGTTCGCACCGAGTGGCCTACCTTGAGATTCGCATCCCACAGCGGATAGAGGACCGCCTTCACCAGACGATCCGTGTCTCCCCCGGCGTGGAGCAACATGACATCGACGTCGGACCACAGACACAGCTCTTTCCGCCCGTAGCTGCCTAATGCAACCACCGCCCAATCCCCGGCGACCTCGCGGAACAGCTGGTCGACTGCGTCGTCGAGGGCGTCGGTCAGAACCAGGCACGTGTCCAACCCCCCATTGCCGACGGCTTCGATCCGCAGCCGATCACGAGTCGCCAGGAAACCGTCCAACGGGTTCACGCCGGACTCCCGCGTCGCCGGGCAGGAAGGTCAGACTGCGTCTGGCCCGCGCTCTCCGGTCCGGATGCGGACCGCGGCTTCGACCGGAAGCACCGCGATCTTGCCATCGCCGATCTCCCCGGTGTGAGCCGCACGTTCAATGGTCTCGACGGCTATGTCCGCCAGCTCGTCCGGCACCAGCACCTCGACTCTCACCTTGGGCACGAACTCGACTTCGTATTCTGCGCCGCGGTAGACCTCGGTTTGCCCCGACTGGCGACCGAACCCCTCGACGTCAGAGGTGGTCATCCCGCTGACACCGACACCGGTCAGCGCGGTCTTCACATCTTCCAGTTTGAAGGGCTTTATGTAGGCGATGATCAGCTTCATTGTTCCGGCCCTCTCAACGGCTATCGGTGACGTAGGCGCGCTCTTCGTGCAAGGAGATGTCCAAACCTTCGAGCTCGACGCGCTCCTCGACACGCAGACCGACTGTTGCGTCGACGATCTTGGCGATGATCCATGTTGCCACGAAGGTGAACACCATGACCGCCACTACCGCCAGCACCTGTTTGCCCAACAGAGCCGCGCCCCCATACAGGAGCCCGTCGGCGCCGCCCTCGTTCACCGAGACCTGCGAGAACACTCCGAGCAGGACCGAGCCGACGATCCCTCCCACGAGATGGACGCCGACCACATCGAGTGAGTCGTCGTAATTGAACCGGTACTTCAGTGACACCGCCAGATAACAGAGGGCGCCGGCGGCGAGACCGAACACGATCGCCGACTGCGGTCCTACGAACCCCGCGGCCGGCGTGATCGCCACGAGGCCGGCCACAGCCCCGGAGGCGGCACCGAGCGTGGTCGGCGCCCCGGTCTTCCTCCATTCGGCGGCGACCCACCCCAAGGCTCCGAGAGCAGCTCCGATCTGAGTGGTGACGATGGCGTTGATCGCCACATCGTTGGCCCCGAATGCCGAGCCGGCATTGAAACCGAACCAGCCGAGCCAAAGGATCCCGGTGCCGATCAAGGTCAGCGGCAACGAGTGGGGGCGGATCGCCTCCTGACCGAACCCGCGTCGTGGCCTGAGCAGGATCACCAAGGCCAGAGCGGCGATCCCGGCGTTGATGTGCACCACCAGGCCACCGGCGAAATCGAGTACACCAAGATCGGTGAGCCAGCCGTTCCACGCCCAGTGCGCCACGATCGGGTACACGATCACGGCCCACAATGTCACGAACAAGACCCACGCCGAGAACTTCATCCGCTCGGCGACTGCTCCCGAGATGAGGGCGGGTGTGATGATGGCGAAGGTCATCTGGAACATGACATTGAGCAGGTCCTCACCCGAGGACACGTTGCGTAGGAACAGATAGTCGAGGTTGCCGATCAACGGGACGCCGTCGGCGAAGGACAGGCTGTACCCAACCACTATCCACACCACCGTCACGATCGAGATGGTGAAGAAGCTCATCAGCAGCATGTTGAGCACGTTTCGCGAACGGACCATGCCGCCATAGAAGAGGGCCAATCCCGGCGTCATGAACAAGACCAGGGCAGAACTGGTCAGAACCCAGGCGATATCACCGGACTCCACGGCTTCCTCCTCAAGTCGTAACGGCGGAACAGTTTCATCTCTACGTTTCTGGAGTGTTTCAGAGCCGTTTCGGTCCGATTAATCAGACCGTGGTCGGCTTCCCCAGACGTCGCACCGGGCAAACCATGATCGCGGGGACGGCGATACTGGGGCCGATTCACGCCACGAAGAGCAGGTCGGCTCATGTCGGTTCCGGCGACACAACTCGATGCCATGCTGGCGAAGCTGGCTGTCAAACGATCCACACCGTTGCTGGTTGGCCTCGACGGACGAAGCGCGGTCGGCAAGTCCACACTGGCATCCCAGGTCGCCGCCGACACCGGAGCCGCCGTGATCGACGGTGACGACTTCTACTCGGGTGGCACCGCTGCCGAGTGGGATGCCATGACCCCGGCTCAAAAGGTCGCCCACTGCATCGATTGGAGACGTCAGCGACCGGTGCTCGAGGCTCTCTCCGCCGGCAAACCCGCGTTCTGGCATCCGTACGACTGGCACGCCGACAACGACCGGTTGGCCGAGACGCCGACCACGTGTCAACCGACGTCAATCGTTCTCCTTGAAGGCGTCTACAGCGCCCGGCCGGAGTTGGCCGATCTCCTCGATTTCCGTGTCCTCTTTGAGGCTCCCCCCGACCTGCGCCGGGACCGGCTGGTGTTACGGGAGGGGGAGGACTTCCGGACGGAATGGAATGACCGCTGGAGCGAGGCCGAGGATTGGTATTTCAGCAGGGTGATGCCGCCGGAGGCGTTCGATCTGGTCCTTGCGGCCATCTGACCTCGGACGAGTCACCCGTTGGACCAAACGGCCCAGCTCCCGTCGAAGACCTTGACCGGACTGCCCGATTCGACATCTTGAACCCATATCCCGGGCTGGCTCTCGATTGCACCGACCAAGACGACAGCCGACGAGTCGGGCGACCACAACTGGAGGGACTGGGAGTACTGGTCGAAGAACTGCAGAACCTCATTGACAAAGCCGGCCTCGGGTGTGATGGTCGAGAGACTCCTCGTGGTCCCATCGTTCCAGACCAGGACCTCGGTCTCCACCCCATCCCCGGTCGGTTCGAGAACCAACAACGACTCGCCGTCGGGACTCCAGAAGAACCCTATGGAAGGGCTGGAGGTGACTTCGCTCACTTCTCCGGTCACTACGTCGACCACGGCGACTGCGTTCGTCGGCAGCGCCGGTGTCTGGGACAGGGCGACGCTGATCCCGCCGTCGTCTTCGCTCACGAATGACTGCACTGCCACCCGGGTGCCCTGGTGGTTGGCCACCAATGCGATCGACCCCGTGGCTGTGGCCAGGACTCGAGCCTCACCTGATGGGTCCTTGACCTCGAGACCATCGACGCCCAGATGAAAGATCCCCGAGGGGGTCCAGTGCGGCGATTGATAGGTCTCACCAGTTGCTCCGAGATCTGTTGGGGCCCCCTCCAGGTCGATGATGCCAAAGATCGTCTGTTTGACGTGGACGACCACCCGGTCGCTTTCCGGGCTCCAAGAGAAGTAGAACGGCGTGCCACTGGCCAGTATCGATGTCGTGGCGGCGGCGACGTCGATCATCTCGAACTCGATATCGCCTTGAGGCCCGTTGTGGAGGACTCCGATCGCCTCGCCATCCGGTGCCCAGTAGAGGTAGAACGGCGGTGCGCTCATTGTGATGGTCTTCGGATCCTGGCCATCTGGGTCGCTGAGACCGACCCCGAACCCGGTCTCGGTGATCTCAGCCCAAGCGACTCGATCGGACTGAGGCGACCAGGACGGCTGTGAATACCGGGCGGTTTCGCCTGCGTCCCCGGTGATCGGTGAAGGATTGGTGCCGTCGGGAGCGATGGTGACGACGTTGCCTTCGCTGTCGAGCACGACCAGCCGACCCGGGAGCCCGGCAACTTCGGTTGGCTCCGCTGCCAACTCGGTAGTCGGGGTAGTCGTGGTGCCGTCGACGGTGCAGGCGGCCGACAAGAGCAGAATCACCAGGGCGACGGAGACGCGACGCAACATCTGAGGTCAAGAGTACCGATGACCCGCTACGGGTCTACCTGCCCGATCACCCGGGCGAACAAGGCATGGTCGACACTTCCTCCGCTGACGATGCACACGCTGGGCCCACGCTCTTCCCTCGGCGTGGCCAACGCCGCGGCTAGCGCGGCGGCCCCGGCGCCTTCGGTCACCAGCTTGCTCTGCCAGGCGAGGTGGCGCATCGCGCCCATGACCTCTTCTTCGGAGACCAGCACCAACTCGTCGACCAATCTCCTCAGCATCGGATACATCTCGTCGGTGATCACCGGTGTCGACGCACCCTCGACGATGGTGTCCTGCCATTCGATCCACTTCGGTCCACGCGCCTCGAACGCGGCGGCCAGAGCCGAGTTCACCTTCGCCTGAACCGCGTAGACACGAACCGATGGCTTGAGGCTCTTGAGGACCGAAGCCACCCCGGCGATGAGGGCACCACCCCCTACCGGCACGAAGACCGAGGCCAGATCGGGCAAGTCGTCGTGGATTTCGAGACCGATGGTGCCGTGCCCGGCGATCATCAGCGGGTCCCCCCACGGGTTGAGGTAGGCGAAGGGCTCCTGGCGCCACCGTTCCTCGAACATGTACTTCATGAGGTCGGTCATCGGGAGATAGGCCAGCTCCACCCCGTACGCCTCGATCGCTGCTCGCTTCGACCCGTGGAGGGAGTCCGGGACATGGGAACGGGTCGGCACTCCGAGAACCCGGCCCATATGGCCCAGCGCCAGAGCAGTGTTTCCGGCGCTGGTGGTGGCGATCCCCCGCGTCGACTCTTCCTGGCCCAAATTGAGCGCCCAGTTGCCCACGCCACGGATCTTGAACGACCCGACTGGTTGCAGTACTTCGGGTTTGAGGAAGATGTCCGGGCTCTCACCGTGAGACTTCAAGCCGACCAGCGGGGTCCTCACCGCGATGCCGGCTATTCGGGCGGCGGCCGATCTCACTTCGTCGAGGCTCGGTGGCTCCACCGGGTCGCCGCCCCAACCGGTCGGTCGCTCGTCAACCATTTGTTGCCACTAGCTTTGCCTCCATACGACGACTCTATTTGGTCAGGAGATCCGAGCATGGAGAAGGTCATTGCTGAGGGTTTGGCGCGCCTCCCCTCGTTCAGCCACGCAGTCGAAGCTGGAGACTTCGTTTACGTCTCGGGGACTCTGGGAACGGTTGGAGACACCATGGATCTCGTCGAGGGTGGCACCGGGCCAGAGACCACCCAGGCCATCAAGAACATCAGCCGGATCCTGAGCGCAAGCGGACTCGATTTGCGGCATGTGGTCAAGGCGAATGTGTACCTCCACGACATAGGTTCTTTCCCGGAGATGAACGAGGCATACATCGCAGAATTCGGTGACACACCGCCAGCCAGGATCACAGTCGGCGGGGCGGATCTGGCCCTTGGTGCGGCCGTTGAGATCGATTGTGTGGCCTATCGGGGAGCTTGACCGGTCAACCGGGCGATAGATACCGCCGAGTCGCTATCCCTGGTCAACCCCTCCGGCCGACGTGTCGATAAGGAAATTCAATGCAAGGTTCCACCTCCGATCCTGTCAGTCCCGTCAGCAACACGCGATTTCGGACCGTTGTCCTGGTCACCGCGGTCATCGGCGCCTCGTTCGGGGTTGTCGCCGAGCTGATTGCTTGGGATTCGGGGAGTCAGATCGCCGCAACGAGAGCGGCCGCCTACGGAATCCTCGGTCTGTTGGCGGCCTACAAGCTGCTGACAGACCGCCGGAC
This sequence comes from Acidimicrobiia bacterium, assembly GCA_036396655.1. GTDB lineage: Bacteria > Actinomycetota > Acidimicrobiia > Spongiisociales > ZC4RG35 > JARDZU01. The sequence goes on from DASWKK010000020.1 coordinate 13,801, forward strand.
GGAAGGTCTCACCTTCATTACGGCGGTCGCTTTCGCCACCCTCAGCCTGGTCGAGGCGACAAGCACATCCGGGTTCGACACGGGCAGCACCCTCGCCCTGCTGATTCTTTCATTGGTGGTGTATGTCACCACACGTCTCGAACAGAGAATCGGCCCGCTGATCCTGGCATCATCTCTGATCGCCTTGTACACGGTGATCACCGTCATCGTCGAGAGCCAGAAGGTCAATCAGGCAGCCGGCAAGCTGCTGATCGGGATCCCGGGCCAAATGCTGGTGGCCTGGATCACCTGGCGGCTGATCCAGAATCTGGGAGAAGCCTCACGGGTCGAGGCCAACCGAGCCCGGATCCAGGAGGCCCTGTCCACCTGTTCTCAGGCATTGCTCATCGGCCGGGATGAGGCACCACTTTCCGCGGCCCTGGAGGCTCTGCTCGACGCCACCGAAGCGGACTACGCCTACGTCGACGTCAACCGGGTGCACCGCGATGGGACATTCACCTGGGAGATCGTGGCCGAAGCGACCGGCAAGAACGCCCCCGACGGGCCGGATACGTTCGGCGAGGGCGACTACAGCCAGCTCCCCGAAATCGTCGACCTTCTCGGGAGTGGCCGCCCGGCTCGGGTCCAGGTCTCACAGCTCGCGATGCCGATTCGGGCCCGGTATGAGGCCGAGGGCATCATCTCTGAGCTGATGGCCCCCATCATGATTCGGGACCAATGGGTGGGGACCTTGGGATACACCGACTTCCATAGAGAGGACGAGTGGACAGACGTGGAGGTCGACGCGTTGATGCGGGCGGCCGAAATGGTTGCCGCCTACTGGGAACGCGATCAAGCCCGGGAAGGCCTCGCAGAGCTGGCCGAGTCGAAAGACCGCTTCATCGCCACGGTCAGCCACGAGCTGCGGACCCCGCTCTCGGCTGTGGTCGGCTTCGCCGGGGAGCTCGCCGACGGTCTCGATGACTTCACCCGAGACGAGATCATGGAGATCGTCGCCTTGATATCGAGTCAGAGCATCGAGGTGGCCCATCTCGTCGAAGACCTGCTCACTGCCGAGCGCGCCTCCTCGGGCAATCTCACAGTGAAACCCGCCGTCATCGATCTCCACGAGCAGGTTCGCTCGATCGTCGAGTCGCTCCGCGATGGGACCGAGGTGTCCGTGGAAGGTGAAACGGTCCGCGCCTGGGCCGACACCATTCGGACGCGACAGATCGTCCGCAACCTCTTGACCAATGCCCACAGGTACGGGGGTGAACGGGTGCTTGTGAATGTCTCGACACTCGATGATCAAGCGTTGTTGGTGGTCAGCGACAATGGCGCCGGAGTGACCGGGATGGACGCCGATCACATCTTCGATCCCTACTACCGATCACAGACCGAGGACACCAGACCCGATTCAGTCGGCCTGGGTCTTGCTGTCGCCCGTCAACTGGCCCGGCTCATGGGTGGTGACCTGGTCTACCGACGTCGCGAGGGATGGACCCGCTTCGAGCTGACACTGCCCGTCGCGACCGAGCCGGCCCCAAGCCTCGTCGGCGGTCCCTGAGCTGAGTAACCGCCGCTGAAGTCGACGGCGACTACCGCCGTGCTCGGATTCTGTGCCAGGATGCCCCGAATCGAGGAGGCCCCAGGAATGTCCAGGATCGAGGAAACAAAACTCCCAGGCGTTGGCGTCAGATTCGACTTCATCACACGTCAGGGGGAACGAGTCGGCGTGGTCCACCACCGCGGCGGAAGACGTGAGATCTTCATCTGCCCCCCCGACGATCCCGACACGGCGCGGCTGGTGCTCGACCTCGACGATGACGACGTCCACACCCTGGCCGACGTTCTCGGCGTCTCACCGGTGATCGAAGAGATATCGCAACTGCAGCAAGTGGAAGGGTTGGCGATGGATTGGCTCCCGATCAATCCCAACTCGCCATATGCAGGAAGGACGATCGGCGATGCCCGGATTCGCACCCGGACCGGAGTCTCCGTGGTAGCGGTCATCCGCGGCGAGGACCCCTTTCCGGCACCGGGCCCCGAATTCGCGCTCAAAGCCGATGACATAATCGTTGTAGTGGGCACGGCCCACGGAATCGACGCCGTCAAGTCGATTCTCGCCGACGACTGAGTTGAGCGAGACCGCCCGCCTCCTCCTCGAGATCGGCGGCATTGTCTTTGTCCTCGCCCTGCTGGCACGTCTCGCCCGATGGCTGGGTATCTCCCCAATTCCCCTCTACCTCCTCGGTGGGCTCGCCTTCGGGCAAGGAGGAATCCTGCCTGTCGTCACCTCCGATGAGTTCATCGATGCCGGGGCCCAAATCGGCGTCGTCTTGTTGCTGTTCATGCTCGGACTGGAGTACACCGGCGACGAGCTGGTCAAGGGCCTCAGGACAACGGCCCGAGCCGGGTTCGTCGATCTGTTCGCCAGTTTCACACCCGGCTATCTGGCTGGACTGATCATCGGGTTCGGTCCTATTGGCTCGCTCTTCCTCGGTGGTGTCACCTATATCTCGTCATCGGGGGTCGTGGCCAAGCTGCTCGACGATCTCGGGTGGACGGGAAACCGTGAGACCCCGATCATCCTCTCGATCCTCGTCTTCGAAGACCTGGCCATGGCCGTCATCCTCCCGGTACTCGGTGCTCTCGCGTTAGGGGGGACGGTGACCGGGACACTTGGATCGGTCTTCGCCGCCCTCACCGCAGTAGTGATCATCATCTCCGTGGCATCTCGACACGGCGAACGCCTCAGCCGGATCGCTTTCTCCGGCTCGGACGAAGTGAATCTGCTGACTGTGTTTGGGGTCACCCTGATAGTTGCCGGGATTGCCGAGCAGCTTCACGTTTCGGCGGCTGTGGGAGCCTTCCTGGTCGGGATCGGGGTGTCCGGCGAGCCTGCCGATCGGGCTCGAGCCCTCCTGGCTCCGCTCCGGGATCTCTTCGCCGGGGTCTTCTTCATCTTCTTCGGGCTCTCCATCGACCCGAGCACTCTCCCGGCAGTCGCCGGCACCGTTGTGGTGCTGGCCCTGGTCACCGGGGCGACCAAAGCGGGCACCGGATGGTGGGCGACCCGCCGGGTCGGTATCGGGCCCCGAGGCCGGATACGAAGTGCAACCGCGCTGCTCGCGCGCGGCGAGTTCTCGATCGTCATCGCTGGGCTCGGGATCACCGCCGGAGTCGCCGGGGAGCTGGCGCCGATCGCGGCCGGTTACGTTCTACTCATGGCCAGCGCAGGGCCGATCCTGGCCCGCGCCGTTGGGCCACGAGCCACATTGTGATCACGTGCCCTACCCCGACCTGTTCTCAGACGAAGAGCTGCACGTCGGCATCTGCGGCGTAGTCGAGGAAGGCAGCAGCACCTGCTATCTCACAACCTTTGATCAGATCGCCCTCCTCGACGCCCATGACTCCCATGGTGGTGGAGCAGGCAAAGAAGCGGACACCGAGGCCCTGGGACATCTCGATGAACTCGGGAACGGTCGGCATCCGGGCGTCGTCCATCCACTTCTTCATGATCTTGGTCGCGGCTGCGGTGGCTCCGGGAAGGGCACCGAGCAGGTTGGGAAGCTGGATCGGGCCGGCCGGGTTGGCCAGTGAGGCGACCTTGAGCTTCTCCAGTCTGTCGACGTGGAGGATGTCGAGACCGTAGAAGGTGAAATAGACCCCGGCCTCCCAGCCGAGACTCGCCGCGGTAGTGGCCAGGATCAACGGCGGGTAGGCCTGGTCGAGGGTTCCCTTGGATGCGACGAGGGCGATGCGACGTCGCCGCTCGGCGCCCTCCAGGTCTGACTCGACCCTGGTGCGCGTGTCAGTCACAGCCGATCTCCCTTCTCGATCAAGAAGACCTGATGGTGCTCATGGCGCTGCGCGTCGAGCAACGTGTCACCCAACTGCCGGGCCAGGGCCGGTATGTCCTCGAGTGAGCCGGGGTCGGTAGTCACCAACCGCAGTACCTGGCCTTTGGTCAGCTGACCCAGTGCCAGTCCGGCTTGGTAGACGGGGAGGGGGCAAAGCAAACCCGAAGTGTCGAGTTCGGCGTCGACCCGGCTCGGGGCGACGGGTGTGGTGAATTGTGTTGTCATCTCATCTCCTTTGGGGGTCCCGGGCAAAAGAAAAACCCGCATCCGATGGCGGTGCGGGTTGGTGTCTCAGCTCAGAGATTGGTCAATACATGACTACCCACACGGCGCGGCCGCACAAGTACAAGCGCAGACCGGGCGTGTGCTGTGGCATGTCATGTGAGTGCGATGGTAGAGGCTGGAATCCAACAATCAAGGTGAAGATCCCCGAAACCGCTCATTCGTCGTCGATCCAGTCCTCGAGTGGCAGGCCGAGACCGTCGGCCATCCGGTTGGCATAGGCGTAGTACGACACCACTTCGACCATGTGCAGGATGTCGGTGTCGGTGAAGCCGACATCTCGAAGACCTTGGATGTCCGAGTCGGTGACTTCGGCCGGTTCCCGGGTCAGCTTGACCGAGTAGCGAAGCATCGCGAGGCGTTTCTCGGAGAGGCCGGCCTTCTCGAAGTCATCCTCGATGCGGGTGGCCAGATCATCGTCCCGGAGCAGTCGACGCAGACCGCGCCGGTGATGAGTCACTCAGTAGTGGCACTGATTCACCCCTGACACCACCAGGGCAATCATCTCCCGCTCCACCTTGCGCAGGGTGGCCGTGCCCCTCATCGCTTGCCGGTAGAGGACGTTGTGTGCATTGAGGCTGCCCGCGTCGAGGGAGTGGATTCTCATGATCCAGTCGACCCGACCCGTAGCTGGATCTGTGACTTCGTCCTTGAGAGGAGCCAGGTCTCCCTCCCAGTCGTCCTCGTGGAATGTTTCTATCCAGGGCATAGCTCAAAGATAGGCCGTCGACCTACCCGTTTAGGCGGTCGGACCACCCGTTTTGGCGCGGAGAGCTTGACCTGTGGGTTCACGTTTCCGCGCCAGAAGTGGATAGGTCCGATCTCCCTTTTTCGAGGATTGCGAGGCCAGTGGAGACGGAGAGGAGGAGAAGGATCCGCAGGGACGCGGAACGCTCCACTGGCCAACGCAAGATTCCGGAAGCAGAAGCAACCTTGTGCGTCCGTTCACAAGATAGAAACGGGGACGCCGGTTCTTTATTCCCAGAGTCTGCGATCTGTCCCGCCGCCAGGCCACCACCTCCAACATGGTCACGCTCCAGGGACGAGAAAGGTGCCCCGGCCGGCGACTCAGTTGCTGAAGGTGACCGAAAAGGCGGGGGCCCAGCGAGATACCACCCGGCCGTAGCTCTCCCCGGCCGCCATCATGTCGCCGTCAGCCAGGGCCTCAACGGATCGCCGAACCAGCTCGACCGAATCGTCGAACACCAGGTCCTGGGGGTCGAACAGCTCGGAAACGTCGGCGTAGTCGAGCTCGAGCATCGAGCCCGGTGGGAAGTCCTCGATCCAGTCGAGAAGCTGGGCCAACTCCTCGGCCGGCCCCTGAAAGACTTCGAGACCTCTCAAGACCCCGATTGCATGCTCAACACGCTTCTTGCCCACCGCCACGTCGACTCTCAATCGGAGCCGGGGCGAGCCGTTCACCTCGTAGACCTCCTTGTCTTCTGGCTGGAAGGCGGTGAACCAGCGCACCGGGACATGCCAGGCCGAGGTGAGGACATGTGAGCGATGGGATGGGTGCTCACGGCGATACTGGCGAAGCTCACGATCAGCCGCCCGAGCAGCCACCTCGGGAATCAATCCTGATCCCAGTCCCCGGAAGGCGTTGGCGAAGGCGATCGTCGACTCGAGGACTCTCAGACGCAGATTGCGGGGACACACCATGCGTGTTCCGTTCCAATCGGCGACCCAGTCGCCCTCCTCCTCCCCCTCCGAGAGCAGGCCGTAGGCCCGGACAAACCCCGGCACCGGATCACCAGACTCGGACACTTCCGGTGAGTAGACCCTGAGGTAGGCCGTCTTGGTCACCCCACCATCCTGGCAGAGGCCAGGCGAAAGGTCACCCCTGCCGGTCCCTGGGTAGCAGGGTTAGTATCCGCGTGGGAGCGAGATGGGCCTAACGAAGGAGGTCACGCCTTGGTCGTCTTCGACGAGGTAGCCCGCGAAGGACACGAGCAAACCCTCTACGGATATGACAAGGTATCCGGTCTCAAGACCATCATTGCCATCCACTCCACGGCTCTCGGTCCCGCCCTCGGCGGGACTCGGTTTTTTCCGTACGAATCCGAGGCCGAGGCTCTTGAAGACGTGCTCCGGCTCTCCAAGGGGATGACCTACAAGGCGGCTGCCGCCGGGCTCGATCTCGGCGGCGGCAAGGCCGTCATCATCGGTGATCCCAGGACCGACAAGAGCGAACGTCTTCTCCGCGCCTATGGGCGGATCGTCGACTCCCTGCAAGGCCGATACATAACCGCCGAAGACATGGGAACGACCACGACCGATATGGATGTCATCCGGCGCGAGACCCGTTGGGCACTCGGTAACTCGGTCGCCGAGGGTGGCTCCGGAGACCCGTCACCAATCACCGCCCGTGGCCTGTTCATTGCTGCCAGGGCCGTCGCCGAGCTTCTCTGGGGGGACACCGATCTGGCGGGACGACGTTTTGCGGTACAGGGGGTTGGCAAGGTCGGCTCGGCCTTCGTCCAGTTGCTGGTCGAGGCGCGGGCAGAAGTGATCGTCTCCGATGCCGACGAATCGGCGATCACCTCAGCGGTGGAGACCTACGGTGTCAAGAGCGTCGCGGCGGAGGACATTCATGCTGTGGACTGCGACTTCTTCTCCCCCTGCGCGAGAGGCGCCGGGCTCAACGAGCTAACTATCCCCGAGCTGAGCTGTAGGGCCATCGTCGGCAGCGCCAATAATCAACTGGCCACCGACGAGGACGCGGAGCGCATCGCGCAGCGGGGCATCTTGTATGCCCCCGACTTCGTGGTCAACGCAGGAGGGTTGATCAACGTGTACGACGAGCTGCTCGGATACTCGAAGATGCGGGCCATGCATCGCGTGGACGGGATATTCGCCGCAACCAAAACCATCCTGGAGATGTCGAACCGGGAAGGAATAACCCCCAACCAGGCGGCGATGCGGGTGGCCGACAATCGAATCAAGGACATCGGCGACCTGCGGAGATTTCGCCGTAGCGGTGACGATCGGAACTGATAGGCGTATTCATGGCGATCGACTTCGACAAGAACCTCCACCACCGAGACCTGGACCTGACAGACGCTCAGGTGGTCGAGATGTACCGCCTGATGCTGACCGCTCGGAGGATCGACGATCGCATGTTCGCCCTGCAACGTCAGGGCAGGGCCCCCTTTGTCGTCGGCTCCTCGGGCCACGAGGCCGTACAGGTGGCATCGGCGTTCGCCCTGGACAAGGAAAAGGACTGGGTCTTGCCGTATTACCGGGACATGGGAGTGGCCCTGGCCTGGGGATTCGACCCGGTGGAGATCTTCCTCGGCGCGTTTGCCAAGAAGACCGATCCGATGTCGGGAGGCCGCCAGCTTCCGGGGCACTGGTCCGATCGTGAACGCCGGGTCCTCACCCAATCCTCGGTGATCGGCACCCAGTACCCCCACGCGGTCGGTATCGCTCAGGCGATCATGACCAAGGGCGACGATGCAGTAGTCGTGGTCTACGGAGGAGAAGGGTCGACCTCGGAGGGAGACTGGCACGAGGCGATGAACTGGGCCGGCATCAGACAGCTGCCGATCATCTTCGTCATCGAGAACAACAATTACGCCATCTCGGTGCCCAGCGATGAAGAGGTAGCCGGAAGTCTGGCCGCCCGGGCTAACAGCTACGGTTTCCCCGGGGTAGAGGTCGACGGCAATCGCACCCTTCGCGTCTTCCAGGTGATGAGGGAGGCGGTGGCAAGGGCGCGGGCCGGCGACGGCCCGACCTTGATCGAGGCCGAGACCTATCGCTACTACGCGCACACCTCCGACGACAACGACAGCCTCTACCGCAGTCGGGAGGAGGTCGAGACCTGGCGCAAGCGCGATCCTGTTGCCCGGGTGCGTCAGTATCTGATCGAGCATCGCCTGCTCACCGAGGCGGAGGAGGATCGACTCGACTCCGAGGTTGTCGAGGTCCTGGCCCGGGCAGTTGAGCAGGCCGAGGCCGCTCCCGACCCTGACGAGCCCACAACCAGGGTCTACGCACGGGTGATCGAGCCGGGAACTGCCGCCAGCGAGCCGGAACCGGCGCCGACCGGGGAGACCGTCAATCTGATCACCGCCATCAACAAGGCTCTCCATGACGTCCTGGAGGCGTTTCCCGACACGGTGGTGTTCGGCCAGGACGTCGCCAGGCGCAAGGGTGGAGTGTTCAAGGCGACCCAGGACTTGACCGAGCGGTTCGGCCCCGAGCGTTGCTTCAACGCGCCAATCGCCGAGTCCTCCATCATCGGGGTGGCGATCGGGATGGCGGCGGCGGGTTTCAAGCCGATCCCCGAGATCCAATTCGCCGACTACATCCACCCGGCCTTCGACCAATTGGTTTCCGAGGCAGCCCGCATCCATTACCGGTCGGACGGCAAGTGGAGCGTTCCGATGGTGGTCCGCACGCCGTATGGGGCGGGGATTCACGGCGCCCTCTATCACTCGCAGTCGATCGAAGCCTTCTACACACACGTGCCCGGCCTCAAGGTGGTAATCCCCTCCACGCCGGCCGACGTCAAAGGCCTTCTGTTCGCGGCGGTGGAGGACCCCGACCCCGTCATCTTCCTGGAGCCCAAGAAGCTGTACCGGCTCGGCAAAGGGCCTTACCCCGATGGGGACTTTCAGGTTCCCCTGGGCCGCGCCGCGGTCCGCCATCAAGGGTCCGATCTCACCATCCTCGTCTACGGAGCCATGGCTCACTTCGCCATGGAGGCGGTCCCCGTGCTCGAGGACCTGGGTTTCAGCCCGGAGGTGATCGATCTTCGCAGCCTGAAGCCGCTCGACTGGCCGACCATCGAGCAATCGGTCAAGAAGACTTCGCGCGCCCTGATCGTTCACGAGGACAACGAGTTCATGGGGTACGGCGCCGAGCTGGCGGCCCAGATCGCCGAGAAGACCTTCGAATGGCTGGACGCACCTGTCCGCCGCTACGCCCTCCCCGATGTGCCGATCATGCCCTACGCCGGGTCACTGGAATCCCAGCTCTACCCCACCCCGGAGGGCATCGTGCGTCACGCCCAGGAGCTGGCCAAGTACTGAAACAGCTGTTGTCCCCCCTTCAGCGAAGGGCGAGGGGGGTTCCCTCCCTTGACGCGCTCACTACGTTCGCTGGCGTCGGTCCCCCCGCTCCGCAGGGTTTGTCCCCCCTTTTCCGAAGGGGGGACCGTCCGAGCGAAGCGAGGTCGAGGGGGGTTCGCCCCCTCGACGCGCTCACTACGTTCGCTGGCGTCGGCCCCCCCGCTCCGCAGGCTGACATAGCCTCCTAACCTCGATCGCCATGTCGCTTCTGACCCAGCTCTCCTCGATCGCCGGTGGTGTCTTTGCCGAGCTCGGGCTTCCTTTCGAGCTGGGCGAGACCGTGATCTCCCAGCGGCCCGAGCTGGCTCAGTTCCAGGTCAACGGGGCGATGGCGGCGGGCAAGCAGACCGGACGGCCCCCCCGTGAGATAGCCGAGCAGGTGGCCGTCAAGCTCTCCAACCATCCTGACCTCGCCTCGGTCGAGGTGGCCGGGCCCGGTTTTATCAACATCGACCTCACCGACGAGGCTCTCGCCAGTCATGCCGCCCGGGATTCGGCAGACCCCAATCTGGGGTTTCCGGTCACCGACACCCCCGAAAACGTGGTGGTCGACTACGCCGGTCCCAATGTGTCCAAGGCGATGCACGTTGGACATCTCCGGGCCACCATCATCGGCGACTGCCTCGCCCGCCTCTTCTCATTCGCCGGGCACAAGGTGACCCGTGACCCCCATTTCGGCGACTGGGGGTTCCAGATGGGTCTGCTCATCACCGCCATCGCCGAGAAGCAGCCCGATCTCCCCTACTTCGACCCCTCGGCCACCGCCTACCCCGAGACTGCTCCGGTGATCCTCGATGATCTGGAGCGGATATACCCCGAGGCAACCGCGCGAGCCCGCAGCGACACGGAGTTCGCCGACACCGCTCGGCGGGCCACGGTGCGGCTCCAACAGGGCGACCCTGGCTACCTGGCTCTCTGGCGACACATGAAAAGCGTCTCCGAGGCCTCGCAACGTCGGGATTTCGCTGCCCTTGGAGTCACCTTCGACCTCTGGTACGGAGAGTCGGACGTGCACGACCGCATCGGCCCGATCGTCGCCTCGTTACGTGAATCGGGCGTAGCCGAGGAGTCACAAGGCGCCCTGGTGGTCCGGGTGGACGAGGACGGGGACAAGCGTGACCTCCCTCCACTGATCCTGGAGGCGTCCTCGGGCGGCTTCCTCTACAGCGCCACCGACCTGGCCACGATCCAGATGAGGGTCGAGGAGCTCCAGGCCGACCTGGTGCTCTACGTGGTCGACCGCCGTCAGGCCGATCATTTCCTCCAGGTCTTCCGAACGGCGCGCAAGGCCGGCATCGCCGGCCCGGAGACACGTCTCGAGCACATCTGGTTCGGGACCATGAACGGGCCGGACGGAAAGCCGTTCAAGACACGGGAAGGAGGGGTCGTCCGACTCGGCGACGTCATCGAGATGCTGACCGATGCCGCCCGGCGCCGCCTCGACGAGGCCCACCTCGCCGAGGACTATCCCGAGGAGGAGCGGGTCAGGATCGCGAGCATGGTCGGAGTCGCCGCCCTCAAGTTCGGCGACCTGGTCAACAACCGGGCATCGGATTACATCCTCGACCTAGAACGGTTCAGCTCCTTCGAGGGCAAGACCGGGCCTTACCTCCAATACGCCGCCGTTCGGATCAAATCGATCCTGCGACGGGCCGCTCAGCAAGGACTGAAAACGGGTGATCCGATCCCGCCAACGGTGCCGGTCGAGCGAGACCTCATGCTGGAGCTGCTACGTGTCCCTGAGGTCGTTGACCGTGCCATCACCTTTAGGGCACCCAACCACGTCGCCGAGTATGCCTACTCGGTTGCCGGTCAATTCAACCGTTTCTACGACGAGTGTCACATCCTCTCCGAAACCGACTCCGACCGACAGAAATCGTGGCTACATCTCGCCGGCTGGACCCTTGCCACACTCGAACGTCTCCTCGATCTCCTCGGCATCGAAGTCCCCGACAGGATGTGACGGTGACCTTCGTCATCCGCCCCGCCCGGGCCGAGGACGTCGACGTGATCGCAGCCTGGACCAAGGACACTTTCTCATGGGGCGACTACATCCCCGACGTCTTGCCCTCCTGGCTGGAAGACAAAGAGTCACACGTCATGGTGTGCGTTCACGAGGACGATGTCCCCGTCGCTCTTTCCAGAGCGCAGCTGCTGTCACCTGCCGAGGCCTTTCTGAGCGGCGCCCGGGTGCATCCGGACCATCGGCGGTCGGGGATGGCGACCGCGATGAACGACGCCGGCGTGCGATGGGCCAAGGATCGGGGGGCGCGGGTCGCCCGACTGGCAATCGAGGAGGACAACGAGGCCGCCAGGTCGCAGGTGGTCACAGCGGGATACCGGTTGACCAGTCGATGGGTCTTTGCGACCTCGGATGCCTCAACCGGCAGTCGGATGGTCCCAAGCCAGCGTCTCCGGCCAGCAACATCGGCCGACGCCGACGCAGCGTGGGTGTTCTGGTCACTCAGTGACCTGGCCCGCGAAGGCCACGAGCTGATCGCAAAGGGATGGCAATGGAGACGAGCGACACGCCAAGACCTGGAGGATGCGGTCAATGATCGGTCGTTGTATCACAGCCCGGCAGGGTGGTTGATCGCGAGCCAGCCCGACGAGTCGATGTTTGTTCATTGGCTGGCAACCACACCGACGGACGCGCCGCTGTTGTTCCAGGGTCTCCGCGAGCTTCTGCGCGATGAGCCAGTTGACACCGTGCGGCTTATGAGCCCGGCTACGGCCTGGGCGGTGGAGGCTCTGCAAAGAGAAGGATTCGAGGTCAAACCCGTCTTGATCTACTCCAAGGCGGTGTGATCAGCTCATGATCGCCATGGTCGCCACCGCCCACACCACGAACAGGATGGGAATGTCGATTCGTGACAACCACGGAGGCCCATTCGGGTACCACCGCGCCAGCACCGAGAGTGGAATCCCGATCAAAGGCATCACCGTCAACCCGGCGATGCCGGCTGCCCGGATTCCGTCGGCACCTTTGATCACCGGCACGGGAAGCCCGGACAGCAGCTCATCGATCAGCCCGTAGGCGAGAAGGGCCAGGAGGCCGACGGCGAGGACCGCCAGAGTCCGGCCGATGCCGATCTCCAGGTCGTTGAACCCGACCAGACGCCGGCCGCGCCCGAGCGGGCCTTCCGCCGCGACACCGAGGCAGAACAATCCGATCACCGCAAGCACCAGAGCCGAAGCCAGCATCGCCGCTGTGGATAGGTCCTGCACCACGTTGACCAGCCCGAAACCGGCCAACACCACCGAGATCGACAAGCCGACGAGAAGGCTGCCGATGACCATCAGCCCGACGTCGAACATGGTCCCGAACGCCCCATAAGCCAGGATGCCGTAACGCTTCAGCATCCCCCGGGTGTCGACTGGCGCACCTGTTTCCGTCATCTCGGCTCCTGCACGGCGGCGACCATACCGATCAGACCCGCTGCCGTGATGGCTTGCAGATACCACTCGATGGGGTGGGCGATGTCAAAGCCCGGCCCCAAGGCCGATCTCAGCTGCATCTCACACCCGGGGTTTGCCGAGGCGACCTTGGTCACCCCGGTAGAACGAATCTGGTCGGCCTTCTGGTTTCCGAGATCGTCTGATGCTTTGGGTTGGAGCATCGTGTACAGGCCGGCCGCGCCACAGCACATTCCCGCCGGGTCGATCTCAACCACCCGGTAGCCCCCGGCGACGAGGATCGCCCGCGGCTCTGCCGTCACCCTCTGGGCGTGACGGAGATGACAAGGGTCCTGGATCGCCACCTGTCCCGAATCGTGCTCGACCACGGGAAGGAGGCCAGATTCGATGGCCCGGGCGACTGCAACGGTCACGTCCACGGTCGCTGCGCCGATGAGGTCCCCGTCCTCGGCCCAGTGCCCGTACTCCCGGGTATGAGCCGAGCACCCGGCGGAGGTGACGACGATCTGGTCATAGCCTGAGAGGATGGGGACATTGCGGGCGGCGAGAGCGCGGGCCTGATCTGCCTTCCCGTCGTGGGCGGCCAAGGCGCCGCAACAGGTCTGATTGAGGGGAACCTCGACTCGATAGCCGGCCAACTCCAACAACCGGATGGCGGCGTGATTGACAGGTCGAAACCACTGGTCCTGAATGCAACCTGCGAGCAAGGCGACCGTCCCCGACTCACCGGACCCCCCAATATGCCCAACCACGGATCCGGGACGGCCTCGAAGACCACGCAGGCCCCGCGCCAGTCTCCGCAACCGAGAGGGGGCCAACGCCGTCATCTTTGTGGCCTGGGCCAGGCTGAGGGCTCCGCTCCCGAAGCGCAACGACCGGCGAGATCCGAGGACCGAACCGAGGAGGAATGCCCGAAAACGGTGTGCTGCCGTGGGTCGCTGGGCAACGATCTCGGCCCTGGTTCCCTCGAGGGCGCGCCCGTACGGGACCATTCCCGGGCACACCGGCTCACAAGCTCGGCAGCCAAGGCAGAAATCCATGATCCCCTGGAAGACATGATCGACTTCGAGAACGCCCTGATGAACCGCCTTCATCGCATGCAAACGGCCACGTGGAGAAGCGGTCTCTCTGCCGGTCAGCCGAAAGGTCGGGCAGACAGGGAGACAGAGCCCGCACTGGACACAGGCATCGAGCTCATCGGTGGTCGGATGCTCGGCGGTCACCCAGCCCATCAGATCCCTCCGGGGAGCCGACCAGGGTTGATGACCCGTCCCGGGTCGAATTGGGCAATGAGACGACTCTGGATCTCGAGACCGGGTGGGGGCGCTCCCCAAGGATCCAATCCGTCGAGCCCACCAGGAGGTGCGTTCACCACGACCAAGGAGCCCCCGTTCTCCTCGGCCCAGGCCCTGATCCCTGCCGCCTCCGCCGCATCCTCGGAGGCGACTCTGACCTCACCGACCCGGTGAATCGCCAGATAGCGCCAATCGGGCGGGAGTAGGACGATGGCTGCCGAAGTCAGGGCCGGTGGCACACGAAGCGACCAGCGAAACGGCCCGTCCGGGTCCGGCGGCCATTGGTGGCCCTCGCTGATGACACCACCGAGGCGGGCGCTGGTTGCGACGACCTCCTCCCTCGTCCCCCAGAGAAAGACCCGCTTCGTCTCGTTCTCCTCGAGGACGGCGAGAGGTCGGGTCACCTTGGTGGCGGCTTCGAGGTCGTCGATCTCGACCGTCGCCGACGCCGGTGGTGTCGACCAGAGCTTGAGGCACACACTGGCGATGACCCCGAGCGAACCGAAGGCGCCTACCACCAGGCGAGGCAGGTCATATCCGGTGACGTTCTTGACCACCCGGCCCCCGCCCCGGACGATCCGACCGTCACCGGTCACCAGGGTCGTCTCCAGAACACGCTCTCTGGTCCCTAGAAGACGCCCCCGCCGCAGTGACGAGACGCCCGCGGCTATCACACCACCGACCGTCGACGCGCCGGGGACCTCGGGCAGCACCGCGGTCTGGGATCTGGTGGCGAGGGTGGCCTCCAATTCCGCGACTGGCATCCCTGCTCCCACCGTCACGGTGAGGTCGTCGGGATCCCAAGTCTCGATATCGGCCATTGCCGCCATTTCCAGCAGGATGTCCGGCGGTGCTGGCGAGCCATAACCTTGCCTGGTCCCACCACCGACCACCTGAACCACCGACGAGCTCTCTGTCGCCCGGCGAAGGATGGCGGCCAAGGCGTCGATGTCCGCTGGTGCCAGGTGATCGGATCCGCCTTCGACGCCTCCGGTCATATCCAAGCTCCGTCCGGGATCTCCCGCCTGGTCCCCCCGAAGTCGAAACAGCGTGATCCCTGTGGAAGCACCTTGGCCGGGTTGAAGGTCGCAGCGGGGTCGAACACCTCTTTGAGCCGGGCTTGGGCGTCGAGATCGAGCTCGGTGAACCCGGCGCGCATCATGTCCCGTTTCTCCAGCCCGATGCCATGCTCACCGGAAAGGGCCCCGCCGCGACGAAGACAGGCAGCCACCATCTCCTCGCCTGCCTGGTGGACTCTCTCCATCATGCCGGGCTGGGACGCGTCGAAGGCCATCAGCGGGTGCAGGTTGCCGTCACCGGCATGAAACACGTTGTAGACGTCGAGCTGGTATCGATCGGCGATGGCCTGGATCTCCTCCATGGTCTCGACAAGACGCGACCTGGGAACCACGGTGTCGTGCAGGTAGTAGTCGGGCGCGACCTGGGCAACGGCGCCAAAGGCGGACTTCCGCCCTTTCCAGAGAGTGTCCCTGTGAGCCTGGTCACGTGCGATCTGAACGGTGCCGGCTCCGTTCTCGCGTCCGATGCGATCGATGAGAGAGGCTTCCGCCTCGACCGCCTCGGGATCCCCCACCACTTCGGCCAGGAGCACGGCAGCGGCCTCAGTCGGCAGACCGGCATGGAGCCAATTCTCCACGGCGATCGTCATCTTCTGGTCCATGATCTCGAGCGCGGCTGGCACCAAACCCGAAGCGATGACATCAGAGACGGTCTTGGTGGCTCCGCGGAGATGATCGAAGTCGAGCAGGAGCGTCCGCACGTCCGCCTCCAGGGGAAGCAGCCGGACCAGCGCTTTCGTGACCACTCCGAGGGTTCCTTCGGAGCCGACAATCAAGCCTTTGAGGTCGAGCCCCGGCGGGTCCGGCGCCTGACCCCCAAGGAGGAGGACTTCTCCCCCGGCTACGACCACCTCGAGACCGAGGACGTGACTGGTGGTCGCCCCCTCCGCCAAACAGTGAGCGCCACCAGAGTTGTTGGCGACATTCCCTCCGATGGTGCAAGCCGACTGCGAAGAGGGGTCGGGGGCGAAGTGAAGCCCGTAGGGCTCGGCCGTCTTGGTCAGGTCGAGATTGATCACTCCGGAACCGACCCATGCCGTCCGGTTGTCCGGGTCGATCTCGATCTGGTTCATGGCGGTTGTGACGAGGACGATCCCACCCTCGGTCGGGCTCGCCCCGGCGGTCAGCCCGGTGCCGGCACCGCGGGCGACGATCGGGACACCATGGGCTTCGGCGATCCTGACCACGGCGGACACCTCGTCCGTAGTCTCGGGAAAGACGACACATGTCGCCTCG
>DASWKK010000021.1:0-7185 GCA_036396655.1 Acidimicrobiia bacterium
GCACCGAGCCTCTTGAGCAGGGGAGAGGCTCTGATCACGGCTTCGGCGATGATCAGGACCACCGCCAGGAAGGTGAAGAGTGGGAACAGCAGCACCAGGGGATCTACCGAGCCCACCAATTGGTTCTCCTCGATGGTGACGGCGCTGACACCGATGCCGGCTCGTACCCAGACCGCGGCGCCGGCGGCGACGAGAAGTAACGGCAGCCGCCACGGGAAACGCCCTCTGCGACGTGACCGGTGATCGAGCAACCCGCGAGCCCTGATCCCCACCACCACCGCAACCGACACGATCCCCAGTGTCGTCGCCGCCGCAGTCACCCAGATCGCGGTGAGCCGCGAAGCCGGTTCGACGCTGGACGATGGTCCGACCAATCCGATCGAGAGATTCGCGGCTGCCCAGCCGATGGCGCTCCCGGCGACCATCGCCGGGAAGAACTCCAGGCCCGCCTTGAGCGCAAGCTGACCGGGACCGGCTCCGATCGCATATAGATACTGCAGCTCGGTGTTTCGACGATCGACCCAGTAGGAGCCGGCTCCACCGATCAGGGCGATGGCCGCGATGAGCACCACCCCGGCGAGGGGGAGGATCGAGCTGGCGAGCGCGTCGGTGAGGGCTTGAACCCGCTGAGTCACCACTGTCAAGTCGCTGTGAACTCCAGGGTTGGTCTGGAAGACGTCGCTGGTCAATTCGGCGGAGACGACCACCTCATCGATTTCAGCCAGCACCTCGGCGGCCTCGCGCGCCTGAGTCACCGTCAACCCGTCGAGGACCACCGGGATCTCCCAAGTGCCCGCGGCTGACCCATAGTTGGCATACACCGATCTCATCAGATCGGCGTCGGCACCGAAGTGATCAGGGTCGACGAGGATGGGCGGCGGGGGCAGGTCTCCCATGGCGTTGGTCTCCAGCACGTCTTGGACACTGCACCAATACGGGCTGCCTGCTTCGGTGTAGAGCCCGGCGTACACCGCCTGGACTTCGACTTGCGATGTGCCCGAGCCTGCCGTGAACGAGAAGGTGTCACCCGGCGCCACCCCGAGCTGCTCCGCGAGCACATCGTCGACATAGGCTCCCGGACCGTGCACCCCCTCCACCAATACGATGTGATCCCTGAAGTTGTCTCTGGCCAGGAATCGGCCGGTCAGCGGTGGCCCACCGTCGCCCGTAGTGAGATTGACCACGGTCCCGCGCAAGATGACCTCGGCTTCGCCCAGGACGGCGTGCGTTGGGACATGATCACGCAGGATCTCCCGGTTCTCCTCGACCAGTTCCGTCATTGACTCCGGGTGCCGTCCCTCCAGGGTCCCAAAGAGGGTCGTGGTTCCGGCGAATGAAGCCGGACAGCGGCCCTCCAGCTCTCTGAGCAAGGCGGCGCTAGACGCCGAGGAGATGAATAGGGGCGTCATCGCTGCGACCAGGGACAGGATCGTCGCCGTACCGATCACAGAGAAGAGGACGGCTGGTCGCCGGATGAGCAGACCAAGAGCCCTGCTGAAGGGCGGTGTCCTCAGCATCCAGGCTCGCCAATGCTTCGTCTACCGAATCGGATGACATTGCTCCCTGGCTCGGGGACGGACCGCACGGCGTGCGATGCTAGGACCGGTAGCATTGGTAACGATGATTCGGGGCGTCGCAACGATCCTTCTCGCGGTCGAACTGGGCGCGGGATTCGGAACCGCAGCGGCAACTGTCGTCTCCACGACCGATCAATCCATGGTCGTTGACCTGCATGTCGAGATCGAGACTTCGGCGGATTCGGTGGTGGCTCACTTTTCGATACCCGGTGAGGAGACGTTCGTCATCCCGTTGCTGCCGCGAGACGGCGCTACCTATGGAGTGACCACAGAGTTGAAGCTCGCTGACTATCAGGTCGTCTTTGAAGCCGTGGGACCCGAGGGAGCTGTGTCGAGCGCGGTGAGGTTGAGCGAAATGGGCGTCGACACGAGTTTCGGGGAGCAACCGACAGCGACAATTGACACCGGGGACGAGCGAAGCCCGGAGACTCGGCGATGGCTGTGGCTAGGAGTCGCCCTTGGCGCGGGCTCGCTGTCCGTCCTCGCCTTCTGGGTGCTTGGCGGGAGGGAGGATCCAGATGGTGACCATGTCCCCGATCACACCTCCCCGAGAGCGCCCGGTTCGGACGCCTGACCTTTGGCTCGAGCTTTGGCGGCGTCGATCTTGGCGCTGCTGAGCCGCGGGAGGGCATACAAGAAGAGTGCAGCCTGAACCAGTGCGGCGAATGTGAACGGTGCTCGCAGGGCCCACTCTCGACCCAGGACCGGCTCAGCTCCCGCCACTATCACGCCGCCGAGGAATGCTCCCACCGGGATCATCCCCCATCCAAGGAAGCGATACACCGAGTTGGCCCGGCCCAGCATGCGGTCGGGGATCAGCGACTGGCGCAGTGAGACGGTGATGATGTTCCAAAGCACGACAAAGAAGCTGCTGATGGCGAACATCGACCACACGACCCAGAACGAAGACGTGAGCCCGGTGACGAGGAGGGTGGCCGCGAACACCAGAATCGAGATGAACAGCGAGGTCCCCTGACCGATCCGCCGGGACAGGCTCGCCGCGGCGAGAGACCCGACCACGCCCCCAGCCGCTCCGGCAGTCAGGAGTGCCCCAAAGATTGCTGCATCGAGCCCAAGTATCTCCTGGACGAACAACACGTAGGTGGCGTTAGCCACCATGAACGTCCCGTTCATGACGCCCAAGGAGATCGCCATGGGTCGGAACAGCTGGTGGTTCCATAGCCATCTCACTCCTTCCTTCAGTTCGGCGAGGAACGCCGGAGACACGGCCTCCTCTCCCTCCTCCATGACCGGGCGGAACTGCCCGGCGATGGTGAGGATCAGCGCGGCGGAGGCGCCGAATGTGACGGAGTCCACGAAGAAGGGCAAGGCGAACGCGGCGGCAAGGAGGAAGCCGCCGGCCGGTGGCCCGGCAAAGGAGTTCATCACCACCTCGGCCCCCCACAGCCGTCCATTGGCCCGCTCCAGGTTCGCCTCCTCGACGATCGACGGCATGAGGGTCTGTGCCGCGTTGTCACGGAACACCTCGGCGGTGCCGAGGAGGATCGCCGCCAGATACACCGCGACCAGGAGGAACGTGGCATTCGGCGGGGGCAGGGCAACCCCGGCCGCCACCGCCTCCGGGGAGGAGAGGTCCCCTTGGGTCGAGAGCACAACCAACGCCAGTCCGAGGGTGGCAACGAAACGGATCGCGTCCATCATCACCACCAAGCGCTTGCGGTCCACCCGATCGGTGATCACTCCGGCGGGAAGAGAGAAGAGGAGCCAGGGGAGGCGGGTGGCCACGGTGACGAGGGCGATATGGACCGGGTTCCGGGTGATCGCCGAGGCGAGCCAAGGATAGGCGACGGTCGCGACACCATCACCGAAGTTGGAGATCACCGAGGCGGTCCACAGCTTCCAGTAGTTAGCCCCGAGCGGCGTGCTCATTCCGACTCCGTCGGATCGGGGAGGTGGGGCCGGTCGGTGGGATAGAAGGCAGCGAGCAGCCCGTAGGTGGTGTCCCCGCCGCGCTGGTCTGATGCGAACTCCTGGGTCATCTCTCCGAGACGAATGATCCACTCGGCGGCACGGTCGTTTGGGATGCGGGCATATCGCAGCGTGCTCATGATCGGGGTCTCCTCGCTCTCGTCGATCAAGTCGCGGGCACGGGCGAACTCCTCGGCGGCGGCACCGAGAAGGAAGTCGGGAGCGGGCACGAAGTCGGATTCGCCCTTGGAGGTGAGCAAGAAGGTGCGGGCGGTGCGCCCGTAGTACTTGGCCTCGATAGCCCTCACCTTCTTGGTCCGCACCACATGGATCAGACCCGCATTCTCAAGGACTCCGACGTGATGCCCGATGGTTCCTTTCGGGATGTCCAAGGTCGCCGCCAGCTCGGTAATGGTGGCTGCGCGCTCCAACAACAAGTGGATGATCTGGCGACGGGTCTCTTCGAACAAGGCCTTGAACTGCTTGGGTGTGGTCAACTCGAAAGTCTCCTCCAGGTCGTAATCCGGAGCCTTATGGTCGGCCATTCCCAAATAGTCCGGTTTTCCCGACCATTTGTCAAGCCCCGGTGTCGCGCCCTTAACTGTCACCGGTGATCAGAGATGCCGAGCCCCGGGACGCAGCGGAGCTGGCCCGGGTCCATGTCACGAGCTGGCAGACCGCCTACCGGGGGCTGATCAACCAGGCGTTCCTCGACGCGATGACTATCGAGAGCCGCATCGAGCGGTGGGACACGCTTCTGAGCCACGTCAGGGGCAGGGTCCTGGTGACCGAAGCGGACGGGAAGGTCGCCGGTTTCTGCTCCGTAGGCCCAGCCGATGCCGACGGTTGGGGAGAGGTGTATGCGATCTACCTCGCCCCTGAGCATTGGGGAGTCGGGCTAGGCAGGGGTCTGCTCGAGGCCGGGGAAAAGGCACTCGGCGAGAACGGTCACGGTCGTGCTCAGCTTTGGGTGCTCTCGACCAACGCGCGGGCCAGGGCGTTCTATCAGCGGCAGGGTTGGACTCTCGGCCGGCCGATTCGGATCGAGAACATCGGTGGCTCCGACGTCACCGAGGTTCGCTACGAGAAACCTCTAACAGGGCCCTGACCAGCTCGATGTCCTCGGGAAATGTCACCTTGATGTTGGCTGGATCCCCGGGCACGCCGATGATCTCCATCTCGGAGAACCTCTGGGCGATCTCGGCGGTGTCCTGGCCCTCGTACTCGATCCTTGCGGCCTTCACGTATGCCGAGAGAAGGGGCTCTCCTTGGAACACCTGTGGGGTTTGGGCGAAGGACGCCCCCTCCACGACCGAGAAGTCGATCTTGTGGATCAAAGGAAAGCTGGGGCTGGTCAGGGGGATGGCACCGCCACGGTCGGCCGCGGTTGCATAGAGAGTCTCGATCAATTGCGGGGGCACCAGGGGTCGGGCCCCATCGTGGATCCCGATGAGGAGGGCCGGATCACCGAGAGCCGCCAACCCAGCCCTCTCGCTCGCCGTCCTCGACGGGCCGCCGGGAACCAGAACCGCCTCCAGACCCAACTCAGCGAGACCAGCGATCTGGTCGTCACGGCACACCAAGATGACTTCGTCGACGTGATCGACGACAGCGGCGACGGTGTGGGCGATCAGAGGCAGGCCGCCAATCGTGGTCATGAGCTTGTCGGTGCCGAACCGGGAGCTGCGCCCGGCTCCGACCACGATCATGATCCGGTCGGTCATGGTCGGAGAGTAGCTTTTGGGAATGATCAGCTCGGAGACTCTGCGCCTCGTTGCCCGGGGCGGATCGGGCCCGGTTCTGATCGACAACTCCGGGCAGCCCTACCAGATCGACGGTCTGCCTGACGACGCATCAGTCCCTTCCCTCGTGGTGGGGAAGGTCACCGAGGCGGTGAAACAGGTGGAGACCGGCACCGTCGTCAAATATCTCAACCGTGATGCCCTGTGGGCGGTGGAGGGCTTTCTTCTCGACCGCGATGTCGTCGACAGCCTCCCCGACGACGTCGACTCACCAGAGAGGCTGATCGACGCCGTGCGTGAGGCCGGCTTCGAGTGGCATGCAGTCATCCCGATGGCATCGGAGCCACGCTCCGACTGAGCGTCGGTCTGCCTCTCGATTGACATCGCCCAAGGGTCTTGTCGGGGAGGCGCGGGCGAGATAGTTTCGATCACATGGTGGGGATGGGGAGAGCCCCGAGGGGTCATGGGGTGCTTGGCGTTGAGTCCGCAGATCCGGTGTTGTCGTTCCTCAGCGCTTTGGGGTTGGCTCAGGCGGCCGGCACCGCCCTGGTGATCGACCTCTGTGGCGATGTGACGCTCCGCACCGGCCGCACCCTCGCCGATATCGCCGAGGATGGCCCCGAACTGGGCGAGCTGGGCCCAGGTCGCTCGGGGGTGGCATTGCTCACCTGCGGGCCGCTCCATGTCGTTGAGTCCGTCCCCGTGGTCGAGGCATTGGCTCCAAATTGGCCCGCGGTCGTCGTCCGATGCCAATCGGGGCAATGGCCGGGTCCAACGGTGCCGGTCCGCGCCTTGCTTCCGGGTCTGCTTCAACCGGCGGGGCAAAGCCCGGCGGTTTGGCAGCCGCTTGCGCCCGGGGTGCGGCCATCGGGCCCGGGCCCGATCCTTCCCCGACTGCGTGGTGCAATGGTTCGTCGCTTGTTGGCGGGTCGCGTCGATCGTCGCTCCCGATGGGTCAGTGCTTGGGAGCCGGTATGGGCGATGCCATGGGCGTGATCGACCGGGTGATAGGAGACATCGCCTCAGGTCAGGTGCCGTTGCGCCGCGCCGACGTGGCCGCCGAAGCCGATCGACTTCTGTCGGTCGCATCACCACGACGGGCATCCCAATGGGCCGGGAACGTAGCCGATCGGGTGCTCGGGCTGGGTCCGCTCCAGCCGCTTCTGGAGGACGAGGCCATAACCGACATACTGGTCAACGGCCCAAGTGAGATCTGGGTAGATCGCGGTGGTGCCCTGGAGCTGGTCCCCGGCGGGTTCACCGGCGATATGGAGATCTACACGGCGGTGGAGAGGGTCATCGCGCCACTCGGGCTCAGGATCGACCGTTCGTCACCCATGGTCGATGCTCGACTTGCCGACGGGAGCCGGATACACGCAGTCGTGCCACCGGCCGCTGTCGATCACCCGATTATCGCGATTCGCCGTTTCACCCAGGCGATCACCTCGCTCAGCCAGCTGCAGGACCATGGCAGCGCTACCGCTGACCAGATCGAGCAGTTGACTCGAGCCGTGTCGCAACGGAAGACCATCCTCGTCAGCGGAGGAACCGGGACAGGCAAGACGACCCTGCTCAACCTGTTGGCGACCTTGATTCCCAGCGAAGAGCGTGTGGTGACCATCGAGGATGCGGCGGAGCTGCGTATCCCCGGGCACCGGGTTCGGCTGGAAGCCCACCCACCCAACTCCGAAGGAGCTGGGGAGATAACCATTCGCCAATTGCTTCGCTCCGCTCTCCGACTCAGACCTGATCGGATCATCGTCGGCGAGGTCCGTGGTGCCGAAGCCATGGATCTGATCTGGGCACTGAACACAGGTCACCGCGGCTCGCTGTCGACGGTCCATGCCAATTCGCCTCAGGAAGCGTTGTGGAGGCTGGAAACGCTTGCTCTGTCGGCCGGTGACACGGCCGAGGAAGCGGTGCGACGTCAGCTGCTG
>DASWKK010000022.1:0-3005 GCA_036396655.1 Acidimicrobiia bacterium
CGCAGGGCGCCGTAGACGTAGTCGTCGAGGTCGAAAGTGGTGAGGACTATGACCCGTGCCTCAGGGAGCTCGTGAGTAATCCGACCGGTTGACTCCAGCCCGTCCATCACCGGCATGCGCACATCCATGAGGATGACGTCGGGCCTTTCCCGTCGGGCGAGACGGACCGCTTCCTCCCCGTTGGCCGCCTCGGCGACCACCACGATGTCATCCTCGCCTTCGAGGATCAGGCGGAGACCCGAGCGCACCATCGCCTGGTCGTCAGCGACGAGAACCCTGATCACGTCTCCACCGGGATGCGAGCCCTGACCCGATAGCCGCCACCAGGCTTGGGATCGGCGCTGAACTCGCCTCCGAGAACGGCCACTCTCTCCCTCATCCCCACCAGGCCATGACCGGGAGGTGACCCGGAGGCGGCTGCCGCCCCCCTGCCGTCGTCCTCGACGGTCAAGTCGAGGTGGCTCTCGCCGTATTCGACTCGAACCTTGGTGGCCACGTTGGGGCCACCGTGTTGCACGGCGTTCGTGAGGGATTCCTGAATGATCCGGAATGCGGTCAGCTCGGTGCTCTCGGGGAGCGGACGCACCCGGCCCTCGATCAACAGATCAACCGGTACCCCCGCTCCCCTGACCTGGGATACCAAGGGCTCGACGTCGCCGAGACCGGGAAGTGGCTCTGTCGGCGGCTCGATCTCGGTCTGGGTGCGGAGTAGCCCCACCATCCGCCGCATCTCCTCCAGACCGCGGTGGCCGGCCTCACGAATGGTCTCCAGCGCGGCGATGACTCGGGGGTCGCTCCCGTCGGCCACCCGGCGTGCTCCGTCGGCCTGGAGGGTCATCACCGACATCTGATGGGCCACCACATCGTGCAACTCGCGGGCGATGCGCACCCGCTCGTCGGCGACGGCCCGTCGCGCCTCCTCCTCCCGCTCCTGCTCCGCCCTCTCCGCCCTCTTCCGCAGCTCCTCGAAGCGTTGCCTCCTCTCGTGCACCTCCCGGCCGACCAGCAGCGGGGTGACCGTGCTGATGATGGTGGAGAAGACGGCGGCGGTGTCGACCGACTCGAGTGTGATCATTCCCACAACGGTGAAGGCCACGATGAGGACCGCGGCGACACCCCCGATGCGCCAGGAGCGCTTCCGGGTCAGCTCGGCGCCGAGGGTATAGAAGGCGAGGACGATCCCCATTGCGGCCAAGGTGCCCGGGTAGTCGAAGGCCCGATCTGCCGCCCAGGCGAGCACGACCACGACGAAGACTGTCACCGGATAGAGACGCCGCATCGCCAGGGGAAGGGTCATCACGACAATGAAGAAGGCGTTGAGAGCGTCGGGCTCACTCCGGAACTCTCCCAACGCCGGTCCGGTGGTCACCTCCATCCGGCTAGTGGTGAGGGCGACGACGAGAAGCCCCACCGCAATAGCGCTGTCAAAGAGGAGAGGGCCCCAGGGTCTCTGGCGAGAGCTCACCACGTCATGGTATTGCCGGAGACTCGGGGTCGGCATCGGCCCGGGGGAGGATCGAGACTCCTTCCGTAGGATGAGCCCGATCCCCGGGCTTCATTTGCCGCTGGCTGAACACGTATTTAGAATACTGAATGTGAGTTCAGTCACATGAGTCCAACCGCCGCCGACTTGACCGGTGCCGCTCGTATCAGGGAGGCCGCCATGGCCCGTTTCCCCCGTGATGGGTTCGAGGGGACCACCGTTAGAGCGATCGCCGAGGATGCCGGGGTATCGCCGGCACTGGTGGTGCATCATTTCGGCTCAAAGAAAGAGCTCAGGGCAGCATGTGACGCCTACGTGATCGATCGGATCCGATCTGTCAAGGAGGATGCGATCACCTCAGGCAAACTCGACGACCCTGCGACGATCTCGGGTGGATTCCAGATGGCTCCGCCCCTCATTCGATACTTGGGCTGGGCTCTCGCGTCGGGAAGCGCTGCCGCCGCTGGTCTCTTCGACGAGATGGTCGACGAGTCGATGCGGCTCTCCGAGCTGGCGGAAGAGCAGGGCGCCATGGAGCCGAGCACCGATCTTCGGGCCCGTTGCGCGTTGCAGATTGCCATGCAGATGGGCGCACTCGCCATGCAGGACCACCTGGAGCGGGCGCTGGGGGTGGACCTGCTCAGCCCGGAGGGAGTGATGCGGATGTCCCGGGCGACTCTCGAGCTCTTCTCCGGCGGCATGTTCCCCCCAGGACAGGCGGAGGCGATGAGGAAGGCGCTCGACACTGCCATCGAGAACACACGAAAGGAAGGGTCTGATGGCTGAAGCCATCCTCACTGACTCACTCTCGAAGAGCTATGGGGAAACCCTGGCCCTCGACACACTCGATCTCGTGGTGCATACCGGAGAGATCTTCGGGTTCCTCGGGCCCAACGGAGCGGGGAAGACCACGACGATCAGACTTCTGCTCGACATCATCAGGCCGGACTCCGGTCAGGCCACCGTGCTCGGGCTCGACCCCAGGGCCCAGGGCGTGGAGCTGCGCCGTCGGGTGGGATTCCTACCCGGTGATTTCGTGGTCGACGGACGACAAACCTCATGGCAGTTCCTCACCTATCTGGGGAACCTGCGTGGCGGGGTGTCACGGGCATCGATCGAGAGCCTGGGCGATCGTCTCGATCTCGATCTCGACCTACGGATCGGGAGCCTGTCCAGAGGCAATCGGCAGAAGGTCGGTCTGGTCCAGGCCTTCATGCATTCTCCCGAGCTGCTGATCCTCGACGAGCCCACAAGTGGGCTCGATCCGTTGGTTGCACGGGAGTTCTTGAAGCTGGCCTCCGAAGCTCGCCACGAGGGGCAGACCGTGTTCATGTCATCGCACATCCTGAGCGAGGTGCAACAGGTGGCGGATCGGACCGGAATAATCCGGGAGGGCCGTTTGATCGCTGTCGACGATGTGGACGAGCTGAGATCCCGGGCGATACGAAATGTGCGCATCGTCTTCGCGGACGAGGTGGCGGCGACGGAATTCGAGGCGATCGACGAAGTCGCCGACCTGATC
>DASWKK010000023.1:0-13984 GCA_036396655.1 Acidimicrobiia bacterium
CTGGATCTTCGGCGGCTCGGCCCGGAGCGGGTGGTCCAGAATCGGCCACTGCACGAGCACCAGGGCCGGCTCATCTAGTGCCATGTCCGCCAGATCGTGCTCGTATTTCAACGGCCCTTGTCCCCCGTGGCGGCGTCCTCGTCCTTGACGAACGGAACAGTGCGCCTGCGTCCTGCGTCCTTGCCAAGATCGACATTTGCTCGCCGAAATAGCAAGCGAGTCCACCGGACAGGACACCAGCCATTCTCTCGCCGCAGATGGCCCGCCGGATCAGGCCGATTGCCTCTACCCACCCAATCCGATGCTTGCCAAGATCATGGTCCGGAAAGGAAATCTCTCATGACTCTCGGAACACCGTTTCCCGCTGGGATTGTGCCCAAGGTCCCGGCACGGGCGCGGCCATCGACGTGGGCTCCACCCCGCTGGTTGGCCATGGCGGTATGGACCTTCTTCGTCGCTACCTGGGTGGTACTCGGCCTTCTGATGATCGTTTCCCCAGGGACGATCGACGAGATGTGGACTTGGTTTGGCGCCCAATCGACCCTGCTTCAGGTCGTCGCGTGGATTGCCTTGCTGCCGGTGATGATCGCGGTTGCCGTTCTCCGGACAACATGGGAGCTATGGCTAAGGATCGGCGTTCTCGTCCTCTGTGTGACGTGGACGACAGTGGGCTTCTACCCAAATCGCATCGCCCGCCGCACCGGATGAATGTGGAGGTTGGCTATGAAAGCGCTCGTTGTCTATGAATCGATGTTCGGTAACACGAGGTTGATCGCCGAGGCGGTGGCTGGTGGCCTCACCCATTGGTTCGAGGTGGAGGCCGTCGAGGTGGGGGACTGCCCGGACATCGTGGCCTACCTGGATTTGGTTGTGGTTGGCGGGCCAACCCATGCCTTCGGGATGACCCGACCCGCCACCCGGCAGTCGGCGGCGGAGCAGACCGAGGAAGCGCTGGTCTCCCCCGGAATCGGGATCCGGGAATGGCTCACCCGATTGACACCACCGGCCGGCCGCGTGAGTGCGGCTGCCTTCGACACCAGGGTGAACAAGCCACGTTTTCCGGGTTCCGCGGCGGTCGGAGCGCACGGGAAGCTACGACGACTCGGGTTTCGCATGCCGGTGGCGGCTCAGAGCTTCTATGTCGATGGCACCACCGGGCCCCTGTTGGAGGGTGAGTACGAGCGGGCCCATCGTTGGGGGGAAGCGCTCGGATCGTTGCTCGCCCGTGAGGGTGCCCAAGTCTGACCCGCGAGGAGTAAAGGCGGGTCACGAAACGTTCATCACTCTCCGTCGGGCCGGATTCCGACCATCCTGCAAGATATAGAATTGCCCACCGGAATCTCTCTTGCACTACCTGAAGCAGCCCCAGCCCACCCCGGTGGAGGTGACCCTCGAGGTCGCCGAGACGGTCACAGAGATCATCGCCGACGTGGAACGGGGAGGCACCGACGCGGTCCGTCGCCATTCGCAGCGTTTCGACGGATGGGACCCGCCCAGCTTCAGGGTGACGGCAACCGACATTGAACGGGCCTACGAAGAGATGACGCCTGAGGTCGAGGGCGGCTCCCGGTTCTTGATCGAGCAGGTCACCAACTTCGCCAGACTCCAACGCGACACACTGGTCGACTTCGAGACCGAAACGCTTCCCGGGGTCATCCTCGGTCAGCGGCACATCCCGGTCGGATCGGTGGGCGCCTACTCGCCCGGTGGGCGTTATCCCCTGATCGCCTCGGCGGTGATGACAGTGGCGACGGCCAAGGTTGCGGGAGTGCCCCGTGTCGTCGCCGCGGCCCCACCGCGTGACCATCTCGGGATGCATCGACCGCAATTGTGGGCAATGGTTGAGTCGGGAGCCGACGAGATCTTCTGTGTGGGTGGAGTCCAGGCCCTGGCCGGGATGGCTTTTGGTCTGGAGGACTCCGAGCCGGTGGACATGATCGTCGGGCCCGGAAACGCCTACGTGGCCGAGGCGAAGCGACAGCTCTTCGGGCGGGTCGGCATTGACCTCCTCGCCGGCCCCACCGAGATAATGGTGCTAGCCGACACCAGTGCCGACCCGGCGATCGTGGCTTGTGATCTGCTCGGTCAGGCCGAGCATGGCCCGACCTCGCCGGCGATTCTCGCCACAACTGACGAGTCCCTGGCCAAGGCGACTCTCGAGGAGATCGAATGGTGGCTGGAACGTTGGCCTACCGCCGATGTCGCCGGGGCAGCCTGGAGGGACTTCGGCACCGTCATCCTCTGTCAGGACGACGACGAGATGGTGAAGGTGGCCAACGAGATCGCCCCAGAGCATCTGGAGGTCCAAACCACGGACCCCGACTGGTTTGTTCCGCGTCTCACCAATTTCGGCAGTCTCTTCATCGGAACCCACGCCACCGTCGCTTACTCGGACAAGGCAATCGGGACCAATCACACCCTGCCCACACGTGGTGCCGCCCGTTACACCGGTGGACTGTGGGTGGGCAAGTTCCTCAAGACGGTGACCACTCAGAGGTGCGAGGCTGCGGGGTCACGTCTGGTGGCAGAGCCTGCTGCCATCGTCGCCGATGCCGAGCTCATGGCCGGTCACGCCATCAGCGCTCGACTACGGCTCAACCCCGAATTCTTCCCCGATGTGCTGGAGGGCTCCGATGGGTGATAGCCGGGTCACCGTGGTCACCGGAGCCAGTCAGGGGATCGGGCGCGAGATAGCGCAGGCCTTTGGGACCCGAGGCGATGTCGTCGCCCTCGTCGCCCGCAACGTCGACGGATTGAACTCGACGGCCAACCTCGTAGCCGAGGCAGGAGGAGTGCCCCTGGTCGTCGAGACCGACGTGACGTCCTCCGACTCGATCCAACAGATGGTCCAGACCGTGACCAACCGACATGGCCGGATTGACGTGCTCGTCAACAACAGCGGCGTCGGGGGGCCTAGCGGCACTCTGTGGGAGGTCGACCCCGAGGAGTGGCGCGCCACCTTCGAGGTGAATGTGTTCGGCGTTTTCCTGACCACGAGGGCGGTGCTGCCGGTGATGATCGGCCAGCAATCCGGGTCAGTGGTGATCATCGGATCGATCAGCGGCAAGAGACCGCTTCTGGGACGGTCGGCCTACACCGCGACCAAGACCGCGCTGATCGGTCTCACCCGGACGCTTGCCGTCGAGGCCGGCGGGCATGGGGTGAGGGTGAACCTCATCTCACCCGGGTTCGTGTCCGGGCCGCGCCTCGACTGGGTCATGGCTGCGCAGGCCCAGGCTCGGGGTATCGGTGTCGGAGAGGTTCAACGAGAGTTCGAGGCCGAGTCGGCCATGGGACGTCTGACCGAGCCCGAAGACGTGGCCGAGGCTGCGGTCTTCCTCGCCTCGGATGCGGCCGGTGGGATCACCGGGGCCGACCTCAACGTGAACTCAGGTGTGGTCATGTACTGACGTCTCCGGGCGTCAGACCCGAGACGTTCGACGGGTACATCTCTTCGAAGCGGCCGAGGATCTCTGCCTGGAGGGTCGCCACCTTCGGGTCGGCAGCCCGGCGGGGATGATCCAGATCAATGGCGATGTCATCGAAGATCCGACCGCCGGGAGCAAGCACGATGATGCGATCCGAAAGCTGCACCGCCTCCACCACATCATGTGTCACGAAGAGCACCGTCTTCCGGGTGGCGGTCCACAACTGTTGGAGATGATCACGCAAGGAGCGGGCTGTGATGGCGTCGAGATGGCTGAACGGCTCGTCCATCAACAACAAGTCGGGGTCCACAGAGAATGCCCGGGCAATCCCAACCCGTTGCTGCATGCCACCAGAGAGCTGGCCGGGGAACATCTGATGCGTGTGCTCGAGCCCAACCATCTCCAGATACCGGGCAGCCGTGTCCGACGCCAAAGCTCCGTCGTCGTCGCGGACGTAGAGCATGTTGTCGATGACCGTTCGCCAGGGAAGGAGGCGAGCGTCCTGAAACACATACCCGAGACGGGCGGGCCGCCCCCCTTCCGTGACTGACACCGTACCGCTGGTCGGTGTCTCAACGCCAGACAGGATGTTGAGCAGCGTGCTCTTGCCACAGCCCGAGGGGCCCACGATCGAAACGAACACATTGCCCTCGACCTCGAGTGTTATCTCCCCGATCGCCGTGACCGGGTCGGCGCCTTTCTGGGGCGGGGGGAAGACTTTGCTCAGTCGTTGGATATCCAGTCGGGCCATCTCATGCACCTACCTGATCGAAGTCGGGATTGGACAGCTCGGCCTTGACCTCGACCGGGTCTCTCCAGCGGAACGCACGTGCTTGCAGGCGGTTCAGGACCATTCGATCCAGGACCACGATGAAAACGATGAAGACGATGACCCATCCCACGAAGCCGCGATAGCGGTTGGCGTCGAACCAATAGCGAGTCCGAAAGCCGACACCGGACTGGCCGCTGAACCACTCCGAGAGCAGAATCCCGTTCCACCCGACGATGATGGCGAATCGGAGCCCGGCGAAAATGTAGCCGGTCACCGCGGCCACAGTGAGATGCTTGAACTGCTTCCATCGGCTGACCCCGAACGCCGACGACATGTTCTTGAGCTCCGGTGTTATCGAGCGAACACCCTGAGCCACATTGACAGCGACGAATGGAAATGCCGCGAACGCCACCGTGAGCACAGGAGCACGCCAGTCGATCCCGAACCACATCGTGGTGAGAAACGCCCAGACGAAGGCCGGCATGGCGAGGAGCACCAGAACCGTGTCATTGAGCAGCGCCCGGGCGATGACGAACGAGCCGACGAGGACCCCGGCCAGCAGACCGGCTGTGAAACCGATGAACAAGCCGATCGAGAAGTGCCTGAGCGTCACCGCGAAGTGCTCGGCAAACTGACCTGTGACGATTCCTCCGTGCGACCCACCGGTGATCTCGGTATACAGAAACTGCGTGACTTCGACCGGGCCTGGCACCCTGGTAGCGACCAATGTGAGCAGTTGCCAGGCTCCGATGAACACCACGATGGCGGTGACCTGGGCTCCCTGCGAGCTGGTCAGGATCCGCCTCACGCGCCCCGGCGTGCCAGGGCCCTTCCCAAGGACCAGCGGGGCGGCGGTCACTGGTCCCGCTCCCATTGACGCCACCGGAACAACCGTCGCTCCATGCGTACCAGCACCAGACGCTCTAACAGGAGCATGAACACGATGAAGAGAAGCACCCAGGCGATCACCGCGGGCATGTTGAACAGCTGGAAGTTGCGGCGGACCTGGAATCCGATGCCTTTCGACGAGCCGAACACCTCGGTGAGGGTGCCCACCTTCCAAGCGAGCGAGAACGAGAGCCTCACCCCGGCGAAGATGAACGGGAGAACGGACGGAACGACGACGTGGCGGAACACCTGTCTCTCGGTCCGACCATAGGACGTGCTCATGTCGATGAGACCCCGGTCGACTCCACGGACCCCCTCGGCCACATTGATCGCGACATAAGGCATCGAGATCAACCCAACTGCCAGAACCGGTCCCCAAAACGAGATCCCGAACACGACAAATGCCATCACCGCGTAGGTGAGCCCGGGGATCGAGCCCGCCACAACCACCGGCGCCTGGAGAAAGTTGCCCCAGTATCGACTTCTGCCCATGGCGAACCCGAGCGGGGTTCCGATCAATACCGCGGCAACGAAGCCTGCCCCCACCCGGACGATGCTGGCCCAGAACTGGTTCCAGAAGTCGCCCTCGAGGATGGTGAGGATCTCGTGGAAGACCCGCGGCGGCGACGGAAGACGAGCCTCGGAGCCGAGCCAGGCCGACAGCCCCCACCAGAGCCCGAGGAATCCAACCCAACCGACCACTACGGCCAGGTATCGCCGCCGGCGGGAGCCGGCGGCGATACGTTGGGCTTGATCGATGTTGTCCTGCCCCTGGGCCACAACCTCGCTGACGGACTTCGTCATGACTACGGGGTCAGTACCTCGAAGCGGGGATTCTCTTCGTCTGACTCCATGAACCCGTTTTCCCTCATGATGTCGAACAGCGGTGTCTCAGCGTCGAGCCAGGCGTCGTCCAGGTACACAGTGGTGACGAACCAGTCGTGCTCGTCGAGCCACCCCTGCATGAACTGAACCTGCTCGTCGCCCTCGACGGCAAAGTGCTGCGGGTAGCTGGCGATGATGTCAGCCTTGTTCGCCTGCCACTCATCGATGCCTCGCTGCCACAGGCGCATGAAGAAGTCGATCTCGTCGGGATGATCGTCGTACCACTCCTCGCCGGCGAGGAACACATTGATCATCGGTCCCTCATGCCCTGGATTGCCCGCGATCTGGTCGGCGTACAACTCCGCCGAGGTCTGACCGTCGTAGAGAACCCGGATCTCATCGTTGATCAACTCGTTGACCGAGAAGTCGGGCAAGACCAGCGCACCGTCGACCTCTCCCGCCGCCGCGGTGGGCCCGGTGTTGGTGATGTCGACCTGCACCAACTCGAAGTCACCTCCACCGGTCCTGAAGTCGAGACCGTGAAGCTCCTGGGCGATAACGCCCCAGATCAGTGTCGATGACACCGAGTCCCAGACTGCAATCCGCTTTCCGGCCAGATCCTCCAGGGTTTGGCTGGTGGTGTCGGAGGCGGGAACCGCCAGCACCGAGCGATCGATGTTGTACTTGCCGAACACCACCGACGTGGTTTCAGCCTGCTTGTCGAGTGTCGGTACCTCGAAGTCTCCGACAGAGACGATGTCGGCAAAACCGCCGGCATAGATCCCGAACTCATCCCAGGTGACCTGGGCGAGGATGCAGATCCCCGACTCCTGTTCCATCTCGTCCTTGACTCCGCTGTCGTTCAGATAATCCCAGACCGGATCCGGGGCGAAAGTGAAGCGGATGACGCTCTGGCATCCTCCCTCATCACCGCCGCCACCGTCGTCAGCTCCGCCGTCGTCGTCGCCACAGGCGGCAGCGACCAGCGCCAGCGCAAGCAAGGCGGCCAGCATGCGTTTCGTTTTCATGTTCCTCCTCCTGTTTCCATTCGGGTTACTACCCGCGTTTCTCCGGCTCCTGCCACCCGTCCCTCGCTGGCGGGTTGCTGGAGCATCTGTTCGTAAGAAGACGAGATGTGAGCGGTGAGTAAAGCCTCGAGCCGGGTTGGTTGTCCCCCTCGCGCCGCTTCGAGAATCATGCGGTGTTCGTCATCCACCACGGCACGGTTCACCCCGTCCGTCCTCTTCCCCGGGTGGTAAACCTTCACGAGGCGCGATCCTATACAATGCTTGATATAGATGCGACCCGGCTCGGAACCTGCATCTCAGGGATTCGGTCGAGTCCGTGAGGTCAGAACTTCGTCACCACGGCGACACCGCTCCCGGTGAAGTCACGAATCGAGATCAGGGCCGCCGGCACCTCATCGAGAGACAGTTCACGGTCGAGCAGGACACCGGGATCGATCTGCCGCGACTCGATCATGTCCAGCATCCGGGGATAGTCGTAGGCGCCCAAACCGTGGCTTCCCACAATCTCCAACTCGCGGGCGATCACCACATCCATCGGAAGTGGCGTCGGCCCGCCCGCCAACAGCCCCACCTGAACATGGCGTCCCCGCTTGCGCAGGCAGAGGACGGAGTTCGAGGCAGTGACCGGGCTGCCCAAGGCGTCCAAGGAGACCTGGGCGCCTCCACCGGTGACGCTTCTGATGAGACCGGCGACATCCTCGGTGAGCGAGACGTCGACCGTGTGCTCGGCCCCAAGACTCTTCGCTAGCAGCAGGGCTTCCCGATTCACATCGATCGCCACCACTCGCGCCTGGAGAGCACAGGCGATCATGACCGCCGACAGACCCAAACCTCCGCAACCATGGATCGCGATCCATTCACCCGGCCCAAGGCCGCCCTGTAGAGCCACTGCCCGGTAGGCGGTGGCGAATCGACAGCCGAGGACGGCTGCTGACGCAAACCCCATCCCGTCCGGGAGACGCACCAGGTTGTGGTCCGCGTGCGGGATCGCCACCAAACCGGCAAAGGACCCCCAGGCGGTGAACCCGGGCTGGAATTCGTCGTCGCAGATCTGCGAGTTGCCTGACCGGCACTGTTGACAGACCCCGCATCCGACCGCGAAGGGGACGGTGACCCGGTCACCGACCTCGAACCCGGCGACCAGTTGCCCCGTCGCCTCGATAGTTCCCGCCAGTTCGTGCCCGGGGACATGTGGGAGCCGGATAGTCGGGTCGTGTCCCTCCCACCCGTGGAGATCGCTTCGGCACAGACCCGAGGCGCCGACCCTGATCACAACACCGTCAACAGGGACCACGGGATCGGCGACTTCTTCGATGACGATTTGGCCACCGAACTCCCGGTAGACGGCAGCGCGCATCGTTGCATTGTCGCAGTCGACGGAAGCCAGGCGATCGGCCGGTGACAGAGGCACACGGACGGTGTATTGTCACGAGTGCCGGTCGGACACGTAAGTCGGAAACGGCTGGATCACAAGATCGGCGAGCGTCCCCCTCGTGGGAACGTTCGGGGAAGCCCCGTAGGCGGAAACGTCGATGGGGCTTCTCCCTTTTCGGTGAGATCGTCGCTTCTCGCGGAAGGACCGTTTTGTGCGGTTTAAATGGCGGTCGATGCCCGGATATGACATTCCTCCCCCGCTTCAACCGGCAAGGGGCACCCATCGCGCCCGGTTGCGCTCATGGGGGGAGACCTCGTGGGACCTGCTTCGGATTCTGGCATTCATCGCAGTCCTGATTTGGCTCCTGTACCAGATCAAGCTCGTGGTCATTCCCCTGATGCTGGGGGCTTTTGTTGCCAGCCTGGGCACCCCGATGGCGGGTTGGCTGAATCGAAAGGGATGGCACCGTCTCATTGCCACCTGGGTGGTAGTCCTTCTCTCGGTGACCGTGGCGGGCCTCATCGGTTGGTTCCTGGTGGCTGAGATCCAGGGGGCGGCCGACGACATGCAGACAGCCCTGTCCGACTCCTGGGTGCAACTTCAAGAGTGGCTCGACAGTGCCCCGTTCGGATTCGACGGAGAGTCCTTGTCCCAGGCCATCGAGCAGTTCTTCGCAGACTCCGGCGAGGGCGTGGGTGGCTTGGGCGGGAGTGTGGCCGCCGGATTCGCAACCGCCACCGAAGCCGTTGCCGGCCTGTTCCTGACGATCATTGTCTCGTTCTTCATGATCAAAGATGGTGAGAGGTTTTGGGATTGGTTGATATCGAAGATCCCCCGGAAGCACCGTCGCAACGTGGACGAGGCGGGAACAGCCGCCTGGTCGACGTTGCGCCGCTACCTGTCGGGCACCGCCTTGGTGGGAATCGTCAACGGCACGGTCGTTGGAATCGCATTGACGATTCTCGGTGTGCCCTTGGTCATTCCCCTGGCCATTCTCATGTTTCTCGGTGCGTTCTTCCCGCTGGTCGGAGCGATAATCTCGGGAGCGGTCATCGCCCTGGTTGTGCTCGCCACCAACGGCTTCACCGACGCCCTGATCATCGTCGGGGTCGTGGTGGTGGTCCAGCAGCTGGAAGGAGACCTGGTAGCCCCGATAGTCCTGGGGCGGGCCGTCGCCCTTCATCCGCTGTTGATCCTGTTCGGGATCACCGCCGGCTTTGTAATCGGTGGTGTGGTAGGAGCCTTTCTCACCATTCCCCTGATCGCGATCGCGGCTGAGGTGACCCGAATCCTCGAACCCGACCTGCTTCGCACCGCTACCCAGGCCGACCAGGGGGCACAACCGTGAGAGCATTGATCAACAAGGGCGAAGGGGGGATGGCTGTCGAGTTTGCAGAGGTGCCCGAGCCCGAGCCCGAGCGGTCCGAGGCGGTGGTCGAGGTGGGAGCGATGTCCGTCAACCGGGGAGAGTTGCGGCTCCTCGCCGCCCGGCCTCGAGGATGGAGACCCGGGCAAGACGTGGCCGGAGTCGTCAGCGCGGCGGCAGAGGACGGGTCCGGGCCACCCGAGGGGTCGCGGGTGGTGGCCTGGCCGGGGCAGGCAGGATGGGCACAGCGGGTTGCGGTGCCCACCAGTCACCTGGCAACCCTCGCCACAAATGTCTCATTGCAAGAGGCGGCGACGCTTCCCGTTGCAGGTGTCACCGCTCTCAGGGTGCTTCGCGTGGGTGGTGAGTTGAACGGTCGGCGGGTGCTGGTGATCGGGGCGGCGGGCGGTGTCGGACGATTCGCGGTCGAACTGGCTGCCAGGGCGGGAGCCCGTGTCGTCGGAGTGACGAGGGACACCGACCGCGCAACAGGCCTGGCACAGCTTGGCGCAGACCATGTCGTTCATGACATCGACGACGCCGAAGGCCCGTTCGACCTCATCCTCGAGACTGCGGGCGGTCGATCGCTGGAAACGGCAGTGCGTTTGGTCGCAGCTCGAGGGGACATAGTCGTGTTCGGCAATTCCTCCGACAGCCCGGCCAGCATCTCGTTCGGAGACTTCCGGGGCCGGGCGGGAGCCCGGATCACGGCGTTCTTCGTCTACGAGAGCGGCGAGCCGCCCCGGTTTGGCGACGATCTTCAGCTCCTGGCCGACATGATTGCTGAGGACGCGCTTCACCCCTGCATCGGGTTAAGAGCCAGTTGGACCGGGGCCAACACCGTCTTCGAGGCGCTTGCCCAGCGCCGGGTCAATGGAAAAGCCGTCCTACTGGTTGACTGACGGGTTGTCACCTCAATCTGGAACGCCCCCGAATTACTGACCAACAGTTGCCCATGAGCCCGGCCCTGTTGTGGTGAGCGGTGCATGACACTCAGACCGAGGCGCTCTCAACTATCGGCATCGACGACCAAATAGGTCGTCATGGTGCCCCAGCCTCGAAGCTCCATTGGGCCCCGCGTCTCGAACTCGAATCGATCAAGTGTGAGCTCCCTGGTCTGCTGGCTGACATGGACTCGCCCCGGGACACCGGCCTGCTCCAGTCTGGAGGCGATGTTCACCGTGTCCCCCCAGACGTCATAAGCGAACTTTCGGCTTCCGATGACACCACCCGCGGCAGGGCCTGAATGGATACCGACGCGTAACGTCAGCTCCGCGAACTGGTCCGCCAGCTCGACGCAATGGAGCATGGCAAGGGCGAGATCGATGACGCACTCGGCGTGGCGCTCAAGCGGTTCCGGCAGCCCGCCGACGGCCATGTAGGAGTCCCCGATCGTCTTGATCTTCTCCAACCCACGGTCAGTGACGAGATCATCGAACTGGGAAAAGAGCCCGCTGAGCATGCCGATCACCTCCGCCGGTGAAAGCTTGGCCGCGACAGGAGTGAACCCGACGATATCGGCAAAGACCACTGACACCGATGGGAAATCGTCGGCGATTGGGTGCTCGCCGCTCCTCAGCCGTTTCGAAATCGAGGCGGGGAGCACATTGAGCAGAAGCCTCTCTGACTCCACCTTTTCCTGCTCGAGCGCAGTCGTCTGCGCCTCGATCACGAGTCGCTGATGCCACACCCGGCGACGATCTCGTTCCAGCAGGCGCAGTCCGAGAAGACTCCCGAGAGCAGCGGCGACGAAAATGAATGAGTCGATGAGGAGGCTCCCGAGACCGTCGTACAAGATGACTGCAACCGCCAAGCCGACCCCGATGACAATCGTGCGCATGGTGGCGAACACGAACCTGGTCCGGGAGAGGAACCCATACAGGAATAGCAGCATGATGGCGCCGACGGCGTAGCCTTCAATGGCACCTCCCGCATCGGCCAGGAGGAGGATGACCAAACCGTTCGCCGACGTCAGGAACGAGGCCAGGGCGTGCTGACGGTTCATCGTGGTCGCCCAAGCAGAGCCAGCGAAGCAACCCAAACCGGCCAATGCCATCACGCTCCCAACCGTGATGGCGAGCTCCGATGAGATGTCGGTGCCCAGAGGCACCAGAAGCGCCGCCACCGCCCAGAGCAGCACGGTCGCCCCGGTGATGATCCGATACCCGCCAATGCTGGCCGCGCCTTCCTCCAGCTGATATGACCCCTCGAGTTCGGAGTCGAGAAAGCGGAGCGTGATCGGATGAAGCCGCCCACGGTCGATGATCCCGCTCATGACGCGAGCCTACGTGGCCAACCGTGCCCTCAACGGGTCGAGCTGGAAGTGCTTGACGGGTAGCCTCGTCCTGGTGCATCTGACGGGCCCGATCGAGCCGATCGATCAATGAGGTTGGGTTTGCCCGCACTGGCGATGGTATTGGCGGTCCTCCCGCCCGGGGGGACCTTCATCGACGATGACGGCAACGTCCACGAAGGCGGCATCGAGGCGATAGCAGCTGCCGGGGTCACGACCGGCTGCAACCCGCCGACCAACAACCGCTACTGCCCGTCTCAGACCGTGACCCGAGGTCAGATGGCTGCTTTCATCGTCCGCGCCCTGGGTCTCACCCAAGCGGATCAGGATCATTTCACGGACGACGCCGGCCACCGGTTCGAGGCGGCGATCAACCGTCTGGCCGGAGCGGGCATCACACTCGGCTGCAACCCGCCTGACAACGACCGCTTCTGTCCTGATCGGGAGATGACCCGGGGCGAGATGGCAGCGATGCTGGCTCGGGCCTTCGACAGTCCACCCTCTTCACGCGACCGATTCATCGACGACGACGGCCACCTCTTCGAGAATGCCATCGACCGTATCGCCGCCGCCGGCATCACACTCGGCTGCGACCCGCCCGACAACGACCGCTTCTGTCCTGATCAGGTGATCGCGCGCGATGAGATGGCGACTTTCCTGACCCGAGCAGCCGGTTTGACCGCCAATCGACCGCCACCCCGGCCTTTCCCGGTGGTGACGGTGGTGCCCCGGGAAGACTGGGGGGCATTGCGCCCCGACACGGAGCGAATGATCGCCCACACCGTCACCCGGCTCACCGTCCATCACGCCGGCACCCAGAGCGGCACCGTCGGCCCACCTCAGTACCGGGGATGGCAGGCATGGCACATGGGGGGCCAAAAGTGGCCCGACATCGCCTACCACGTTCTCATCGGCATCGACGGCACTGTCTACCAAGGAAGGGACCCCGCCTACCGGGGTGACACCGCAACCACCTACGACACGACCGGGCATTTTCTGGTTGCGGTGGAAGGCAACTTCGAGGTGGAGAGACCATCACAGGCGCAGATCCAGTCCCTGGAGATGGTTTTGGCCTGGGCATCGGAGCATTACGGTGTGTCGCCGGAGACCATCGGTGGCCACGGCGACTACGCCGCCACGTCTTGTCCCGGAAGGCACCTCGAAGATCGCATCCGGTCTGGGGAGCTGCAGACAGCAGTGGAGTCGATCATCGACGGAGGTGGTGTCGAGCTCCTCTGGCCGTGAACGTCAACCAGCCAACCCGAAGGTTCAGCGACGGGCCACTAAGCCCGAGGTCCCGACTTCACCACCGCCTCGTCCACCCCATCGGCGTAGCCGCTGAAGTTCGAGACAAACATCGAGGCCACCTTTTGCGCCTGGCGATCAAACGCGTCGGGGTCGCTCCATGTCGACCGGGGGATGAGCAGGTCCGACGGCACGCCGGGAACAGATGAGGGAACGGACAGGCCAAAGATGGGGTCTTCAACATACTCGGAGTCGTCGAGGGCACCTTCGAGTGCTGAGTTGAGCATCGCCCTGGTGTGAGGAATCCGGATGCGACTGCCGACTCCAAACGGACCGCCGGTCCAGCCGGTGTTGATCATCCAGACCCGGCAATCGTGCTCGTCGATCTTCCCGGCGAGCACATTTGCGTAGTACGACGGTGGCAGCGGGAGGAAAGGCGCTCCGAAGCATGGAGAGAAGGTCGCCGATGGCTCGGTGACGCCTCGCTCGGTCCCGGCCAGTTTGGCCGTGTAGCCACTGATGAAGTAGTACATCGCCTGCTCGCGGGTCAACCTCGAGATCGGGGGCAGGACCCCAAAGGCGTCGGCCGACAAGTAAACGATGTTCTTCGGATGGGGCCCGGTCATGCTCGGCTCGGCGTTGGGCAAGTGGGAGAGCGGGTAGGCACAGCGTGTGTTCTCGGTCTTTGAGCTGTCGCTGAAGATCGGTCGGCGGTTGTCAGGGCTGATCACCACGTTCTCGAGGATCGTCTCGAATTGGGTGGC
>DASWKK010000024.1:0-11026 GCA_036396655.1 Acidimicrobiia bacterium
GTCCATCGCCCATCCCAAGGGAGGCCGAGTCGAGGACGTTCTTCGGTTCTGTGTAGAAATGCTGGCTCGCTACGCGCCCGAAGTTGGCTCTTGGGTCGTGGACCGGACATCAGGTGAGCGCCAAGCCGCAGGACGGGGCCCTCTCAACAGGGGAAAAGCGATCCCTCGCAGAGTCCAAGAAATACCCCCTGACCAGGGGTTTTGCAGTCCCGAGCGGATTTGAACCGCCGTTTCCGGCTTGAGAGGCCGGCGTCCTAGACCCCTAGACGACGGGACCAAGTTCGGGCCAACCCATGTCGGCCCGGCTCGGGGGGAAGGACTCGAACCCTCAATAACAGGGCCAGAACCTGCCGTGTTACCTATTACACCACCCCCGAACGCGCACACCCGAAGGCAATGCGGGGTAAGGAGTCAGATTAATCGAAGGCAGGTGGAGTGCGAACCAGGTTCATGGGACCAGGACCGGGATGGCATTGGCCCTGGCGTTGACGGTGAGCGGCTCGTTCTGATCAACGAGCAGTCCGAGCAGACCCAGTTCCAACCGACCCTCGATCAGAACCGACACGCTCGACCCGTCATCGGCAGTGGTCACACTCATGTCGGTCAGCTCGACGTCCTGAGACGCCACATATGCGGAGCCGAGGCCGGCTGCCCGCGTCGGGTCGATGATCACTTCACCGGTCAACCGATAATGCTCCTCGTCGATTCCTGAAGCGGCGGCCACCGCCAACGAGTCGGCTACTGCCGCCAGCTCACGTTGCAGTGCGAGAGCACGCCAGAAGTCGATAGCCAACCCCCCAAAAAACAGGAGCAGGATGCACAATCCCAGGGTCCAGAAGGTCACCGAGCCCCGGTCGGATCTCATCCCAGACTTCGGTAGAGATCGATCGGCTCGGAATGGACCGCTCCTACCCATAGCCCACCTACCTCGCCCCACGGGGTTGCGATCAAAGGCACCCACACCCGGACCTCGGCGGTCACGTCGCTGCCTCGTGCGAAGCTGCAATCGGATCCGCCGCTCGCCACCCCGCCGGCCGTCCCACCGCACCAACCGAGAAGGACCAAGTCTTCGGTGTACCCATGGTTTGCGGCCATGTCCGAAACCACCACAGCCCCCGAGACGGTGCTCAACTCGATCACTGCGGCCCGGGCAGCCTCGGCAGCCGCTGCCTCCGCAAAGACCCGACGCTCCGTCCATGGCCCGAAAGCGAGGACAGCCAAGGCGACCGGCAGCAACAACAGGCCCACCGCGAGCCCGAACTCGACAGCGGCATGGCCGCGATCTCTCACGGTGGGACCTCTCGAGTCGCCACCGCCGTCATCTCGACGACGAAGTCGGGAGTGAACGGAGTCCATGAGACGAAACGTGCCTGCCCGGTGGCCGAGGCGACCTCTGCCCCCACTTCGCATGAAGCAACGACGTCGTCTCCCATCCGACCACCAAAAAGCTGGCCCAGGACGTCATCCACCCTCTGCTCGCACTGCGCGATCGAGGAGCTGATGGCCCCGACCCTCGCCCCCTGGTCCAATGCCGATCGGAGCGCTCCACGCCCGTACTGCACGACCACCAGGTTGGCGAGGGTGAGGAACAGCAGAAGAGTCAGACCGCTGGCAAGCAGGAATTGGACCGAGGTCACTCCTCGCTCGCTCAGCCCCCGATCAGCTGTGACCGAATCCACCCGACAATGTCCAGTCCAAGGGTCTGGAGAGCAGCCCAGATGACTACCAGAGCCGCAATCGCCAGGGCAGCGTTGCCCATCAGCTCGGCAGTGTTCAGTCCCCGGTCGTCGTCCCACATGGCGCGGAACCGTTGCTTGATGGCCAGCATGTCAACCTCCTTTCATCGCCAGCCTGTGATCAGGTACGGGAGAGGTGCCGCCACGAAGAGAATGAGGACCGGGGCGAGGATTGCGATGGTGGGGACCAACATCGCCGCTCGGCGCTTGGTGGCCGATCGCCGCAGAGACTCTCGACGTGTCTCCCGCACATCCTCGGCGAGGTCGAGCAAGGCCGGGGCGAGGTCTGCTCCACGTTCCTCGGCTGCGGCCAACAAGCGATAAGTCCGCCCGCAGAAGGGCTCCGGAGTCAACTCGGCAATCCTCCGAAAGGCCTCCCCCGCACGCCAGCCCGATCGATGAAGGCGGAGAGCATCGGACAGCTCGGCAATGACAGCACCTTCACCCCGGCTGACCACCTGTTGGACGGCACTCACGACTCCACCTCCCGCTCTGACCCGCATTGCCAGGAGCTGGTTCACGGTGTAGATCTCGATGCGCATCTGCTCACGTCGCTGCTCGATAGCCGAGTCCAGAGCCGATCTTTGGCGGGACC
Organism: Acidimicrobiia bacterium; assembly: GCA_036396655.1. GTDB lineage: Bacteria > Actinomycetota > Acidimicrobiia > Spongiisociales > ZC4RG35 > JARDZU01. The sequence goes on from DASWKK010000024.1 coordinate 2,332, forward strand.
CTCCAACGATCAACCCCAACGCAATGAGGATCACACGCTGCACTGCCGAAAGACCCAGCGCTTGACCGGCGGCCAGAGCCAAGCCCGCTGCGATCGCAACCGACCGGAGTTGGGCCATCCGATAGGCAGCGACGCTCTCCTCCTCTGGGACGTCGCGATACCAGCCTGCCTGCCGCAACTTGAGGATCGTCACCTCGTCACCCGACCGCTCCAGCACCCGGCCCATCGACTCGGCCAACGATCGGACAATCGGACCGAACACCACCACGATCGGACTCCCCGAGACGCGACGTTGCGCTCGTAGCCTGGTGGGAGCGAGATAAGGATCGACCCGCGAAGAAAGGCTGCGGGCGGGAGGGAAGATCAGACGCATGATCAGAGCCGCGGTCAGCGCTGTGACCGCGGAGGCGAGCATCATCAGCGATGACGCGGTCATTCCGCGCCCCGGGGGTTGACGAAGACCCTGGTCTCGGTCGGCTGGCGGCCGAGTTTCGAGGCAATGACCACACCAACCAGACTCATCACCGCCCCGATTAGGGCCACGACGACTCCGGCTGACGACGCATAGAACTCGCGAAACGGACCCGATCTGGCTGTCAGTGCCACCAGTACCAGCCATGGCAACACGAAAACGACGCGCGAGTTGATCTTCTGCTCGAGCGCATCGGTCTGAATCTCTTCCAGGGTCCAGAGATCCCGCGTCGTTGCCTCGGCCAGGTCCGAGAGAATCTCGGGCACCACGGAGCCGCCACGTTCGTAGGCGAGGATCAGGACCTCGATCACCCGGTCTGAGGTCGGGTCGGCCAAGTCCGCCTTTATCATCTCGAGGGCCGGGACCACACCGAGACTCCTCGAATAGATCTCAAACCCGTGAAATGCGGTTCGGAGCGGGAGAGGGCCAAAGCTCGCCAGTGACTCGATTGCTGTGGGCAACGACGCCCCGGAGCGCACCGTCGACAACAGATCTCTCAAACCATCAGGCCACGCTTTCTGCACCTCCTCGAGACGTCGGGCTCGTCTCCTGGCGAAGTAGGCCTTGGGCAATGTGGCGACCACCACGGCCGGCATGAGCGACACCACCGGCAAGGCGGTGATAGCAAGTACCACCAGATAGGTACCCAACCCGACTCCCATCGAGGTGAGCCAGAACTGGGCCAAAGTAACCTCCAAACCCGAGTCTCTGAGCCAGGAAGCCGCATCGGAACGTTTCTCCCTGCGCACGCTCCGATTGGTCACGAGGAAATAGACCATGAGGCCAATCGCCAATGCCGAGGCGGCCGGGCCGGCGACACTCACCACGTCGCCGCCGCCCCTTGCATCACGTGAGTCAGTGCCTGGGAGGAGGGCATCACCCTCTCCAGGCGTCGTATCAAGGCGTCCGGAGGCAAGGCTCCGGTCCATACGAGCGGCCCCCCGAGTCGCTCTCGTAGGAACAGCGGCTCCGATGAGAAGTCATCATGAAGCGATGGAACGAGAGCACGGATCTCGACGGTCCTCCGTCTGATGCTTCCACCTTGAGGGTCGACATCGCGATCGAGATGAACCACGAGGTCGATCGATGAGGCGAAGATCTTCCGCACGACGCGCTCAGGGACGTTCTCTCCTGCCATGAGGGCAGCATTGACCAATGCATCGAGGGCGTCTGAGGCCGAATTGGCATGGATCGTGCATGCCAAGCCGCACCCGGCGTTGACAGCCCTTGTCAGCTCAAAAGCCTCCGAGCCCCTCACCTCGCCGACGACAATGAGGTCGGGCCTCATCGCCAGGGTGACCTTGACCAGATCGCGCAGGCTGATCTCCCCGGTCCCGTCGAGAGACGGCGGGCGCGCCTCGTAGTACGACCCATGAACCAGCGGGACATGCAACTCGCGGACTTCCTCACAAGCGCGCACACAGTGATCGATGGGGACGGCGGCGATGAGCGCCGACAGGAATGAGGTCTTTCCGGCACCTGGCGGGCCACTGACGATGACCGACGCCGAAGACTGCATGGCAATAGAGAGGAAGTTGGCTGCGCTTTCGCTCAGGGAGCCGAGGTCAACCAATGAGTCGAGGGTCTCTCTTCGCAGTGCGTACCGACGGATCGTGGCCGACAGGCGATCGGCGACCGGCGGAATGACAGCTGTGAGTCGCGCCGATCCGTCAAGGATGCGGGCCTGGGAAACCGGGCTCGATGCGTCCAATCGGCGATCGGTGCCGGCGATCAGTCGTTCGATGACCTGTCTGTTCTCCTGTTCGGAGCTGGGAGTCTCGAGACCCCGCAATAGGCCCCCGGCTTCCAGGTAGGTGACCTGATCGCCCTCGATGAAGATTTCCTCGATGTCGTCTCGATCCAGCAGTTCACCGAGTGGACCGTGTGAGGCAACGGACTGGAGCAGACGTTGGAACGTCGCCTCTGGGTCGACCAGAGTGCGCCCTTCCCCGAGATGAGCGTGGCGCTGGTAGTCGTCGACTGCTGCTCGAAGCAGGTCGGCCAGCCGTTCGGTGTCGCGCTCTGGATCCACTCCCGACCCATCGATCCGAGCCAACGCCTGTCGCCTGATTTCGTGATAGGCATCGACGCTCACGATGTCGCCCGGTCGATCAGAGCCGCGATCCGACCAACCGACCGGGCGAAGGGGCCACGCGTCGGACAGGTACCGTCCCAGGCTGCTCTCTCCATACCTCGGTCCTCAGGAAGCAGCACGACGGGTACCTGGGGCATCAGACGAGCCATCTCCGATTTGATCTCCAGCCGTCGCCTCCCACCCGCCGCGACTCGATTCACCACAGCAACCGTGTCGGCGGCTTGGCCACTGGCCACCACTTCCTGCACCGCGCGCACCAGTCTCGACATACCGACGGGGCTGGCCAGACCCACCACTATCAGCGCATCGAATCGTGGAGCGTCTATCCGATCGGGTGCCTGCGCACCCAGGTCGGCCACCACCGTCTCGAATCCCGCTCTTCCAATCTCATCAAGCAGGCCTTCGATCTCGATTGCGGGCAGGTGAGGGCTAGCTGAGCTTGCCAGACCTCCGATGATGCTCAGCCTGTCGTAGCTGGAAATCGCATCCCGGAGCTCTCCTGCATGATGGGCCTTATCCACGGCGGTCATCAGGTTCGGATGGAGAGGCAGGTCGAGGCGTTGCGCCAGCGATGGGCTGCGTTGATCGAGGTCGATGAGCAGAGTGGAACGCGACACGGACAGACCAGAAGCAAGGCCGAGCGAGACCTCCGTGACACCCACTCCTCCCAGCGGACCGAGCACGCCGACGCGATACGTCTTGGTCGATGCTGCCTTCGGCGGTATCGACGGACGGTGATGAATCATCGTCCCGGCCGCAATCGAGACGAATTCAGCCGCATCGGCATCCGACTCGATCACATCGGTTATCCCGCATTCGAGCAGGTGCCGTTTGGCGTCAGGAGCGTCGCTTGGGCTGTAGACGCCGACGATCTCCCGACCCAACTCGCGTATCGACCTGACCAAACGCGGCGTGAGGAAAGAGCACACATCGTCGATCAGGAGCACGTCGTATTGATCTGCCATCGCCTGGTCGGGGCTCATGACCCTGGATCGGACCCTCCCGCCTCCGTGGTCGAGCAGGAATCTGTGGACCCGGTCGGGCCATTGACGTGCCGAGGCAGCCAGCGCCAACTCAGGGCCCTGGCTCAACTGGCGTCACCGGTCGACAAGAGAGCACCGGTTGAGCGAACGACTTCGATCGAGCCGTCGTCGATGGCCTTCGCCAAGGCAAGCGCCTCATCCGAGGTGACCGCGACCACGATGTGATACGGGCCAACTCCCGACAACCCACCTTGGCTGGTCGCGGCGATCGAAACCACTTCGAGGTCCTCGGCAACGAAGCTGGGCTGCCCATCAATCACGGAGATGACATCTACCCGGTCGCTCACCATCAGCGTTGCCCCGACTGCATGTTCGACCGGCACCGGGATACTCATGGTTCGTAGACCGTCGTTAGCGCCAGGACGGATCACGATCGAGCGATCCACCAGCTCACCGTCGGCGACCGATCGGCTCACAATCCATCCGTGAAGTCTGTCGAGATCGGCAGCGGTGATTAGGTGCTCCAATCCCTCGAAGTCGGACGGAAGTGGAACCGAGCGGACGAGATCCGCCGTAAGGGCGGTGCCCTCGGCGATCGCTCCGTCGGCAACGACCACCAGGGTGGTTGCTTCGCTGCTCTGCAGCGCGAGGAAGTTGAGGCCAAAGGCGAGCACGGCCGCCAGTGCGACCAGGATGTGTGGCACGGACGGCAACCGACGAGCCGGCCTGGAGGTCGGCGTCGAGGTGCCCGCTTCCCTCGATAGCACGGAGGGACTCGCTGCCACTTTCGGGGAACCTATCGTCGGGTCCTCATTCGATGTCGAGAGCGCGAAAAGGGAGCCTTGTGAGCGAGGAACCGAACCGGGAGATGGAAGAACACCTCCGTCAAGGTGCAGGTCGGGAGTGGCTCGAAGAGGCGGCGGAGGACGAGCAACTCACCGAGTTGTTGCGTCGTCGGAGGCTGACACTCGGGGAGCGAGCCTTGGAGCTGGTCCATCGCGGAGAGCGGGTCCGCGCCGAGACCGGAACCCAGACCTTCTCCGGTCATGTGATCTACGCCGGGTCCGACTTCGCCACCATCGATCGGGGAGAGGACCGGGTCGAGGTGGTGCTGGCGGCTGCGGTGTGGACCATCGAACGAAGCGCCGAAGGAGGGACCGAGCAGAGCGGCGAGCCGCTCAGCCTCAAGGGACGGCTCGCCGAGATCGCGGCGAGCCCCGAGTCGGTGCGGATGGTGGTGGCCGACGGGCGGGCGCTCGTCGGCTCGATCGAGGTGGTGGCCGCCGATCACGTCGAGATGTCCCAGGACGGGAACACGGTGGTGGTGCCCAACCGGTTGATCGTTGCGGTGATCCGCTCTAACGCTCACTTCTGACATCGTCACTCTCCGCGGCAACCGGATGGGAGCGGACGAAGTCATAGATCTCGTCACGAAAGAACTTGAAGGTGCGACCACCGGGGAGCTTGTAGGCGGGAAGCCGCCCCTCCCTGGCATAGCGCCGGACCATCTGCACGTTCATGCCCAACAGCTCCGCTACTTGTGCCGCATCGAGGATCGGGGGGTAGTCCTCAGCCATTAGTCGTCCTCATCGTTACTCGAGGCGAGCCTACGACATCGATCTGCCGGTTGGAATGGGATCGTTTCTCCACTTGAGCCTGACGAGCGTGATACCGATACCTGAGCCATGCTCGAATACTTCATCGGGTACGGCATGGGCCAGAAGACCGCGACCCGGGCCGCCACGCTTGCCCGTAGTGCCGCGGTGGCCGATGGCACCCTCCACACCAACCGCATCGAAGACACCAACGAACGAGTCGACAAACTGCTGATGATCGTCCGTGCCGTGTGGGCGCTGCTGGAGGAGCAGGGGTATACCGCCGAGCAGCTCAAGGCCAAGCTGGAAGAGATCGACCTCGAAGACGGTGTGCTCGACGGGCAGGTCCGCCTCCCTCTCGCCGAATGCCCCTCCTGTCAGTCGAAGGTAGCGCCCGGTCTCAGGGCATGTCAGCTCTGCGGCACCGAGGTCCGGCCCGACACCGGTCACCCGATCGACCAGATCTGACAGTCAGCCACTCGTCGTTGTGACGGGTGACTCCACCTGATCCGCCACGATGTCGGTGCGGGGCAACCGCGGCGGACTGTGTCAATACACTCCCCCAATGGGAATCTTCGATGAGGTTCACGGTCCCTCCGGGGTGAGACCCCACTATCGACAGCTCATGGACCGTCTCGATACCATCGGCGACGCCGACCTCGCCGATCGATTCGGTCTGATCGAATCGATCTTTCGCACCCTTGGCATCACCTTCGCCGTCCCCGGCCACGAGAGCGGTATAGACCGGACCTGGCCGATGGATCTGGTCCCCAGGGTCATCCCGGCCGACGAATGGCGTCACATCGAAGCGGGACTGATCCAGCGGGTCACCGTCCTCAACCGCTTCCTCGATGACCTCTACGTGGGAAGCCAGGAGGCGATCAACGACGGCATCGTCCCGCGCTGGCTGATCGAGTCGGCCGACGGCTACGTCCGGGAGGCTCACGGGATCCCCGCCCCCGGAGGCTCGCGTTGTGTGGTGTCAGGCATCGACATCGTCAGGGACGAAGAGGGCACCTACCGGGTGCTCGAGGACAATCTCCGCATCCCCAGTGGCATCTCATACGTGTTGGAGAATCGGGTGGCGATGACCCGGGTGCTCCCGGTTGGTTTCGCCAGACACTCGATACGACCCGTCGATCACTACGGAGCCTCTCTGCTTCGTGCCCTTCAGGCGATCGCACCGCCACCCGTCGTCGACCCCACCGTGGTGGTGCTCACTCCCGGCGTGGCCAACTCGGCCTACTTCGAGCACTCCTTCCTGGCCCGGCAAATGGGTGTCGAGCTGGCCGAAGGCCGCGACCTGCTCGTCGACGACCGGCACGTCTATCTGCGCACCACCCGTGGGCTGAAACGGGTCGACGTCATCTACCGCCGGGTCGAGGACGAGTTCTTGGACCCGGTCGTGTTCAGACAGGACAGTCTGCTCGGCGTGCCCGGCCTGCACGGTGCGGCCCGGGCGGGGACGGTGGCCATCGCCAACGCCATCGGCAACGGTGCCGCCGACGACAAGGGCGTCTATCCGTTCGTGCCTGCCCTCATCGAGTACTACCTGGGTGAGAAGCCGATCCTTCCCAACGTCACCACCTATCTGCCCTGGGAGCCGGACCAGCTCGAGCTCATCCTTGGCCGCCTCGACCAATTGGTGGTCAAACCGGTGGCCGAGGCTGGCGGGTACGGGATCGTGATCGGCACCGGCGCCAACGAGGCCACCCTGGCCGCCACGGCCAAGGCGCTCCGGGCCAACCCGAGGGGATACATCGCCCAGGAGGTGGTCCAACTGTCCACCCATCCCACCTTCGTGGACGGCCAGCTCCAGCCAAGACACGTCGACTTTCGCCCCTTTGTCCTGAGCGGGGACGGGATAGAGGTGGTGCCCGGTGGGCTCACCCGGGTCGCCCTGAAAGAGGGCTCACTCATCGTCAACTCTTCACAAGGTGGAGGCTCCAAGGACACATGGGTGCTCGAAGATGGGCTAGAAGATGCTGTCACGACACGCTGAGGACCTCTACTGGCTGGGCCGCTACATCGAGCGGGCCGAGGACACCGCCCGCATGCTCGACGTGACCTATCACAACCTGCTCGAGTCGCCGTCCACCGACGAGACCAGGGCGTGGAAAGAGCTGCTGGAGGTCCTCTTCCTCGACGCTGCCTACCCCGGCCCCCTGGAGGGTCGTGACGTGAGCTCCTACCTGGTGACGGAGCGATCGAATCAGGGTTCGATCATCTCCGCGGTGGCGCGCGCCCGTGACAACGCGCGCGGGCTGCGGGATGGGATCTCCACTGAGTTGTGGGAGGCGATCAACGTCTTCTACCTCGAACTGGCCCGGGCCGACTTCGAGATCGACATCGAGCGTCGTGCCTACGAGATCTTCAGCTCGATCAGGAGTCGCTGCCAGCTGATCAGCGGGGTGGCCGCTCAGACCATGCCCCGTGACGAGGGATACCGATTCATGCTGCTCGGCTGGATGCTGGAACGCGCCGAGATGACCTGTCGGCTCCTGGCAGTCCGCTATGCGCGTCTCGCCGGTGAAGAGGCCGAGATGGGATTTCACACCTGGGCGTCGGTGCTCAAGTCGGTCTCCGCCTACGAGGCCTATCTCAAGGCTCACGACGCCTCGCTCAACCCGACCAAGGTGCTCGAGTTCTTGCTCCTCAGCCAGGAGTTCCCGCGTAGCGTCCTCTATTGCCTCCAGCTGGTGGAGCGTTTGCTAGAGCGTCTGGCCGAGTCGCCACAACAGACGCGGGTAGAGCGAGCCATCGGCCGGGTTCGTGCCCGTGCCGAGTTCTGCGACATCTCGGTCATTGTCAACGAAGGGCTCGACCAGTTCCTCGAGGAATTGCAGAAGGAGATCTACGACGTCTCCGAGGAGGTCGAAGAGCACTTCTTTCGCGCCGGCACCGATCTTCAGCTTCACTCCTATCGCTGGGCATGAGACTCGAGATCCGCTACCTCAACGAGTTCGCCTACAGCCAGCCTGCCTGGGAGTCGCACAACCTGCTCCGCGCCTGCCCGGCGGCCAACGATCACCAGAGAGTCTTGAGCTATCGAGTGGACGTGACGCCAACCACCCCGATCCACTCCTACACCGACTATTGGGGGACCAGGGTCGACGAGTTTGGGATCCTCGAGCCACACGACAACCTGCGCATCTCGGCCGAGTCGGTCGTCGAGAACGGCCCACCCCACGAGCCGTCGGAGAATCCCCCCAACGAGTCACTGGCCCCTCTCGCCGGCGAGTTGTCCAGCTACCTGCGGCCCTCGCCTCACGCCGTCTGGGACGACCTGATCCACGAGACCGCCCGGGAAGTGATTGAGGAAAGTGACGGCGTGGTCGAGGCGGTGACCAGAATCTGTGACGCCGTCACCGCCAGCCTCAAGTACGAGACCGGAGCCACGTATGTCGGAATGGGAGTGGCCGACGTGCTCTCCCAGGGTAAGGGTGTGTGCCAGGACTTCGCCCACCTCGGCATTGCCATGTATCGAAGTGTCGGCATCCCGGCCAGGTATGTGTCGGGATACCTCTACGCCGCCGACCAGACGGTGGCC
>DASWKK010000025.1:0-20495 GCA_036396655.1 Acidimicrobiia bacterium
TACCACGAGAGTCGTGTGAGCTCTGTCAACGACTCGACGATGTCACGACTCGCCTCTGGTTGAGGCACGATCAGTACTGGAACCAGACCGACAAGAGCCAGTAGCGGTGCTGCGATCTCTCTTCGCTTACCTCCCTTCCGCCACGCAACCAAGCACAACGCCGGCACAGCCACCAGAGCGAGCGGTTTGATCAATATGGCAACCGTCAACGAGAGCGTTGATACAAGCGGTCGCCGATTCATGGCGAAAGCAAGCGCCAGGAACACGAAGAACGCGGTTGGGAGCTCTGTATAGAGGTATGCGGATTGAGAGACCATCAGGGGGAAAAGGACGACGATCGAAGCGGTTAGCCATCCTGCGGCCTTCGAAGCGAGCCCAGAGACGGTCCGTGCCACGAGGAAACCCAACCCCAAGAGCAGCGCCGTGTTCAAGACATGCATTGTGGTGACGGCGAAGTCGACACCCCCGATCTCGATCAGAAGCGCGGTAAGCAATGTGACCAGCGAGAGGGTGTGCGTGTTAGGCCCGCCGTCGGCATAAGAAGGCAGCTGGAGGACCTCCGTCACGCTGTTGCGAGCGGCGATCTCGATTCCCGCCGGCCAGACTGACATCGCAGCATCCCAGGTGGGGGGAACGGTATAGGTCCCCCATCGCAACGCGACCAGGGCAACAGACAGGAGCCCGAGCGGCCAGAGAGAGTGAAGGCGGCGAAGAGTTGAGGCCGAGACGTCCACCATGTGTTGCCCTATATCGGCTTCCGCCACGGGTTCTCAAGGTTCATCAGAATCCTGGTAGAGAACCGCGCTGGATTCTCATTAGGCAGCTTGTTGCGCTTGGTGGAGGTATAAACCGTGTTTACGTTCGAGGCAGAAACGGAGCAACCTCTCACATGACGCCGAGTATGACTCGCCCACTCCTCCTAATCTTGACATCGATTGCATTCGGTCTGGCGGCAATGCTGCTTTGGCGCAGCGCGCTCATGGACGTGGGGGGGTTCCAACTTGGGGCGTCCGAATCCGTACGCCAACTGAGGGCGTTCGCATCGACGTGGCGTTTCTGGATCGGGGTCCTCGCCTTGTTCGTCGTTGTCCTGATCACGATCGACCTTTGGGCGAACCATGACCTATCCCAGGTAGTTCCCATGTACAGCATTAGCTATGTCGCCGTGGCCGTGTTGGGGAAAGTCTTTCTAGGCGAAGAAGTCGGAACGGCACGATGGCTGGCTATCGCTCTCATCGTTGCGGGGGTCTCGGTGATGGTCCGAACGTGAGGGCCTGCAGTCAGTTGGCAGTCAACCGCTCGTCTCGGACCCTCGATCGCCAAGCCGTTGCACAGCTGTCTCCAGGTGTGCAACTCGGTCCAAGAGCCCTTTCATCAGTTTGTTGTTGCTATATACCGCGCCGTCATCGAGATCTCTCTCCACGAAACTCAACGGGGAGACGATTACCCCGGTTCCAATGGTCACCCCAGGGCCGACGACACTCGGCCCCCCAATAAACGTGTTACTACCGATTTTTGTTGGTTTATAGACGATCTTGCTCTTGTCCCGACCCGTTTCACCGGCCAAAGCTTGAGAATGCGTCGTGTGACTCCAGATCATCACGCTCAGGCCTATCTGCGTATTGTCTCCGATCTCAAGCCCGCCCTGTGCGTCGAGAACGGCTCCCTCACCAATCCACACATTCGTACCGCAAACAAATTGTTCGGGATTGAGTATCTTGGCGTTCTCCCTGATTCGACATCCCTCAGGAAGTCCTAGAAATGCGGCACGTTCACGATCATTCATCAATGCTGTTGATCGGTAAGTGAGGATCTGGCTTCGAATGTGGGACAACTCAGCGCCTTCTTGCTCGGGAAAATACATGGAAGTCCTCTTCTCTAGGCAAGCACGGATGTAAGCGATCTTGCGACGGTGTGTTGGTCTTCAGGTGTCATCGTATGAAACAAGGGCAGGATGACCGACTGATCAGTGATCGCCTCGGTGACCGGCAGATACGGCGTCGCGAAGTCGGCTAGGGCCTTTTCTCTGTGTGCTGCCATGACCCCAACCCGGGTTGCGATGCCCTGATTCATGAGTGCGTCCATGACGGTGTCGCGGTCAGCGCGGGCTTCGTCCGTGACCACAACGGCATAAGACTGGTGATTGCTCGTTCCGTATGATGGATCCTTAGGCGTTCGCAGTCCTTCGATGCCCGCGAGCAACTCACCATAAAGATCGGCCTGGCGCCTTCTATTTTCGATCAAGACGTCCAGTCTCTGAAGCTGGACCAAGCCCATCGCAGCCTGCACGTCGGTCAAGCGGAAGTTGAACCCCAATTCGTCAAATGTCGGGGCCGCCCGACCCCCGTGTCTGTCGAACGCACTTTCAGACATCGCATGTTGCCGTAGCCGGCGTAGCCTCTCAGCGAGATCGCGATCGGTGGTCATGATCATCCCGCCCTCGCCTGTGGTGAGCAGTTTCCGGGGGTGAAACGAGAACACGACGGTCCTCGAGTGCTGGCCAATCGGTGCGCCCTGATATGTGGAGCCGATGGCGCAAGCTGCATCCTCGATCAGCTCCACGCCAGATCGATCACTGATTCTTCGAACGGCCGCGATGTCGGCTGGTGTTCCAAGCTGGTGCACCAAGATCACAGCCCTTGTCTTTGGAGTGATCGCAGCCTCGACTGTCTCGGCCGTGAGATTGAATGTCACAGGATCCACATCGGCAAAGACGGGCCGTGCTCCCACGTAGCGCGGGGCGTTGGCGGTCGCGATGAACGAAAGCGACGGAACAATCACCTCGTCACCCGAACCGATTCCGAGCGCGTGAAGCACAAGGTGCAACCCGGCAGTGCACGACGACACGGCGACACCTTCAGCCGCCCCCACGTGCGTTGCCACGGCCTGCTCGAACTCAGCGACCCTCGGACCCTGGGCTACCCATCCGGACTCGATCGTCCGTGCAACCGCTTCAGCCTCCTCACGGCCGATCCACGGTTTGATGATTGGCATCATTTCCATGTCTCAACCGTCTCCTGACCGAGCATGTCCTCCACGTCACCGCTTCTGAAGAACTCGATGGAACGCTTGATACCCTCCTCGAGGCCTACATCCAGCTTGAACGGGACGAAGGACTCGATCCTCGAGGTCTCTGCGACAAGTCGAGGCAGGTCTCCAGGTCTGGGAGGACCGTACGAGATTCGACTTTCTGACCCGACCATGGTCAGGACGGTTTCCGCTAAATCGGAGATTCGCGTCTCGATCCCGGTGCCGATGTTCACAGTCTGGCCCTCGAGCTCGGCAAGACCGGCCAGGACCGCAAGCCAGTGTGCGGTCTCAGTCACGTACATGAAGTCTCGTGTCTGAGTTCCCGATCCATGGATAACGAGCGGCTTACCGGCTAACGCCCTGAGAATGAACTTTGGGATCACCTCTCCCGAGTCGCCTTCGAAATGGCTTCGTGGTCCGAAGTTGTTGAATGGTCGGATTACTCGGGTGTCAAGCCCATAGGTGAGGTGGTAGGCGTTTGTCACGAGCTCCCCGGCGAGCTTCCCAGCCCCGTAGACCGTGGTGGGCCCGGGTACCACGGACTCCGCGAACAGGCCGCTGTCGGGCACACCGTAGACCTCCGACGAGGACACGTACAGGAATGAGCCCCGGGATCCATGTCTCATCGCCTCGAGGACCTCGAGGGTGCCGCCGGCATTCACACCGAGATTCGTCCTCGGGTCTTTGATGGATGCGCGGACATTTCTGACTGCAAGATGGAAGACCAGGTCAAGACCAGCGAGCTCGCTCGCGACCTCAGGGTCACGCACGTCACCCTCGATCAACTCGATCCGGTCGGCGAATCCGCGTAGGTTTTCCTTTTTACCTGCTGATAGGTCGTCTACAACGACAAGGCGCGCCGGCTGCTGCGTGGTAAGAAACTCAACCAGGTGAGAACCAATGAACCCTGCTCCACCGGTGACACCGATGTTCTTCCCGACAATGTGGTTCATGCCCCTACCTTCGTCACAGCCTTGACCAGCTGATCCACCACGAAGTCGACGTCCTCAGGAGACATACCGGGATACATCGGGAGAGAAAGGACCGTGGCGGCTTTCCGTTCGGCGATCGGTAGATCCCCTGGCACGTAACCCAGGTGGGAATACGCCTGCTGAAGGTGAATCGGGACGGGATAATGCAGACCGGTTCCCACACCGCTGACAGCGAGGAGCTCTCTGACCTGGTCGCGATTAGCCACTTCGACGGGAAAGAGATGATTCACCGATTCTGCTCCTGACGTCACCTCGAGCATCGTGACGGTCGATTCCCCGGCTAAGCGATCCCGATACATCGACGCCACCTCGCGCCTGCTCCTGTTCCACCCTGGTAAATGTGACAGCTTGACTCCCAATGTCGCAGCAACGATCTCACTCATCCGTGCGTTGGTACCCACGTAATCCGAGTGGTACTTCTCGGATTGACCATGATCTCGGAGAGCTCTTAGTCGAGCGGCAAGATCGTCGTGATCTGTCGTGATGGCACCTCCCTCACCCGGAGCTCCCAGGTTCTTGCCGGGGTAAAAGGAGAATCCGGCTGCCGCCCCCAAGCCTCCAACCGTGCGATCGCCAACCTTGGCCAAATGAGCCTGAGCGGCGTCCTCGACCAATACAAGGTCGTGCTGTCGCGAGATCGCCGCCAACGCGGTCATGTCGCACGGTGTGCCATATAGGTGCACTCCGATGATTCCCCAAGTGTCGGGTCTGATCGCCGACTCCACGAGTGCAGGATCGATATTCGATGTCGCTATCTGGCAATCCACCAAGAGAGGGATACCACCGGCATTACTCACCGCTTCGGCCGTCGCAATGAAGGAATTCGTCGGGACCACGACGGATTGCCCGTGCTGAAGCCCCAGCGCTCGGAGGGCCAGTTCGAGAGCGACTGTTCCGTTCGATACCGCTATTGCATGTTTGACCTGATGGGCCGCGGCGAAGGCGCTTTCGAAACGCGCCACGTGACCACCGCTAACGAACTGTCCCGATTGGAGGATCTCTCGCCACAAGAGCAGAAATTGCTCCTCAAACGGCTGGTTCTGGTGGGACAGGTCGAGAAATGGGATATGACGAGCCGTCATTGCTTCACAGGCGAAACACCGGACACTCGAGCGGGGACTCCAAAGGCTGTGGCGCCGGCCGGGATATCTCGTGTGACCACCGATCCCGCGCCTATCAGAGCGCTCGGCCCGATCTCGACGCCCGAGAGGATCGTTGCATTGGATCCGATCGAGGCCCGATCCCCGACGACGGTTCGGCCTGCAGCCCAGTCGTCGTCACCTGCCACCCGACCGTCCTCGGTCACCGCCATCGGGTATTTGTCGTTGATGAACATGACACCGTGACCGATGAACGCACCCGAGCCGATGGTCACACCTTCGCAGATGAATGTGTGGCTACCAATCTTGCACCGATCCCCAACCACCACGCCCGCCTGGATTTCGACGAACGCGCCGATCGTCACCTGATCGCCGATTTCGCATCCGTAGAGGTTCACGAACGACGAAATGCGTACGTCATCGCCCAGTCTCACGTCGGCCGCGATCACTTGGTATTGGCCGACGAAGGGTCGTCTCTTGGTACTCACAGTCTCGAAGCCTCCGACTTGGCTAGGTCGACGCGGGAGCCGTTTGCCTTTTGACTTGCTTCTATTGCCGCAAGCTGTTCCAGCACTCGAATCCCGGACCAACCGTCGGTAATCGGCGGTCGCCCCGATCGGATGGATTCGGCGAACACCTCGATCACTCGGTATAGCGCCTCCGTTGTATCGACTACCGGGGCGACCATGTCACCTGTCCGATACGAAACGAGGGCTTGATTCCGCTCCTCCAGACCCAGCGTCGCGAGCTCGACTCCAGTGTCATAGATGCTCAGTTTCTGAGTCTGATCCAAATCGTTCCACACAACCATTCTGTCCGATCCACCCAGGATCGTCGTCCTCACCTTTGTAGGACTGAGCCAATTGAGATGAGCATGAGCGAGAGCCCCGTTCGAAAGGGTCAAGGTCACATAGCCGACGCACGCTTGCCCGATGCCAAGCGGATCGGAGCCCTGAGCGGACACGGCGACCGGAACGAGCTCCGGAGGCAGTACATAGTCCAGGACGGACAAGTCGTGGGGAGCGAGATCCCAGAAGACGTCGATATCGGATTGGACCAACCCGAGGTTGATACGAACCGAATCGAAATACTGCACAGATCCGAGGTCTCCATTGCGCACCAGACGTCGGATTGCACCGACCACTCCTGTATAGCAAAAGGTGTGATCGCACATCACGATCAATCCGAGTTCTTCGGCCGTCCGGACGATCGTCAACCCGTCGTCCAGCGAATGGGCCAAAGGCTTCTCGACCAGAATGTGCTTGCCGGCTGCGAGGGCTGCCATTGCTATCGCCATGTGTGTCGGGCCTGGAGTCGCAATGGCCACACCCTCGACTGCTGGATCACTCAGTACGACCTCGAGGTCGTCGGTCGATCCCACTCCGATGAGCCCGCTTGCCAGGCGTTCCGCCCGGTCGGAATCCAAGTCGCAGATCCAACGTAATTCGATCTCCGGGTGCGCCAATGCGTTGCGTACGAGGTTGGGGCCCCAGTAGCCGGCTCCTATTACTCCCAGACCGACACGACCCGTCACTGCACCCTCCGACTATCCCAACCGAAAGCCGATTGGCTGCCGAACCGAATACTAGGGTCGGTCATGTGCCGCAGCCCCCGATCCAATCTTTGAGTGTCATCATCCCGGCATACAACGAGGCGGGAGTTATCGGCCAGACGCTCCGGAGGATTAAGGAGATAGTCGAGGACGGATCGGTGGCCGATCGTCTTCAACTTATTGCCGTGAGCGACGCATCGACCGATAAGACCTTCGAGGAGTCGGTTGACGGTCTGGGCGGCAGTGATGGTGTGGTCGTAGAGTTGGTATCCAACGCCGGATCACACTCAGCGATCAGATGCGGCCTTCAATACGCCACCGGGGACGTCATGATCATCATGGCTGCAGACGGTCAAGATCCACCCGAGACTATTCCTGAACTCGTAGCTGCGTTGCGACCGGGTATCGATATCGTTTGGGCCCGCCGCGCAAGTCGCGCCCATGACCCAAGGCTACGACGGATCTTGGCGGGTGGATACTATTGGTTGTTCCGGCGTCTGACCGGATTGGATTATCCACCTGGCGGCTTCGACTTCGTTGCCGTCACACGTGCGGCCGCAGAGTCCCTGCTCCGATACAAGGAGCGCAACACGTCGATTTTCCTGCTCTTGTTCAATCTGGGGTTTGGACAGGCAGCGGTCGAGTATGAGAGAGCGGAACGCATCGGGGGTGAATCGGGCTGGACACTCGGCAAGCGGATGAAGCTCGCTGTCGACATGTTGACCGCGTTCTCCGCGTCACCGCTTCGACTCGTGTCTGCGACCGGATTCCTGGTCGGCGTGGCTGGGCTTGCGTTTGGGGGAGTCACGGTGATCAGAGCTTTACTCGGCAATGTGCCCGTCTCCGGATGGGCATCCTTGATGGTGGTGTCATCGTTGATGGGGGGTCTGACGCTCGTCGCTTTGGGGCTTCTCGGAGAGTATGTCTGGCGAACGTTGGAGGAGGCGAGGAGCCGTCCCCTGTACATTGAGGCCCGGCACTTCGATTCGTCCAGCGGGTCTCCGTGATCGAGACGCCTAATCCACCACGTCTCGCTGAGTCAGAACTGATGTCCTTCTGTTGGTAGACCCTTCTAGGGGCACGCCAGATCCTCGCCCAGGGTCTCCAAGCAATTCGCGAACCTTCTGAGTTCGTCTGTGTCCAGCGACCTCATACTTCCCTGTGGGTCGTTTCCGGACACGGAAAGTAGGAAGGCTCTCTCCTGGAGTGGGCTCAGTCCAAGACCGCCGGCACACGAGACGAGTGACCTGAGCATTCCAAGCGTGACCAGATGCCTCTCCAATTCGCAGCCGGGAGATGGCTTTGCCGTCAGGAAGACACTCATCCGTTCCACGACTTGTGGGTCGGTCCATAGAGTGGGATCAGTGTCGAGTTGAGACATGGAATCACTCCCGTGATCTCCGACAATGAACACGAGCGCATCGCTCGCCGACACCGCAGCCGCCACGTCGCGAAGGAACCGGTTGACGCACCGAACCTGGTTCACATAGCCATCGAGTTCCGCCTGTGTGGCGGCCCGCCCCACCATGCTCGATGAGCTCGCGCCGCTCCGACTGTCCAGAGTTATCGCGCATTCGGCATCGAGGAAGTTAGGGGGGTGTGGCGCCAGAACGTGAACGAATACGAAGTCGGGCGACCCGTTATTGACCACCTCGTCCAGGTGTTCAGCTGTCCAATTCATTGCGTTGCGCGCACCATGCGAGAACGCACTCCCCACTGACGGCTGGATCACAGACCAAAGCATGCTCTGGGAAATGACGGCCCCCACGCTTTCGTCTACGAATCGATCAGCGACACAGACATCGATTCTCGCCCCACAAGTGGACACGTGCCAGCCCGGTTCGACCATTGTGATCCGATAACCATTCGCATCGAGCAACTCCGTTAGGAATGAATCCCCGCCGATCACGTCTCCTAGGGATCGCCCGTCCTCGGTTGACGTCCTTGGGCGATCTTCAGTGACATAGTCCAACTCGAGAAGACTCGAAATGGTGAGGTGGGTCATGGGGTACGGCGAGAAGATCGGCTCCACGACCTCGAGTCCGGCGCGCCGCAGGTCGTCTCGTAGAGTCGGGTCTTCGAATCCGTAAAGTTCCCGAAGCACCGGCAGGCTCGTGTATCCGTCCACGACGACCAGGACCACATCATGGAGCTCCGACATCTCGGGCAGAGAAGCCCTGGCCTGCACGCTCGAGTCGGCACCTGGGGCTAAGGCAGCCCAAGTCCCGCTGATCAGCGGAGGCACGATAAGAGCCACGGCGGAGGCAACTATCACCGCGTCGAGCATCCACAGTGCTCGCAGACGATGCACGATCATCGCGGCAATAGCCACCGCCGCCAGAGCCGCGACCCATCGCACCAACCAGGAGCCGTTCTCCAAGACCCGGGCCCCCGATGTGAGGGTGAGAAGAGCGAAGAACGTCACGAACGCCGCGACCCTCGAGTCAGATGTCGTACGTCGCAGCAGCAGGAAAACCACGACCCCAAGGAGCGCAAAGCCGGCTGCGACCAGAACCAGTCTGTGGAGCTTTGGGACCTGTCCGACGTTGCTTGCCCACAGGGTCAACGCCGGCGAGGCGGCTGGAGCAATCACCAGCAACGCGATGAGGGCTGGGCCGATGGTTCGACGAGCGGTGTTCGAGTCCTCGGCGCTGGGAGTTCCTTGGTCGGTTAACAAATCTTCCTCGTTAGCGCCGACCATCAACCCGCCTCGGCGACCTCGCGGAGCTCGCGCTTGAGCTCGTTGACCTCGTCACGGAGACGCGCAGCGTATTCAAACCTGAGTTCCTTCGCCGCCTCATGCATCTCCTCTTCGAGACTCAGGATGAGCCGGGTCAGGTCGTCGCCTTCGAGATCGATCGGCTTTCTCGGCTGGACCTCCCGGCCTCTTCGATCGCCCGTCGGCGCCTGGGTCTGAACCAATTCCAGGATGTCGGAAACGCGCTTCCGGACGGTTTGGGGGTCGATACCGTGCTCCTCGTTCCATTGTGTCTGAGCTCGGCGGCGGCGGTTGGTCTCATTGATCGCCTGCTGCATCGACTTGGTGACGTTGTCGGCATACATGACGACCTGCCCGTCGACGTTTCGGGCGGCCCGGCCGATGATCTGGATCAGTGAGGTCTCGGAGCGAAGGAAACCCTCCTTGTCGGCATCGAGGATGGCCACCAGGGATACCTCGGGCAGATCGAGGCCTTCACGCAGCAAATTGATCCCGACCAGGACATCGAACTCGCCCAGACGGAGCTCACGCATGATCTGGACCCGCTCCAATGTGTCGATCTCCGAGTGCATGTATCGGGCCCTCACCCCCATCTCCAGCAAGTAGTCGGTCAGGTCTTCGGCCATCTTCTTGGTCAGGGTTGTCACCAACACCCGTTGCTCACGGACCGCCCGAACCCGAATCTCCTCGAGAAGATCGTCGATCTGGCCCTTGGTGGGCCGGATCATCACCTCGGGATCGATCAGCCCGGTGGGACGGATGATCTGTTCGACCACCTGGGTGGAGTGAGAGATCTCGAAGTCGCTCGGTGTGGCGGAAAGGAACACCACCTGGTTGGCCTTCTCCAGCCATTCGTCGAAACGCAAGGGTCGGTTGTCTTTCGCCGAGGGGAGACGGAACCCGTGCTCGACCAGCACCTCCTTCCGGGATCGGTCACCCTCGAATTGGCCCCCGATCTGGGGAACGGTGACGTGTGACTCGTCGACGATGGTCAGGTAGTTCTTGGGGAAGTAGTCGAGCAGGGTGTAGGGCGCCTCATCGGGCGCCCTTCCGTCGAGATGACGGGAGTAGTTCTCGATTCCCGAGCAGAAGCCAACCTCACGCATCATCTCGAGGTCGTAGTTGGTCCGCATACGAAGTCGTTGCGCTTCGAGCAGTTTGCCTTTGCCCTCGAGCTCGGCCAACCGCTCCCCCAGCTCCTCTTCGATCCCGGCGATCGCCTTGAGCATCCGCTCCCGCTCGGTGACGTAGTGAGTTGCAGGGAACACAAACAGCTCCGAGAGCTCGTCAACCACCTCACCGGTTACCGGGTTGAGCCGGAGGATCCGCTCCACCTCGTCTCCCCAGAACTGCACCCGGACGATGGTCTCCTCGTAGGAGGGGAAGACCTCGAGTGTGTCGCCGCGGACCCGGAACTTGCCTCGGATCAGATTGACCTCGTTGCGCTCATACTGGATGTCGACCAGACGTGTGATCGCATCTTTCATCGGGTACTCCACCCCTCGCACCAGTCGGAGAAGTTGCCCGAGGTACTGCTCCGGCGACCCCAGGCCATAGATAGCCGAGACCGAGGCCACGATGATGACGTCGTCCCGTACCAGGAGCCCGGCGGTTGCCGCATGGCGGAGACGGTCGATCTCGTCGTTGACTGTGGCGTCCTTCTCGATGTAGGTGTCGGTTTGAGGCATATATGCCTCGGGCTGGTAGTAGTCGTAATAGGAAACGAAGTACTCCACCCGGTTGTGGGGGAAAAGCTGGCGGAACTCGTTAGCCAGCTGTGCGGCCAGAGCCTTGTTGGGAGCCAGGACCAAAGTCGGCCGCTGAACCTGCTCGATGGTCCAGGCCATGGTCGCCGACTTTCCCGAGCCGGTTATGCCAAGCAGGGTCTGGAAACGGTCGCCACGATTGATTCCCTCCGCCAATCTGGCGATCGCTTCGGGTTGGTCTCCGGCCGGGGCGAAATCGGAGACGATCTGGAATTCAGGCACCGAGCAGAGAGTACCGGCCAGGTAGGACAAGAGCTGTCCGCCATCGCCGCGCCCCCTCCCCCTTCGGGGTACTCCGCCCTGTGGGGGGAGAACCGGTGGTCGCGTTTCTAGGAGATCCCCCCTCCCCCCTTCGGGTTACTCCCCCCTACGGGGGGAGAAACAGTGGTGGCGTTTCCTCCCCCAGGAGCGAAGCGACGTTGGGGGAGGTGGCCCAAAGGGCCGGAGGGGGTCTTCACCCATCGCGGCGCCCCCTCCCCCCTTCGGGGTTCTCCCCCTACGGGGGGAGAAACAGAACCCCCTCCCCGCCTACGGGGAGAAACGGTGGTCGCGTTTCCTCCCCCAGGAGCGGAGCGACGTTGGGGGAGGTGGCCCAAAGGGCCGGAGGGGGTCTTCTGCCGGCTAGGAACTGAGGTACTCGGCCAGGATCGCGACCGTGGCTTCTAGCTCGGCGAGGGTTCCGTGGTTGGGGATCACCAGGTCGGCCGAAGCTAGCCACTCTGCCCGGTCGGGTTGGGACTTCATTCTCCTTTCGGCGTCGTCCTGGGCCATGCCCCTCGTCACCGCACGCTGCAAACGCACCTCGTCGGGACCGTCGACCACCATGCGCGGCCAACCCAGACTGGTGTCGATGAGTGGCACCTCGACCACGGCTACGTCTTCGAATCCCTCCAACTCGGCCTCGATTCGACCGAAGATCAGGGGATGGGTTATCGCTTCGAGAGCTGCCAATTCGCCCGGGTCGTCGAAGACGATGGCGGCAAGTGCCCTCCGATCGACCTCGCCATTGGAAATAGCCTGAGGCCAGCGATCAGATACCGCATCACGCGCCTCCTCTGCGAGCACGGAATGACCCACCGAGTCGGCGTCGATCGTTCGCAAACCAGACCGCTCCAGAAGACGACGCACCTCGCTCTTGCCCGACCCAAGACCCCCAGAGATCAGCCAACGTCGGTTCCCAGAAGTCACAATGGGCGACGGTAGCCTCTACCCATGAGCGCCTTGGTCCCCGCGCCTTGGGAGTTTCGCCTCCACCGCAGCGTGACCATCGGGCAATTCGTCGCCCTGGTGGTAGCTGTTGTCATCGACCTGGTCTCGACCGGTGGCCACAGCGAATCGCTTTTTGCCATGGCTGTCGCCACTTTCTATGTCATCGGCACCGCTGCGGTGCCCGAGAGTTGGTATCGGATCCGTTTCGGCGCCGAAGCGATCACTCTCATCGGGGCATTCCTCACCGTCATCGCAATCACCCTCACCGGTGGGGTGGGCAGTCCTTATCTGCTGCTCTCGATGGGCCCCACAATCTTTGCCACCATCTATGGGGGCCTCCGTTCCGGTCTGACCACCGGTTTCCTCTCTGCGGGGCTACTTGCCCTGGTCACGCTGTCCCAAGGTGTCGACCTGGTCGAGGCCCTTCCCGCCATGGCCCTGTACATGGTTTTTGTGTTGTTGGTGGCGGTGATCCGCAAGCTCCTCGAAGACATCCATCAGCAGGCGTCCGAGCTCGCGGTGGAGAATGAGTCTGCCACCCAGCGGCTGGAGACTCTCGAGGAGATCCACGGGGTCCTGCTCCGACTCTCCGAAGACATCTCGGCCGGTCGGCTCAACGCGGTGGAGGTCGCCGCCGATACTCTGGAAGCGATACTCGCCCGGATCCCGGGCTCGTCGGGGCGACTGGAGATAGACGACGGCGACGGGTCGGTGGTACTCGCTTCGAGAGGTGTCCCACCAGAAAACCCGATCGCCCATCGGATCCCTTTGTCGACACCGGATACCCAGGTGGGGGCGCTCGATCTGCTCACGCCGACCACGCTGTCGCGGGCCGACCTGACCGACATCGAGGCCTTCGTCCAGCCGGTGAGCATCGCCTTTGCCAACCTTCAACTGCTCCAGGACATCGTGGGCTCCGCCGTCGCCGAGGAGCGGATTCGTCTCGCCCGTGAGATGCACGACGAGATCGGCCCCTCACTGGCATCGCTCGGCCTGGCTCTCGACATGGCCTCCATGCAACAGGCCGGGCACCCCGAGCTCTCCGCCGATCTGAAAGTGCTTCGCTCCAATGTCACCAAGCTGGTCGAAGACGTCAGGGCGTCGGTGGCCGACTTGCGCACCGCACCCGGCCCCACCCTTACGGCACGGGTCCTCCAGTCAACGGCGCAACTCGAAGGAGACCCACCGGTCGTTGTCGATCTCGACGAGCGCAGGCCTCCACGTCCTGCGGTGATCGGGGACCTCAACTCGATCATCACCGAGGCCACCCGGAATGCCCATGTTCATGCCGGTGCGTCCACCATCCTCATCTCGGGACGCATCGATCGCGCCCATGGAGTGTGCTCGGTGATCGATGACGGCACCGGATTCGACCCCTCATATGAGCCCGACGGACACTTTGGCCTCATGGGGATGCGTGAACGCGCCGAAAAGATAGGGGCAAAGATCAAATTTCAATCCGAAGTCGGGGTCGGGACGACCGTGACCGTGGAATGGGGAAACCGATGATTCGTGTGATGATCGCCGACGACCACCAACTATTTGCCGAGGGGTTGAGCCAGGCGCTCGACATCCTGCCCGACGCCCGTGTCGTGGGAGTCGTCGACTCCGGCCCCGCTCTCGACGCCGCGTTGCTGAATCAGCCGGCCGAGGTCTCGATAGTCGACATCGAGATGCCCGGTGGCGACGGTATCGACGCCATCGCCGGCCTGGGCTCCAGGACCAGGGCGATCGTGGTCAGCATGTACGCCTCCGACGACCAACGCACCCGGGCCGAAACAGCCGGTGCCAAGGCCTTCTTCTCCAAGGGAGTTCCCTTGATGACCCTGGCCGCAGCGATACGGGCCGTGGCCGACGGGGAGGATCTCATCGGTCTCGACGACACCTCCCGCGACGAGGTCCTCGAGCGCTACGGCGAGGCCCGCCTCGACCCGGGGGCGGCTTCACTCACGGTGCGAGAAAGGGAGATCCTCGCCTTGCTTGCGGCCGGGGTCTCCGCTACCGACGAGCTCGCCGAGCGTCTCTACATCTCACAAAAGACCGTCAAGAACCATCTGGCGTCCATCTTCCAGAAACTGGCGGTCAGCGATCGGACCCAAGCCGCCATCGAGGCGATCCGTCTTGGCATCGCTCGACCTAACTAGTCACTCGGACCTGGGGGTACTGGTCATATGAGCCGTGCGGCCCATGAGCGAAACAACATGTCGCACCTACGCTTATCACCGTGAGCAAGGGAGAACAAATGTACGCCAGACTGATGAGAATTCTCGCCAGTGAGAGGGGTGCCTCCATGGTCGAGTATTCCCTGCTAGTGGTATTGATAGCTCTCGTCGCTCTTGTCGCGGTCACCTACTTTGGTAGCTCGCTCTCGGGTACCTATTCCGATATCAGCTCCAACCTGGTCGACGCGGGAAGTTGACGGAAGAACGACCAGATGGTTCCTGAGACCCATAGTCGCAGGGCCGGTGCGGGCTACTTTGCCCGCTTGCAAGCCAAGAAATCCGACCCAAGGAGGGGTGCCATGCTTGCTTTGTGGACCAAGGTAAATAGTTGGATTCAGGAGGACAAGGGCGCCTCGATGGTTGAGTACGCTCTGCTCGTCGTTCTCATCGCCATCGTCGCTCTCGTGGCCGTGCGTCTCGCCGGCACCGAGGTCTCGGCGACCTTCAGTGAGATCGGTTCCGGCCTCGCCTAAGAATCCGACTCAAATCGACGAAGAGGGGCCCGCACATTCGGGTCCCTCTTCTTTGTCGGATAGGCCGTTCGCACCATTGTCCCCACCGGTGCTCTGACTTAGCTTGACCCATGCCAGCCAAGATCTAACCCAAGGAGGGGTTTCATGCTTGCTTTGTGGACCAAGGTAAATAGTTGGATTCAGGAGGACAAGGGCGCCTCGATGGTTGAGTACGCTCTGCTCGTCGTTCTGATCGCCATCGTCGCTCTCGTGGCCGTGCGTCTCGCCGGCACCGAGGTCTCGGCGACCTTCAGTGAGATCGGTTCCGGCCTCGCCTAAAGCGAACCAAATCGATTGAGAAAGGGCCCGCATCGCGGGCCCTTTTTCTGTTACTTGCTGGAAAATTCGGCTCAGGTCAGGCCTGAGATGGCCGATGAATCAGTTGTAGTAGCCAAGCTACCCGACCCAAGGAGGGGTTTCATGCTTGCATTGTGGACCAAGATAAATAGCTGGATGCGGGATGACAGGGGCGCCTCGATGGTTGAGTACGCTCTGCTCGTCGTTCTGATCGCCATCGTTGCTCTCGTGGCCGTGCGTCTCGCCGGCACCGAGGTCTCGGCGACCTTCAGCGAGATCGGTTCCGGCCTCGCCTAAAGCGAACCAAATCGATTGAGAAAGGGCCCGCAACTGCGGGCCCTTTCCTATTTGTAGGCGCCCACTGTTCCACCCCGAGGGAGGGAATGGACGTTGCGGCAGGTGAGCCGAAGGGCCGGAGGGGGCTACGACGGCCCTTACGGCCGCATGACGACAAAGAACTCGTCTTTATAGGTAATAGACCATCCCGCGCTCGCCAGCTCACCCAGGAGCTCCTCGTCGGCCTGGAGCAGCACCTGCTCTATCCCGTCACGCTCGAAGAGGGGTCGCCAATCACGCTCGAGGTCCCGGATCTCGACGAATTCTCGCATCCGTTCGCCGTACAGCTCAGCCCGATCGTCCAAGAAGACCAGCCGTTCCGGCCCCTCCGACCAGATCAGATAGCCGCCCGCCACATCATCGTGGAAGGTGGGCACATCGTCGAGCGCCGCAGCGGCCGCCACCGGGAACCTTTCTTCGTCGATCGAGGGACCTGTGACCAGCAGAAAAGGGGCGACAACGACGAAGACGGTGAAGATCGTCGCCGCCGGCATCGAGAACCTCGGCCGTTCGAGGATCTTCATACCCGCCATGGCGGTGCCAATCAGCGGTACCAAAGCGATCCAGGCCGGGGGAACCGCCCTGGTGGCGCTCAAGGCCACGAGCAGGAAGGGGACCAGGATCCATAGGTGCCTCGAGGTCACCCGGCCCCGAATCGCGCCAACAATGATCACAGCGACCCCGATCAGGAACGGGGTGAACACGATGGAAAGGAGCTCGGGGCGTCTCCACTCGGTCAACAGCGCCAGGGCGGGACCCGCATCCGAGAATTCGAAGAGGATACGAAGCACACCCAGACCATGGGCGGTGAGGAAGGTGGAGAACCCCGCTACCACGGCGGTGGGCAGGGCCTTCCACTCGGCCTCGGCGATGATGGTCAGACCGACATAGGCGAGCCCGATTACAAAGGACCCGTGAACCGACGCCCAGATCCAGAACAACAGGGGGACCGTCCACCGTGACGCCGGCCGGTCCCAGGCCACGATGACGAGCGTGAAGAGGGCAAAGGAGAGGATGACCGGTCTCGGGACGAGAAAGCTGACCATGAGCATCGTGGTCAGCAGAAGGACGATTGCGGTTGCGCTGATACTCCGGGAGCGCCGATAGGCGGCCAGTCCCACGCCGAGAAAGGTGATCGAGCTCAAAAGCAACAGCATGGGGGGCACGAAACCCAGGCCCCAATTCGACTCCCCCCAGGCGTAGAGAAGCTCCGACAGCCAGCTTTGAGTCAGCCACGGCTCCCCAAACACCGTGAACGAGAAGGGATCGACAACCAGAACCTCGCCCCGTGCCATCTGGAGCTCACCGGCCCTGATATGCCACAGGAATGAGTTGTCCCTGATCGGTGCCCAGGCGTCGATGGCAAGGGCCACCCACGGGACAACGAGGATGAGCTGCGCCAGCGAGAAACGCCGGGTGGTCGACGGCTCGACCGCCGTCTCAGCCATCAGTCGGCGAAGGCGGCGCCGATGGAGATAGCGGCCGGTCCCAGCAGCACGATGAACAGTGCCGGGAAGATGCAGAAGACCAATGGGAAGACCAGTTTCACCGGGGCGGCGAAGGCCTTCTCCTGAGCTCGCTGACGACGCTTGACCCTCATCTCATCGGCCTGCACCCGGAGCACCCTGGCAATGGTGACACCGAACGCCTCGGCCTGGATCATGGCCAGGATGAACGAGCGCAACTCGTCGATGTCGGTCCGATCCATCAGATGACGCATGGCATCGCGGCGACTGACGCCAACCCTGGTCTCCTGGAGCATCCTGAAGAACTCTTCGGACAAGGGGCCGGGAACCGTGGCCACCACTCTGGACAGGGCCGAGTCGAAGCCAAGACCGGCTTCAACCGAGATGACCAGCAGGTCGAGGATGTCGGGCAGGGCACGCAGCATGGTGTGCGCACGGTCGTCGATCTTTCGCTTCAGCCAGGCATCCGGCCCGAAGAAACCGAGGACGATCGGCATGACAAAGAGAGCAGTGCGCTGAAGGCCGTCGCCCCCGTAGCTGGTCAGGAAGAACGCCCCGAACAGACCGGCGATGGTGGTAAGCAGCTTGATCACGACGAACGAAGGTGCGTCCAGGTTGGCCGGGTTCCCGGCCAGGGTCAGTTGGTGCTGCTTCTTCTCGAGAAAGCCCACCGGGGTGAACCGTCGGAGGAAATTGGAGAATTTGAGGACCACCGGGCCAATGGTTCGGGCAGCCAGCGGTTTGGCCAGCTCCTCGTCACGAAGTGTCCCGGGACCACCGGTGCGCCGGCCGTAGACCGCCAGCCGGTTGGTCATGTCCTCTCGGGCCCTGGTGACTCCCAGGCCGACCCACACGATCACGAAGAAGACCAACGCGGTGACCGTGACCACGGCGAGCATTTGACCGTCAAGTGTGTTGATATTCATACCTCGATGTTCACAATCTTCCGGAGCCAGAGGATTCCTCCGGCCATGAGGACCAATCCGGCGACCAAGGCCACCCTGCCCATCGTTGCGTCGATGAGCGGCTGGAGGTAATCCCGGTTGTTGAACCAAAGGAACACTCCCAAGGCAAACGGGAGCGAGCCCAGCACGATGGCCGAGATACGGCCTTCAGCGGTGAGAGCGTTGATCTCACCCTTGAGGCGGTTTCTCGCCATCATCGTGTCGGCAACGGTCTGAAGGACTTCGGCCAGGTTTCCACCGACCTCACGCTGGATCTCGACTGCCATTGTCGCCCACTCGAAATCTTTCGACTGGGTGCGGGCCACGATCCCGGTGAGAGCGTCAGGCACCGACCGGCCAAGACGTGCCTCGGCGACGGACCGGCTGAACTCCCTGGCGGTTGGGTCGGGTGCCTCCTGCGCCACGGCCTCGATCGCCTGAAGCAGCGAATACCCGGCTCGAAGGGAGGTCGAGAGCAAGGTCAAGGTGTCCGGCAGCTGCTTCTCGAAACGCTTCCGCTCACGGTTGCCCGCATAGTTGATCAGGAAGATGAAAACGAGGAGCAGCACACCAAAGGCAACCGCCCCGAACAGCGCCGAGTTGAAGATGGCGAGGAACACGCCTCCAACTGCGGCGAGCCCAAACATGGCGAGAATCGCCTCTCCCGGAGTCATCGGCACGTTCGCCTGCTCCAGGGCTGCACTGACCCCGGAAAGGAGCCCACGTCTCCGCACTTCTTCTTCTGCGGCCTGACTGAAACGGTTGAGCAGCGGGATGCGCTGGAGGAATGGCTTCTTCTCGGTCTCACTGGACTTGGTCCGTCGCCCGTACGCCTGGAGACGTTTGGCGAATCGCCCGCCGCCCTGGTCCTCGTCGCGACCGAAGAGGATGATGATGAACAAGAAGGCGGTGATGCCGATTCCCGCGGCGCCGATGAGGGCCAGGTTCCCCAAGGCCAACGGAGCCGTGCTCTCGACGACTTCACCGGTCACCGGCACCGGCACCTCGGTGGTGGTCACCACATCGGCCACCGTGGTGGTCGTGGCGTATCCGGAGACTGGGAAGGACACCGTCGACGTCAGTCCACCGGGATAAGAGACGGCGAATGCGGCCTCCCCGGGAGTGGCGATCGGGGAGATGAACCGGGCGACGAGGGTGTTGCTGATCTCCCGACTGATCTGGTTGTAGAGACCGGACAGTTGTGCTGGGTCAGGGGTGGACAGGAAAAGGCCGTTACCGGCACCGGCTACTGCGCCCACCGCATCGGGGTTGAAGTCCGATGACTCCAATGCGACACCAAACACCCTGACATCGCTCGCCTCAACGGCACCGATGGCGTCATCCGGTGTCGCCACGGACACCGTGTCTTCACCGTCGGTGAGGACGATCATGTTGGGGAGCAGGTTGTCCACCGAAGAAGAGTCGAAAAGGGAGAGACCCAGGATCACCCCGTCGTTGAACGCGGTCTCGCCGTCGGCGGTGACGGCGTCGATGCGTGCGTTCAAGTCGTTGGCGTTAGTGGTGAAACCGGTCTGGACGATGGCGGTGTCAGCGAAGGTGACGATGGCGATGGAGTCTTCGGGTCGCTTCTGGGAGACGAAGCTCTTGGCAGCAGCCTTGGCCGCGTCGATGGCAGCTCCCTCCATCGATCCCGAGGTGTCGATGACCAGGACCACACCGACCGGGACACTCGACTCGCCCAAGGGCGCAACTTCCAGGTTCGAGACCGGCTCGCCACCGACGGTGATGCTGAGCTGGGACGGATCGGGAGACTCGGCGATATTGCGGAACTCAACGACCATCAATGTCTGCCCGCCGTCGGCATAGCGGGCGCCGTTGATGTCGACGATCTCGATCTCAGGGCCGGTTGTCTGCGCCGAGGCGACAGCGCTCAACCCAAGGACCAGGGCCGCAACTAAGGCGGAAACTCGTTTCAACCTACCGACCCCTGGCAAATGGCTCTGGATCGAAGAGGTCGGCGGGAAGCCTGATCCCCTGGTTCTCCAGATCCTCGGAGAAGGTCGGGCGAATCCCGGTTGCCTTGAGTCGACCCTTGTAAACGCCGTCTTCGTCGACACCCATGCCGTAGTCGAAGAGGAAGATGTCCTGAAGGGTGATGATGTCGCCCTCCATGCCTTCGACCTCGGTGACATAAGTGACACGCCGGGTTCCGTCACGGAGTCGGGAGACGTGGATGATCAGGTCGACAGCCGCAGCGATCTGCTCGCGGATCGCCCGGATCGGCAGGTCGAACCCGGCCATCAACACCATGGTCTCGATACGGGACAGGGTGTCACGCGGGCTGTTGGAGTGAACCGTGGTCAATGAACCGTCATGACCGGTGTTCATG